>DASYYT010000026.1:0-14222 GCA_035949755.1 Candidatus Sulfotelmatobacter sp.
TCGCGCCTCTACCACGAGACATGGAGCACCGACTGCCATTATGATGGAGTATTGCGCATTCCTCGACGGAGAAATCATTCGTGGCTCAGACGGAAACTGACGGCCTGGAAGTATTAGAAACCAGGGAGTGGGTCGATTCCCTGGATTATGTGCTATCCCACGGCGGTCCCAACCGGGCCGGCCGATTGCTGCAGCAGTTGGCGCTGCACGCGCGGCGCGAAGCCGGCGTCAACCTTCCCTTCACCGCGACTACGCCTTACCAGAACACCATTCCAGTTCGCCAGCAGCCGCCTTTTCCCGGCAGCCAGGAGATGGAACGCCGCATCAAGAGCCTGGTCCGCTGGAACGCGCTGGCCATGGTGGTGCGCGCCAACAAAATTCAGGAAGGCATCGGCGGCCACATCTCCACGTTCGCCTCCGCCGCCACGCTCTACGAAGTCGCCTTCAATCATTTCTTTCGCGCGCAGACCGAAAACGGCGATCGCGATGTCGTCTACTTCCAGGGTCACGCCGCACCCGGCATGTATGCTCGCGCCTATCTCGAAGGCCGCATTTCCAAAGAAAAACTGCAGAACTTCCGCCGCGAACTGAAGCCCGGCGGTGGCTTGAGCTCCTATCCCCACCCCTGGCTCATGCCCGATTTCTGGGAGTTCCCCACCGTCTCCATGGGTCTCGGTCCCATTCAGGCGATCTATCAGGCGCGCTTCATCAAATATCTGGAGAATCGCGGCCTCAAGCAGTCCACCGGCGGCAAGGTCTGGGCATTTCTCGGCGACGGCGAAATGGATGAACCGGAATCGCTGGGCTCCATCACGCTGGCTTCGCGCGAACGGCTCGACAACCTGATCTTCGTCGTCAATTGCAATCTGCAGCGCCTCGATGGTCCGGTGCGCGGCAACGGCAAGATCATTCAGGAGCTGGAAGCCATCTTCCGCGGCGCCGGCTGGAACGTCATCAAGTGCATCTGGGGCTCGGACTGGGACCAGCTCATTCTGAACGACCGAGACGGCCTTCTGGTGCGGCGTTTGGGCGAGATCAGCGACGGCCAGTACCAGAAATATTTCGTCGAGAGCGGAGCGTACTTCCGCCAGAACCTTTTCGGCAGCGATCCTCGCCTCCTGAAAATGGTAGAGCACCTTTCTGACGACCAACTGGCGCGCATGCGCCTGGGCGGCCACGATCCCATCAAAGTGCACGCCGCTTATCGCGCCGCCGTCGATCACACGGGCTCGCCCACCATCATCCTCGCCAAGACCATCAAGGGCTACGGACTCGGCGAAGCCGGCGAAGGCAAGAACATCACCCATCAGCAGAAAAAGCTCAACGAAGATGAGTTGGAGATGTTCCGCTCGCGTTTCGGCATTCCGATTCCGGATGATGAACTCCACGAGGCGCCTTTCTACCGCCCCTCCGACGACAGCGCCGAGATCAAGTACATGCAGGCCCGCCGCGAGCAGCTGGGCGGATACATGCCCACCCGGAAAGTGCGCGCCACGCCCCTCAAGCCTTTTCCCGCGGCGCATTTTGAAGAATTTCACAAGGGCACCGACGGCCGCGAAGTTTCCACCACCATGGTTTTCGTGCGCTTGCTGGCCAAGCTGCTGCGCGATCCTGACCTCGGAAAATATATTGTTCCCATCGTCCCTGACGAAGCCCGCACCTTCGGCATGGAAGCGCTGTTCCGCCAGGTGGGAATTTATTCCAGCGTCGGCCAGAACTACGAACCGGTCGACATGGATACGCTGCTCTACTACAAGGAAGCCAAGAACGGCCAGATTCTTGAAGAAGGAATCACCGAGTCGGGATCGATGTGCTCGTTCATCGCGGCGGGCACCGCCTATGCCAATCATGGCATTCCCACGATTCCCTTCTTCATCTACTACTCCATGTTCGGATTCCAGCGCATCGGCGATCTGATCTGGGCTGCGGCGGACATGCGTTGTCGTGGATTTCTGGTCGGGGGCACGGCCGGTCGCACCACGCTCGCCGGCGAAGGCCTGCAGCATCAGGACGGCCACAGCCACGTGCTCGCGCTGCCGGTTCCCAACCTGCATGCCTATGATCCAGCCTTCGCTTACGAGATTGCGATCATCATTCAGGACGGCATCAAGCGCATGTACATCGACCAGGAGTCGATCTTTTATTACTTGACCGTCACCAACGAGCCGCTCCCCATGCCCGAAATGCCGGCGGGCAGCAAGGTTCGCGAGGGCGTGTTGAAGGGCCTGTATCGCTTCAACACTTCCACTAAAGCCGATGCCAAGCTGCGCGCCCAGCTCCTGGGCAGCGGCACCATCATGTTCGAAGTGCTCAAGGCGCAGAGGATTCTGGAAGAAAAATATGGCGTCGCCGCCGACGTGTGGAGCGTCACCAGCTACAAAGAGCTTTATCGCGACGCCAACGACTGCGAGCGCTGGAACATGTTGCATCCCGGCGAAGCGGCGAAAGTGCCGTACGTCACGGACACTTTGAAGGATGCGCAAGGCCCCTTCATTGCGGCCTCCGACTACATGAAGGTTTTGCCGGAAAGTATCGGCAAGTGGGTGCCGGGACAACTCGTCTCGCTGGGCACGGATGGTTTCGGCCGCAGCGAGAGCCGCGCCGCCTTGCGCGACTTCTTCGAAGTCGACGCCAAACACATCGTGCTGGCGACGTTGGGTGCGTTGGCGAGCGAGAAAAAAATCGGGATCGATGTCGTCAAGCGCGCAGTGCAAGAACTGGGAATCAACGCAGAGAAGGCGAATCCGGCGGTAAGCTAGAAAATCGGGCCAATGAGTGATCCGGTGATTGAGCGATTTCACTCGTTGGCGAAGCGTCATCTTCAATCGCTCAATGACTGAATCACACAATGACTCAATTGCTTGAATTCAAGCTTCCCGAGCTGGGAGAAAATATCCATCAAGGCGACCTGGTTCGCCTGATGGTTGCTCCGGGCGCGACCGTGAGCCCGGGCCAGTCGGTCATGGAACTCGAGACCGACAAGGCGGTCGTCGAAGTGCCATCTTCGGTCAGCGGCACAGTGCAGGAAATTCGCGTCAAAGAAGGCGACAAGGTTAAGGTCGGGCAGGTCATCTTTACCGTCGACGGCGCGGAAGCAAAATCCTCCGCCGCGAGATCTGCTCCAGCGGCCGCCGCCGCTCCTGCTCCGGCAGCGACCAAGCCTCAGCCTCCTGTTTCTACGCCGCAAGCCGAAGCTCCACGCCCAACGCCTTCTGCTCCGCCCAGCACTCCTGCCTCGAGCGCCAGCGCTGGCGAATTCAGGCTTCCCGAACTCGGCGAGAACATTTCGCAAGGCGATCTGGTGCGCCTGATGATTTCTCCCGGCACAAAAGTTTCCGAAGGTCAGCCGGTGATGGAACTCGAAACCGACAAGGCAGTCGTGGAAGTTCCGTCCTCGGTGAGCGGCGTGGTCCGAGAAATCAAAGTCAAAGAAGGCGAGAAGATCAAGGTCGGACAGGTGATCTTCACCCTCGATGGCGGAGCCAGCACCTCCGCTCCCGCTCGGCCCAGCTCCGCTCCCGTAGAGCACGTATCCGGGCAGCACGGAGCGCGTCTCGCATTTCAGGCCGCCATCCGCGCCGAAGGCAAGACCGAAGAGCAAGCCCTTCCTCCCGATCAACCCGCCCAGCCTGCGGTTCCGGCCTTCAGCATGCCCGCGCAGTTGGGCAAAGTAGCCGGAACCGAGCACCGTCAGCCCGTGCCTGCGGCGCCTCACGTGCGCCGGCTCGCGCGCGAAGTCGGAGTCGACATCTACGAAGTAAAAGGATCGGGCCCCGGCGGACGCATCAGCGAAGAAGACGTCAAGGCCTATGCCAAGGCGTTGTTATCCGCGGCCACAGCGGCGGCCCAGGCTCCCCGGGCAGGGCACTTCGCCCAGCCGCAGCTCCCCGATTTCGCCAAGTGGGGAAAGATCGAACGCGTCTCCATGCGCGGGGTGCGGCGGAAAACTGCCGAGCATCTGGCGGAAGCCTGGAACACGATTCCGCATGTGACGCAACACGATCGCGCCGACATCACTGAACTCGAGCAGTTGCGCGCCCGCTTCGCTCCCAAGGCCGAAGAAGCCGGCGGCAAGATGACCGTCACAGCCATCGCGCTGAAAGTCTGCGCGGCCGCGTTGAAGGTGTTCCCTCAGTTCAATGCAAGTATCGACATCGAAAAAGAAGAGATCGTTTACAAGCAGTACATCAACATTGGCGTGGCTGCCGATACCGACCGCGGCCTGCTGGTGCCGGTGATCCGCGACGTGGAGAAAAGGAACATCGTCGAACTGGCGGTGGAACTGTCGCAGCTGTCGCGGAAGGCGCGCGAGAAAAAACTTGCGCCCGCCGACATGGAAGGCGGCACCTTCACCATCACCAATCTGGGCGGCATCGGCGGCGTCGGCTTTACCCCCATCGTGAATTACCCCGAGGTGGCGATTCTTGGCCTGTCGCGATCGCGCATGGAGCCGGAGTGGATCAATGGAAAGTTCGAGCCGCGCCTCATACTTCCGCTCTCGCTCTCCTACGATCACCGCCTGATTGACGGAGCCGACGCGGCCCGCTTCCTGCGCTGGATCGCGGAAGCCTTCGAGCAGCCGTTCCTGTTGTCGGTGCAAGGATAAAACAGTTTCGAGTTTCAAGTTTCAAGTTTCGAACCCATGTCTGACTCTCAATCTCTGAACATTGCAGTCATCGGCGGCGGTCCTGGCGGATATGCCGCGGCATTCCTCGCCGCCGATCTCGGCATGCAAGTCACGCTGATCGATCCGGAACTGAATCCCGGCGGCGTCTGCCTCTATCGCGGCTGCATTCCTTCCAAGGCATTGCTGCACGTCGCCAAGCTGATCGAGGAGTCGCATCAGTCCAAAAACTGGGGCATTGAATTTGCTGCGCCGAGGATTGATCTGGCGCGGCTGCGCTCGTGGAAGGAGAGCGTCGTCTCGAAACTCACCGGCGGGCTGGGCGTGCTGTCGAAGCAACGCAAAGTACACCACGTGCAAGGCCGCGCCGCGTTCGAGAATTCAAACACGCTGCTGGTCACCAAAGCCGATGGCTCCCAGGAGACACTCAGCTTCGATCGCATCGTGATCGCGACCGGCTCGCGGCCCGCCATCGTTCCCACGCTGAAGCTGGACACGCCACGCATGATGGATTCCACCGGCGCGCTGAATCTCGAAGACATTCCCGGCAGCCTGCTGGTTGTCGGCGGCGGATACATCGGCCTCGAACTGGGGTCTGTGTATGCCGCGCTCGGCACGCGGGTCACCGTCGTGGAGATGTTGCCGGGCCTGCTTCCTGGCGCAGACCGCGATCTGGTCCTGCCGCTGCACAAACGCCTGGAGAAAATGTTTGAGGCAATCCTGCTGAGCACCACCGTCTCTGCGGTCAAAGAAGAAGGCAGTGGCATACGCGCAACCCTTAAGGCACAAGATGGCAGCGAGCAGGAAAAGGTTTTCGACCGCGTGCTCGTCTCCGTAGGCCGCAAGCCGAACTCAGAGATCGCCGGCCTCGACAAGACGCGAGTGCAAGTCGGCCAGCGCGGATTCATTCAGGTGAACCAGCAACTTCAGACCGACGATCCTGCTGTCTATGCGATCGGTGACGTCGTGGGCGAGCCCATGCTGGCGCACAAAGCATCGCACGAGGGCCGGGTCGCGGTCGAAGCCATCGCCGGGCACAAGGTCGCGTTCGAGCCCAATGCCATTCCCGCCGTCGTCTTCACCGATCCCGAAGTCGCCTGGTGCGGACTCACGGAAACCCAGGCGCAAAAAGAAAATCGCGAAATCAAAGTCGCAAAGTTTCCCTGGGCAGCATCGGGGCGCGCTGTCACTCTCGATCGTCCTGACGGGATGACCAAGCTGATTTTCGATCTGCAGACGGAACGCGTGCTCGGCGTCGGCATTGTGGGCGTGGGAGCCGGCGAGTTGATTGCGGAAGGCGTGCTCGCCGTCGAGATGGCCGCGCTGGCCGGGGATGTAGCGATGACCATTCATCCGCATCCCACGCTCTCGGAAACGGTGATGGAAGCCGCTGAAGTGTTCTTCGGAACCAGTACGCACATCTACCGGCCCAAGCGCGGATGACCTTGGCGGCGGTTCCGCGTCTCTGCGGCAACGACAGTCCGATACAATGATCACTCATTGCTGCGCCGTCTCGCGATGGCGCACCCGCACTCATCACAGGAGAGAGCATGCCTGCTTTCCTCAAAAACATTTTTGTGTTCGCACTGTTGCTTGCGGCATGCGTTTTTTCGCCCGCGCAAATCCCAGGGCTGCAGGCCGTGCCTCCGGCAAGCACGGCCAACGCTGCCAGCGACCCGCTGGGCCGCAGCACTCCTTCGAATTCAATCCTGGGATTTCTCAAGGCGGCGCAATCTGGCGACTACGACATTGCGGCGCAATATCTGCAGATGAGCGCGGCGCACCGCCAGAGCGAAGGCGCGCAGGTGGCGCAAAAACTCAAGTTCGTGCTCGATCACGCTTTCAGCGGCAATCTCAGCCGCTACAACCAGCCTGAAGGAACTGTGCAGGAAGGCGTGGCGCTGGGGCGGCAAAAGCTGGGCACCATGACCGCGGGCGATGCGGAAGCTGATCTTGAACTGGTGCGCGTGTCCGATGCGAGCGCGGGCAAGATCTGGCTGATCTCTGCGGAGACGCTCGCCAAAATTCCGGAGCTCTACGATCAAGTCGAGGCGCGGCAGGTTGAGAGCGAACTGCCGAGTGTGCTGGTGAAGCACCAGTTGGCGGGAATGCCTCTGTGGCAGTGGATCGCGTTGCTGGTGGGAGCGCCGGTTGCGGCGGGGCTCGGCTGGCTGATACTGGTCCTGTTCGAAGTGCCTCTTCGCTGGTGGGCGCGGCGGCACGGGCAAGTCGATGTCGCCAACTGGCGCACGGTTTCTGGTCCGGCGTGGCTGCTGGCCGGCACGCTCATTCACCAGGCAGGGGCGCACTACCTGCGCATGCCGCTATTGCCGCGGCATTACTACTATCAAGTCACATACGTGGCGCTGATCATGAGCGCGACCTGGATTTCCTGGCGGGTGGTGCGCTGGTCGCTGCATCGCGTGCGCATGCGCGCCCTGTCGCGCGGGCACGCCGGCACCGGCTCGCTGATGCTGCTGGGCGAGCGCATTCTGAAGGCATTGATTTTCGTGCTGGGCGGACTGGCTGTGCTCAGCAATCTGGGATTCAACATGAGCACGGCCCTGGCCGGGCTGGGCATTGGCGGGCTGGCCATCGGTTTCGGCGCGCAGAAGACGATTGAGAATCTTTTTGGCGGCGTCTCTGTGCTGGGCGATGAAGTCTTTCGCGTGGGCGACGTCTGCCGTTTCGGCGACCGCACGGGAGTGGTCGAGGATATTGGCTTGCGTTCGACGCGCATTCGCACCGACGATCGGACGCTGGTGGCGATTCCCAATGGCACCGTGGCGACGATCAACCTGGAAAATTTCACCCGGCGCGACAAGATTCTTTTCAAGACGACGCTGGGGCTGCGCCCTGAAACCAGGGCCGACCATGTGCGCTTCGTGCTCGCCGAAATTCGCAAGCTGCTCTACAGCCATGCCAGGGTCGAGACGCAGACGGTGCGCGTGCGGCTCACCGACATCGCGGGCAGCTCGCTGAGCGTAGAGGTGTTCGCGTACATACTGACGCGGGATTTCAACGAATACGCGGCGGTGCGCGAGGACCTGCTGCTGCGCATGATCGACGTGATGGAGGACACCGTCGGCGGACTGGCGCTGCCTTCACAGACGCTCTATTTGAGCCGTGACACGGGCGTGGAGAAACAGAAGGCGGATGCGGCGGTGAAGAAGATTGCGGAGTTGCGCGAGGGGAAGCAGCTGCCCTTTCCTGATTTCCACGAGGATGAGATCTCGTCGTTCAAGGGTTCAATCCAGTATCCGCCGAGCGAGTCGACGCTGCGCAAGGCGCAGGATGATGGGGCGAAGGGCGGCTAGTGGTTCCCACCAACTCGGACCTTGGACTTCGGACCTTGGACTTCGGACCTTGGACCTCGGACCTTGGACCTCAGGCCTCCAGATTAAAAGATTAAAGATCAGTCGAAGAGTTCTAGACTCACTGCCCGATCTGGCAGATGCGGCCGACGAGTTGCTCGGAGGCGGATTTGTGTGGCGGAATGGTAGAACTTCGATGGGCGAGTAGGGGTTGTGGGCGAAGAATTAGACAGTCTTCTGGGGCTTTCGTAGAAGATTCTCGTAAAAGTATCGTTTTTCAGAACAACGTACAAGTTCAAGTCTTTTCTACAAAGGGGATGGAAGAGTTGTAGGGTGTAGGGGCTGGAGGTCAGGGGCTAGGGATCAGGGGTTTGGGAACAGGGGTTTGGGAAAACCCAAAGCATCAACCACGAAGGGCACTAAGGTTCACGAAGGAAAACCCCAAAGCATCAACCACGAGGGGCACTAAGGTTCACGAAGGAAAACCCAAAGCATCAACCACGAAGGGCACTAAGGTTCACGAAGGGAAAACCTCAAAGCATCAACCACGAAGGGCACTAAGGTTCACGAAGGAAAACCCCAAAGTATCAACCACATCAGGGGTTTGGGATCAGGGGTTTTGGGCCGGGAAACAGCTAATTTTTGGAATTGTGGGGTGGGGAATTTTTTTTTGAGTTTATTTTTCGGGACCGAAGATGCGGAGACGGTGCGGGGGAAAGCTGTCAGGTTGTTGGATCGGCGAGAGTTCGGGGGATTGAGATGAGGGCAATGAGGGCGCAAAAGTTTTGCACAGGCAAACGATGTTCAGATGACCTTGACCCGAAATTTCCACAGACGCTAGGATGGCGACAACTTAAGGGCGGATACGCTCCAGGGACAAGACGATGACAAGCCAAGCAGAAAACATCAACGAAGAAAAGACCTTCGGGGAATTTCGGCGGAAGGTGAAGTCGGCGGAAGTGTTGTCGGCGTCCATGGAGCGGCTGCTGATGTCGCTTCGCTTCACAGGGAAGGTGAGCGTGGTGATGCAGAACGGACGCGTATTGAAGTCGGGCTACGAGGAAGGATACTTCCGGCAAAGCGGTGCGGGCGTAGACGACGAGGTCGCGTGAAAACTGTAGAAGCGAGGTGGACGTGAAGGCAAATACCCGAGGACAAGGGTGACCATGCCCACTTCTCCGCGAAATCAAGGGGAGGAGTGGGATACGCGGTCATTAAGAACTCATAAAAACTAAATAGCCCAGGCAGGCCTTCGTAAAAGAAACGAGCCCTGCGTACCGGTCCCTTGAGGATTGGACGCAGGGCTTTTTTTGTCGGCGTACGGCTTAGCGGGTTGCGGGGAAAAGTCGAAATCCCAGAACGGGGATGGTCCTGAATTCAAAAGCATTGGAGGAGATTATGAGGAGCGATTCGAAAAAACGAGAGAAGAAGAATCGGCGAGTGGAGTTGAAATATTGCGAGCACTGCGGCGGATTGTGGGTGCGCGAAGGAGGAGGCGGAGTGTATTGCGAGCGCTGCCAGCCGAAGGTGGCGGATTTGCCCACGGCGAGGAAAAAAGGCGGGGCGATCCCGCCGCTGCCGAAGAAGAGAGCGGGGAGGGCGATTCTGCCGGTGCGGGCGCACACGGTAGTCGAAGATTACGCGGTTGACGATGAGAGTTCGGAGGATCTGAAGGCTGCGGGAGGTGTGGCGTGAACGAAAAGGTGGAGTGGATAACAGCTTGTGCGGAAAAACCGCAGAGCAGCGCGGATAAGAAGTCTTGCCAGGAGACTGACAGGGGGCCGAGTGTCCCGATCGACGGCTTGCCAGTGCATAACTTTCCGGCTCGAGGAGAAGTGGGACAGGCCGACAGAGGGAAAGACGGAGCGCAAAATCGAATACCGGGTTGCGATGGTTTCCCGGGTGAAAGCGGAGAGCGGCTGGAACGGGAACCGGAGGAGGAACGGGAGAGGAGGATTTATCGAGGGAGGACGGTGGCGATGTTGCGGCGGTATATGAGGTATTCGATTGAGGTGGGGAGGCTGCCGTCGCTGCTGGGGCGGGAGTTTTTCCGGAGCAAGGTGACATCGTACATCGTGGTGACGTTTGAGGACCGGGTGATCTTCGTGCACGACATGGAGAGGTGCCTGGAGAAGTTGGATGAATTCTCCAGGCAGCTGATCGGGCGGCACATCCTGCAGGAATACGATCAGTTTGAAACGGGCAGACTACTGGGTTGCACGGAGAGAACGGTGCGGACTTACGTTCCAATCGCGCTGGACGTGCTCGTCGATATTTTGCTGGAGGTGGGACTGCTGGAGCCGTTGGGTGGAAAATGAAAAAATCCTGTCAAGGGGGTGTAGGATCACAAATCGTTGTAAGCCGTTGTGAAGACGGCAAAAATAAACTTTGAAATTTTTCCGGTTAGGTCTTATCAATTTGCTATTCTGGATTTAGAGAGTAAGAAAAAAGAAACAACTCTCTAGAAGGCGCGTCGTAACAGACGCGCCTTTTGATTTTGGGAAAGGTCGCTGATTCATAGGAGCGTGGTGTTTGGGGCAATGATGAAGAAAAAAAATAAGAAGAGGAAGACGGTGGCGAAGAAGTCTGGGAAGAAGGGAGTGGGGAAGGGGAAAAAGATCGAGAGGACCCCGGCGGAGGTGCGGAAACAGCTGGCGCAGCTGGTGATGGAGGACGCGGAGGAAATCACGAGCGCGATCATCGCCCAGAGCAAAGCGGGGCAATTCGCGCCAGCGAAATATGCGTTGGAGATGGCGCACGTGTATCCGGAGGTGAATGACGGGAGCGAGGCGACGGAGAACGAAGATTGCCTGGCGCAGACGCTGCTGAAGCGGTTGAACATTCCGGAGACGCCGGTGGTGGCGGATCAGGATGGAGATTTTGTGACGATCCCGGCGCGGGCGGTGGAGGAGGAGCCGGAGAAAGCTCCTGCTGCGGAGGAGGAAAAAGAGGTAGTGGTTGGGTAGGGTACGCCGCCGGTTTACAACCCTGGCGGAAATCTTAAATCGCTGAGTGAGCTGAGGACGCTGAGAAGTGCGTGCGGGCATGGAGATGTGCGGCGAGGGTAGGGATCCTTCGACTCCGCAGGGCGAGGCGCAAAGCCGTCTCGCCCTGCTGCGCTCAGAATGAGATTCCGTAGCGCTTGCAGGATGAATCTGCGCGGCGGGTGAGGCTCGACGGGGTACCGTAGAATGAGAGATAGAGGTGCGAGGAGAACGGGTTGCGATCTTCGTGGGGGAGAAAAAGATCAAAATCCCCGCTCTGAATGTCGCCAAGAGTGCGAGGTTTAGACCTGGGGACGCGGGGAAGGCAGGTCGCATCAGAAAGAGAGCGATGGATATTACGTGGGTGACAGAGCGGATAGCGGTGGGCGGCGGGATATGGAACGCGGAGAACATGGCGGCGGTGGCGAAGGAGGGGATCACGCACATCATCGACATGCAGATCGAGTTCGACGACACGCCACTGGCGAAGGAGCAGGGGATCGAGGTGCTGTGGAATCCGACGGACGATGATTTTGAGCCGAAGCCGGCGGAGCTGTTTGAGCGGGGAGTGGAGTTTGCGGAGCGGGTGCTGGAAGAAGCGGACACGAAATTGTTTGTGCATTGTGCAGCGGGGGTGCATCGGGCTCCGACGATGACTTTGGCGCTGTTGGGATCTCTGGGGTGGGAGATCGAGGAGGCGATGACGCTGATACAGGAGAGGCGTCCGGTAGCAGATTTTGCGGATGTGTACGTGAGGAGTGTGGAGAGGTTTCTGGAGGGAAGGGATTTCAGCACAGAGGTCACAGAGGGACACAGGGGAGAAAGTTAGCGTACCCGGTGGGTAGAAGATAGAGAAAGCGAGTTGGATTCTCCACCTCGCTCAGCGGTACGGAGGAGAATATGTTTTGCGCGGGTTGCCGCCCTATGGGGCGGCTTTTTTATTGGGGGCTGGTGATAGTGGCGGCGTGCGGCTTTGGGCTTGCGGCTTACGGGCAGGGGCCGAGCATGACGACTGTGGCCGATACCGTTTACATGGCGGATGGAACGTTCGCGCAGGGGAGCCTGATTATTTCGTGGCCGGCGTTTGTTACAGCGGGCGGGTCGGCGGTGGCGGCGGGCACGACTTCGGTGACGCTGGGAGCGAATGGGGCGCTTAGCGTTGCGCTGGTTCCGAATGCGGGGGCTACTCCGGCGGGGGTGTATTACTCGGTCATTTACCAGCTTGGACCCGGGCAGGTAAAGAGTGAGAGTTGGGTGGTGCCGGCAACATCTCCGGCGAATCTGGCGGCGGTGCGGATTGCGCCGGGATCGGGGCTGGCGGGGCAGCCGGTGTCGATGCAGTACGTGGATTCGGAACTGGCGACCAAGGCGGACGACAGCGCGGTGGTGCATTTGAGCGGGACGGAGACGATCAGCGGGAGTAAGAGTTTTTCGAGCGCGCCGACGGTGCCGGACCCGACCAGCGCGGGTCAGGTGGCGACCAAGGGATATGTGGATTCGTCGGTGTCGAATGTGGGAGCGGGAAATTATTTGGCGACGACGGGCGGGACGATGTCGGGGCCAATTACTTTGCCGGGGAATTCAAATTACTGCACGCAGCTGGTCGAGTCGCTGTCGGACGGCGGGGAGTGTTCGATTGCCAGTTCGACCACGCTCGATTTTTATCCGCAGTATGTGCCGGCGTTGGGGACGCTGATTGTGGCCAGCTATCGCGGAGTGGGGCGCGCGGTGGCGGAGGTTGCCAACAGCGCGGGAATCGCGGCGTTGCAGAACGGAGGGGATGACGGAGTTCGCGGAATGGTGAGAACGATCAAGATTCCAAGCGCGCGGACGCAGGCGGATTGCGAGAATGCGGCGCTGGCGATCCTGGACGACGCGGCCGGGGAGGCGTGGACGGGATCGTACCAGACGTGGAGCGACTTCCTGCCGAGTGGCGCCGGCGACATTTTTCCGGGAGACGCGTTGACAGTGGATGCGCCATCGCAGAACGCGGCGTTCAGCGCAATTGTGCGCAAGGTGGTAGTGGAGGTGGCTGATCCGGCGGATGATCGCGGGATGTACACGATCGAATTCGCGAATGAACTGGCAGAACCGCTGGCGCTGCAGGAGGGGACGACGGCAACGACGGTTCCACTGCAGGATGTGCCAGCACGGCTTTGGACGACGCAGGTTGGTTCGTATTACCTGACGAACTTGACGAACGCGCAGATCACGCAGGTTTCGTCGACGACGGTGCAGGTGGATGCGGGGACGGCACCGGCGAGCGGAGGCGGGATCGAGGTGCGGGCGCACGATTATGGGTGGGGAGCATCGAACGACCGGAACCTGCTGGGGAGATTCAGCACGCAGACCTTCAGTCTGCCGCGGCTGGCGCGGACGCAGAATTATTTTTTGCGGCTGCATGATTCGTCGTCGCCGCCCCGGTATTCGCGATATGCGGCGGCGCTGCATGTGGATTATCCGCTGTAGGGAGTCGTCAGTACTCAGTTGTGGGCATTCAGTCATTCGTTGTGGCAACGTTTGGGGGATCTATGGGGGCGACATTTACGGAGAGGGAGGCGCAGGCGATGAGGGTGTTGGATGCCGAGTTTCAGCGAGAGGTGTTGGAGAAACTCGGACGCCTGGAGGCGAAGATGGACATGCTGGTGGGCAACGGGCAGCCGGGCAGGATGAAGGTAGCGGAGGACCGGATCCTGATGCTGGAGAAGAATGACGTGCGGCGGAACGTGATTGAACGATTGGTGAATGCGGGAACGGCGATTGTGATCAGCGCGGCGATTGCGATGCACAGCCTTTGGTGGAAGTAGGGAGAACGCCGCCAGGTTCACCTTTTTTCCAGATAACGCAAAATCTTTTAACCACAGAGGACACAGAGAAAGGCCGTGGAGAGCGCAGAGAAAGGCTCCGAGTGCTTAGGAATTGCCTTCCCTGCTGACGCCGCAGTCAATCGTACGACGAGGTAACGTTTGGAGGAGTTCAAATTCAGTGAGAAATGAGGAATTATGAATTTTGTAAATCTGTTAATGCGTACCATTGGGTTCATTCCTTCTTTGGTGAGTGGAATCGAGACCATGTTGACCAGCAGGTCCGGTTCGGAGAAGAAAGATGCGGCGATGCTGTTTCTGCAGAATGCGATCAGCATGACAGACGCTGTAGCGTCGCGAGAAATCGTTCAGCCGGAACAGTTTAAGAATGGAATTTCGCAGATTATTGATGGAGTGGTGATGTGCATGAATGCTTCGGCTTGGGCGAAGGAGAAGCCGGTGGGTGCAGGAGCAGGCCGGTAGCGGAAGGACAAGA
>DASYYT010000027.1:0-25097 GCA_035949755.1 Candidatus Sulfotelmatobacter sp.
GTTCGCGAGCGCCTGATCGCCATGCTCGCCGCCTTCTTTGCCGCCGTCTCGCTGCTCCTGGCCGGCGTCGGACTCTACGCTGTCCTCAACTACTCCGTCCTCCAGCGCCGCCGCGAGATCGGTATCCGCATGGCGATTGGCTCCTCACGTGCCGGCATCGTGCGCCTGTGACTCTCAATATCTTCCTGATGATCGCCCTCGGAGGCTGCGCGGGCCTCGCGCTCGGATTCGGCGCGGCGCGCTATGTCGAGTCGCTTTTCTACCAGGTCAAGGCAAGCGACGCGGATATGATCGCTTTGCCGACGTATGCCATTCTGCTCACTGCGCTCGTTGCCACCCTACCGGCCGTGCTTCGCGCGCTGCGCACAGACCCCACCGAGATCCTGCGCGCGGAGTGAGGGCAGAATCCCGCTTATAGCGAACTTGCAGAGGGCGAAGTTAACAACGGTTATGTCGTGCGCACGCCTACTTCCGCATCGCGCTCCGTCCCAGTGCGACCAGAAAGATTGCGCTCTTTCCCCGCGCGTGCGGCGAAAAGAAACTGACCACGTCGTCATCGTAGAACGTCAGCCCGCTGGCCCCCAGTCGCTGCGCATACGCCCCCAGGTAAAGCTTGCCACCTATAATTCCCGCCTCCAGTTGCACCGCCCGGTATCCCCGGTTGCCATAGCGCTCCAGAATCTTCTTCAAATCGGCTAGAAAAAATACGTCCACCGACGCATCTGCGGGAATCTGCTGTTCCAGCCCCAGGTAGCCTGCCTTGTCACGAAAATCCCCCGCCTTAAGCAGTTCGAAATACTTCTTCTCCCAGTGATAGAAGTAAGCTCCGGCGTCGAGCCCATGCACGTTGTTGACAATCAAATACAGGTCGTTGAGATGGCTGCCAAAGGGATCAAGAAAATCTGCAGGAATGCCCCGGGTGGCGCGATCGAGGATCAAAGAAAGCTGCGCCTTAGTCAGCGGGTCGCGCGCGAACTGCCGGCTTGAACCTCGCCGCGAGATGACGTGCTCAATCGTGTCGCGAGGAACGCGTGAGTCTTCGGGCAGCCGCAGGGACGTCGTCTCCCCCTTGCCTGGCGGATCGTCAGGGGCCGGTGTCTTCCCGCGCCACGCCTCGACTTCGGCCGCGGAGTCGAGGGACGAGGCCTCCTGCATCTTCCGCATCGCCGGATAATCCACCTCTTCCCTGGAGTAGGGGACGATTGGGAGTTCCAGTGGCGAAATCTCCGGCGACTTTGCGGGCCCGGCTTCCTGATGTCCAACCGCAACCATCGAGAACGCGACTTCGCGCTTCGTGTCCAGCCCCAGAAGCGCGTTCACTTCTGAATCCACGAAACCGGCAATGACTTCAGAAGGAAGCTTCGACGCGGCCGAGATGGCCAGTAGGTTCGCCAGTATCGTCCCGTTGTCCCAGCCGAAGTGCCGATAGGTGCGCGAATGATATTTCCAGGCATTGCGCCAGTATGTGCCGGTGCAGATGATCGTCGCCGGCGCGTGAGCAATGGCTGAATCGTTTCCCGCAGCAGCAGAGACCGCCTGCCGGAAATCTCCCGCCCGCAGTTGTCGCAACCCAAACTCCGCCGCACCGAAATGATAGATGCCCGCCGCCAGGCCCGGCCCGATTTTCGCCGCTAAGTCGGTGCATACAACGTAGAGATCGATTTCGTAGAGCGCGCCGGTGCAAGCGGCGGCGCGAAAGAATGTCTCCCCGCCCTCGTACTTCTTGCTCCTGGTAACTCCCGCGGAAAAGAAAAGCAGTTGCGCCAGCGTTTCTAAATCGGGGATAGCTTCGCCTTGCCCTGTTCCCGGCACGGCCGCAATCGCCGCCAGCGCTGCAACCCCGGTTTCCTGGAAATCCCGCGGCAGCCGCGTTACTTCCAGCGTGGGATAAATCTTGAACAGCAGCGGCTTGTTCTCCCAGTCCAGAATGTGGGGATGCATCCGGATGCTGAGATACGAGTGCTTGGTCCCGCTGTGGTACTGGCGCGCCGCGTCAAGGTTCCGGTTCTGGCTCAAACCCCAGGCTCCTTCGGGCAGGTGCGATTAGCGGTAAGCGGTGGGCGGCAATCCAGTGATGCGGATTCCGCTGTGGCCTTTGTGGCGAATGTTGAGTCCGACGAGCAGCGCCGTAATCTGTTCGACGATGCGGGCATTTTCCAGCTTGCCGCCGTCAATCGGGCGCACGCCGGGAATCT
The DNA here is from genome assembly GCA_035949755.1 of Candidatus Sulfotelmatobacter sp. Lineage (GTDB taxonomy): Bacteria > Acidobacteriota > Terriglobia > Terriglobales > Acidobacteriaceae > Sulfotelmatobacter. The sequence continues at coordinate 2,196 of DASYYT010000027.1, forward strand.
TCGCGGCGAGCTCACGCGTGAGTTGCGCTGCATCGGGATCGTCGCTGCACACGATCACGTCGCAATCCAGCGGATTATCTCCTCCCATCAGATCGGCGGACACATTGTGAAAAGCGGCCACCACACTGACGTCGTCGGGCACGAGTTCAGCCGCCTGTTGCGCGGCCGATCCCTGCCAGACGCCGAGGGTGCGCGAGGCCCGCCCTCCCACTCCGGCCGCCAGGGGCACGGTCGCGTCGATCAGAATGCTGCCCGGCGTAATCGAGCTCTTCAGCTTTTTGATCAACGCTGCCTGGCCTTCAAACGGAACCGTCAGCATCAGGATGTCCGCCGCCGCGCACGCCGCGCTGTTTTCCATGCCGGAAATCTTCGCCGTCTCGCCCGCTCTCCGCTGCACGCTGGCCGCCGCCAGTCGGGCGCGCCCTTCATCGCGCGAGCCGATGATCACAGTCTCTCCCGCCCGCACCCAGCGCAGCGCCAGTCCCATGCCCGCAGGCCCGGTGCCGCCAATGATCGCGATGGGGCGCATCGGCGCGGCATCGTTCGTGCTCATGCGAATTCCGCCTCAAGCGACTGTTCGGCCGTGAGTTCATCGAGAGGCATTTTGATATGAATCCGCGAGTAAGTGGTATTGCGCTCCGCCGGAATCCGCCCGGCATCCAGAATCAGCGCCTGAAAATCTTCCGGCCGGGTGTACTGCCCCGCCGTCGCTCCCGCCTCCCGCGAAATGTTTTCCTCCATCAGCGTGCCGCCGTAATCGTTGGCCCCGGCGTGCAGGCACAACTGCGAAAGCTTCCGGTTCAGCTTCACCCACGAAACTTGAATGTTGTTGATCGATCGCGCCAGCATCAACCGCGCCAGCGCATGCACTTTGAGATGCTCGGCCAGAGTCGGCCCCGACCGCGCCAATCCCTGATGAAACAGCAACGTGTTCTGATGCACGAATCCCAGAGGCACGAACTCGGTGAAGCCTCCCGTTTCATCTTGAATTTCGCGCAACAGCCGCATCTGCCGCACCCAATGCGCCGGCGTCTCCGCGTGCCCGTACATCAGGGTCGAAGTGCTGCGAATGCCGCAGCGATGCGCCGCGCGAATCACCTCAATCCACTGCGCTGTGGAAAGCTTGTTGGCCGACAGGATATGACGAATCTCGTCGTCAAGAATTTCTGCCGCGGTGCCGGGCAGCGTGCCCAGCCCGTTGTCGCGCAGCATCGCAAGATAGTCGGCCAGCGGCATCCCGGTGAGCTCCACGCCGTACACAATCTCCATTGGCGAGAACGCGTGGATGTGCATCTGCGGCACCGCCTTCTTCACCGCCCGCAGAATGTCGCGATAATGAAACTGGGGCAGATCGCGCGGCAGCCCGCCCTGGATGCACACTTCGGTTGCGCCCACTTCCCATGCCTCAACCGCTTTCTGCCCCATCTGCTCCATGGTCAGAAAGTAAGTGTCAGACTCCCGCGGCCCGCGGCTGAACGCGCAAAACTTACATCCCACAAAGCAGATGTTGGTGAAATTAATATTGCGATTCACCACGTAAGTGACGATGTTCCCCACCAGCTCCGCGCGCAACAGGTTCGCCGCGACCAGCAGCCCCAGCAGATCGTCGCCCTCGGAGCTCGCTAGCGCATAGCACTGGTCGAGCGAAAGGTCGGCCCCATTCTGCGTTTCCAGAATTTTTTCCAGGGATCCCCGCAACGCAGGACTCACACGGGGCGCAATATCAGGCCAGTCGAGGGAGGGGAAGCTTTCCAGTTCCGAGAGAGAAAGGTCGCCGTGCATAATCCTCTCCACTTCCTAGAGACGTAGCGTGCTGCGTCTCCCGCCGCGCCGGCAAATGCCAGTGCGTGTTGTTCCAGTGTAGCGGAAGTTTCACCTGAATAGGTCAGTTGCCGGCGGCCGCAGCAATTCCGCAACTCCGCCCGTCCCCGGACGGTAACGGAATCCTCTTACAATGCAAGCCGGAACGCGATTCAGCTTCCCGCAAACCAGCCCCGCTGCGCACGCCACTTCATCGGCGACAGCCTCAACGCTGGCTTTGAGCGTGTATCCCTGCGTATCCCGCCGTCCACGATCGTCGCGCAGCGCCTTCATCCCCGCAATGCCGATGGCATAATCCGTCAACCCCTCGCGCCAGGGCCGCCCGAAACTGTCGCTGATGATCACCGCAACTGAAGTCCCAGTCCGCTTTTTCAGCGCATGCCGAAGGTCCGCCGCCGATCGGTCTGCATCCTCAGGCAGCAGCACCGCATGCTCCCCGCCGTCCACGTTCGAAACATCCACGCCACTATTCGCGCACAGGAATCCGTGCCGCGTCTCGGTAATCAAGACTCCATTCTTCCGCCGGATCACCGCCCGGCTCTCCCGCAGCGCCAACTCGATCACCCGCGCATCCAGGTCATACCGCTTGGCCCACTCCACGGACTCGGCAGAGGGATGAATCGTAGCCAGATTCACCAACCGCCCCTCAGCCTTCGAAATGATCTTGTGTTTTACGACGAGAATGTCGCCCGCCTGGAATCTCAGCCGCACCCGCCGCATCGCCTGCAGCAGCTTCTCAGAAATGGGATCTCCCGGCCGAATCTCCTCTCGAACCACGATGGGGATAAGACGTACCTCCCCAGCCTTTTTTGACGCGCGCTTCACAGCGATCCTGCAGCCTGCAACCGTTCGGTCAAATTCCATTGCCGCGCCAGTTTCTGCGCGCGGGTCTCGCCGGGCAGCGAAATCAGCTGCAGCAGGTCCAAAGGATTGTCCACATCCACCGCAATCCCCGGAAGCTGCAGCACGATGCACGGCTTGCCCGTAGCCTGCGCTGCCGCATGATGCGGCCTGAAGCTGTCATTGCCGAAGCGCAGCGGAAACAAATCCGCTGGCCGGCGCAAGGCCGCATTTGTGCCCCGCCCATCTCCGGCAGGTACCAGCACGCTGCCCTCCGCCGGAGCCTGCCGCATGATTTCTTCCAATTCCCACGCCTGAATCAGCGGAATGTCCGCTGGAATCACCAGCGTGAACTCCACCCCGCGCTCCACGCACACTCGCGTCGCCATCTCAATGGCCCCAGTCTCGCCCGGATTGTCGCAGTCCGGAATCACCTCGAATCCATACTCGCGCGCCAGGCGGTTCGCGTATGAATCGCCGGTCACGATCCCGACCGCCGGCCGTTTTTCCCAATTGTGCAGTGCGCTGAGCACATCGTGCAGCATCGCCCGCGCCAACTCTGTGCGCGAAGCTTGGTCGAGCGCCCCCGCCAGCCTCTGTTTGGCCGTCGCGGTGTCTTTGATGGGAACCAGAATCACGGTTGGGAGTCCGACCCTGGCACGGGCGCCGCGTCCGCAGATTTATCATGCGCCAGATCCGGAGCCACGCAGGCCAGCACCTCCCGCGCCAGCGCCGCCTTATCATCCGAGCTGCGCATGATGGTCTGCGTGCATTGCACGCGCAATCCGTTCTGCCGCAGCACCTCGGCCGCCCGCGCATCCCGCGTGTCACAGACCAGCACATCCAGAAAATCTTCGTAGGCGTGCGCCACTCCCCCAATCGAACATGGCAGTCCGTGCGCCTCCATCAGAATCCCCGCCGGGCCCGCCACCGGAGCATTGCCCACGATCGGGCTGACCGCCGCAACCTTGCCCCTCGTCCGCAGCAGCGCTTCCTGAATTCCCGGCACCGCCAATATCGGCCCAATGCTTGTCACCGGGTTGCTCGGCGCCACGATGACCGCATCCGCCGAAGTAATGGCTTCAATCACCCCCGGCGCCGGCTCCGCGTCCGAAGCCCCCGCAAAGCGCACCGATTTCACCGGATCCTGATACCAGCGCTGCACAAAATATTCCTCGAAGCTCAACTCGCCCACCGGAGTATCCACGCGCGTTTCCACCCGCGAATTGCTCATGGGCAGCACCCGCGCCCTCACCCCGAGTTTTTCCGAGATCACCTGCGTAGCTTCCAGCAATGTCTTGCCTTCTGCCAGCAGCCGCGATCGCAGCAGATGCATTGCCAGATCGCGATCTCCCGTATGAAACCAGGTGGGCTCGCCCAGTTGCCCCATGGCCTGCAGGCAGAGAAATGTGTCGCCCTTCACGCCCCATCCGCGCTCCCGGCTCAGCATCCCCGACAACACATAAGTGATGGAATCAATATCCGGAGAGACATACAGTCCCCACCACAGCAGGTCATCGCCCGTATTGACGACAATCGTCATTTCTTCCGGCGGCATGACCTGGCGCAGCCCATCCAGGAACTTCGCGCCGCCGGTCCCGCCGCTCAAGACGCAAATCATGCAGCCCTCCGCGCCAGCCGGTCCTCGCCCGCCGCCGCCCGCACTCGATCCGCCAGCAGGCCTGGCTTCTCTACGACCCACGCCACGAATTCCGGATACACCGGCAGCCGCTGCCGCAACTCAAATCCCTTGGCCTCGGTCCGCAACCGAAGCTGCTCCAGATGCGGCCACGGCTTCTCCGGATTGATGAAGTCCGGCGTCAGCGGCGAAATTCCTCCCCAATCGTTGATCCCGGCGTCCACCAACTCTTCATAGTACGGCGCGGAGAGATTCGGTGGTGCCTGAATATTTACCTCCGGGAGTAACAACCGGGCTACTGCCACGGCTCGCAGCATCTCTCCCCGCGATGGCTCCGGCCAGTGCGCCATCGGAATTTCCGGCTTCACGCGAAAATTCTGCACGATCACTTCCTGGATGTGCCCATACCGCTGGTGCAACTCGCCGATCGCCAGCAGCGTGTCCACACGATCCACGAGTGACTCCCCAATTCCAATCAGCAAACCGGTCGTAAACGGCACGCCCTGCTTTCCCGCCTCCTCGATGGTGCGCAGCCGCTTGGCCGGAACCTTGTCGGGAGCATTGTCGTGCGCCGCCCCGCCGGCCAGCAGCGCACTGTTCGTAGTTTCCAGCATCAGCCCCATGCTGGGCGACACGGCCGCCAGACGCGAAATCCACTCCCCGCTCGGCAATCCCGGATTAGGATGCGGCAGCAGAGTCGTTTCCCGCAACACCAACTCGCACATCGCCTCCAGATAATGCAGCGTTGACTTGTACCCCAGGCGCCGCAGCGTCTCCCGCATCTCCGGAAACAGCAATTCGGGCTTGTCGCCCAGGCTAAACAGTGCCTCGGTGCAGCCCAGCTTTTCCCCGGCCCGGGCTACCGCCAGCACTTCCTCGGGCGTCATCGTATGCGCGCCTGCCTCGCCCGGATCCCGCCGGAAGGTGCAGTATCCGCAATAATCCCGGCAAAGATTGGTCAGCGGGAGAAAGACTTTCTTAGAATAAGTGATGGCGCCCGGCTTGAACGCATCCCTGGCATCCCGCGCTGCTTTGAGCAGGGCCGGCAGTTCGTCGTCCCCGCAGCGGATCAGCCGGACCGCCTCTTCGCGCGAAATTGCAGCCACCGTCTGCACGTTGCATCGAATGATACAACGCCGCGCCGTGGTAATGTAGCGGGCGAAAGCGATTTCAGATTGAAGATTTGATGATTTCGCAATTGGGTAACTTGGTAATGGAGTAATTGAAAACCACAGGGCGATCGGCGCCCCAGGCTACCCGACTTTAAATTACACATACCAAATTACCCAATTACCAAATCAGCAATCTGAACTCTAAAATCTGAAATCAGACCCATGCCCCTGACCACCACCGACTTCCGCAAGGCCATGGGAGCCTTCGCCACCGGAGTCACCATCATTACGGTCGACCTCGAGGGCACGGTTCACGGCATGACCGCGAATGCCTTTGCCTCGGTCTCGCTCGATCCCATGCTGGTGCTGGTTTGCGTAGACCACAGCACCCGCACCCACGCCCACCTTCACGCCAAGAAGCGCTTCGGCATCAATGTTCTCTCCGAAGAGCAGCGCGCCATCTCCGAGTATTACGCGCGCGTTGACCGCACCCACGAGAATGCCGAAGCCGAGGCCGCAGCCCGCTTCGATCGCACCCGCCACGGCACGCCCATCCTCCACGGCTCGCTCGCTTATCTTGAATGCCGCCTCCATTCCGCCCAAGTGGCCGGCGACCACACCATCTTCATCGCCGAAGTCGAAGACGTGATCACGCGCCCAGGAAACCCGCTGCTGTTCTTCGCTGGAAAGTACCGCAAGGTAGGAAACGACGTCGATCGCTAGCGCCGAATTTCAGGCTGGAGACTTTAGATTTCAGATTGAATCAGACCATCGGTGAATAAAGCTGATCGAATGGGGTGCCCCACTTCTCGCCGCTTTTGCGAGAAGTGGGGCTTTTTACATGAAGGATTTAATTTGAACTGACGCGACTAGCTCTTGTTTTCGCGCAGCTTGCGGGACTTCTCCTCGACCCCTTTCGCCAACTTTTCCTTGTGCTCCAAAAGCTTCTTTCCCACCGCCGCGTCCGCCAGCCCAATCATCTGCGCTGCCAGGATCCCCGCATTCGTCGCCCCCGGCTTCCCGATCGCCACCGTAGCCACCGGAATCCCCGCCGGCATCTGCACCGTCGCCAGCAGCGAATCCAGTCCGTTCAGCGACGTCGAAGGTATCGGCACCCCAATCACCGGCAGAGTCGTGTGCGCCGCAATCACACCCGCCAGGTGCGCCGCCCCGCCCGCCCCGGCAATGATGACGCGAATCCCGCGCTCCGCCGCCTTACGCGCGAACTCCGCCGTCCGGTCCGGCGACCGGTGCGCCGACGTCACATCCATCTCATAAGCGATCCCGAATCCATCGAGCGCCTTGCCGGCCTCCCGCATAATCTCCAAATCAGAATCACTCCCCATCACAATCGAAACCTGTGGCTTGCTCATGTATTCCCTCACCATGAAGTTGATTTATGAAAATGTCACCCTGAGCGGAGGTTGAGTTCGCGAAGGCGAAGCCAACCGCAGTCGAAGGATCCCTCTGAAACGTTGGAACTTTGAAACCTGTTCTCCCTACTTCTTCACCGCTCTGGCCGCAATATCCTTTCGATAATGCGCCCCGGCAAAGGAAATCTTCCCGCAAGCCGCGTAAGCGCGCTCAACCGCCGTTTCAAGATCCGCAGCCCGCGCCGTCACTCCCAATACGCGCCCGCCAGCCGTGTAGTAGACCCCGTCGCGGCGAGTGGTCCCCGCATGGAACACTTTCACACCCTCCAGCGCCCCTCCCTCTTCCAGCCCATCGATCCGCTTGCCCTGCTCATACGTCCCCGGATACCCTCCCGACGCCATCACCACGCATACCGACGCATCCGGCGACCACTTGAAATCACCTTCGCTCACCCGTCCCTCGATCGAGGCCTCCAGCGCCTCAAGCAGATCGCTTTCCAGCCGCATCAGAATCGGCTGCGTCTCCGGATCGCCAAACCGGCAGTTGAACTCCAGCACCATGGGGCCGCGCGCGGTCATCATCAGCCCGCAGTACAGCACGCCCTTGAACTCGCTGCCTTCGGCCTTCATCCCGGCCACAACCGGACGCGCAACATGATTGACCAGCCAGTCGCGCATGCCCGGATCGACCAGATCGGCCGTCGAATACGCGCCCATGCCGCCCGTATTCGGACCGGTATCGCCATCGCCCACGCGCTTATGATCCTGCGCCGCAACCAGCGGGGCCACGCGTTCGCCGTCGCTGAACACGAGGAATGAAAGCTCGTCCCCCTTCAGACATTCTTCCAGCACCACCCGTGCCCCGGCCTCGCCCAGCATTCGCCCGCTGAGCATCTCCGCCGCCACGCTGGCCGCTTCTTCCTTCGTCTTGGCAATCACCACGCCCTTGCCCGCAGCCAGACCGTCCGCCTTCACCACCACCGGCACGTGAAAATGCCCCAGGGCGGACCGCACCTGCTCAATCGAATCGCAAATGGCAAAAGGAGCGGTGGGGATGTGATGCCGCTGCAGGAATTCTTTGGCGAAACTCTTGCTCGACTCCAGCCGCGCTGCCGCCGCCGTGGGACCGAACACCGGCCAACCGCGCCGGGTGAACTCGTCCACCACGCCCAACGTCAAAGGCAACTCCGGCCCCACCACGGTCAAATCCGGCTGCAGCCGGGCCGCTAGCGCCGTAATCGACTCCAGGCTTTTCAGGTCCGCCGGCAGGCACTCCGCGTCGTCCGCAATCCCGCCATTCCCGGGCGCGCAGTAAAGCTGCGAAATCCGCGGCGACTGCCGCAGCTTCCACACCAGTGCGTGCTCCCGCCCTCCGCCGCCTAAGATCAGAACTTTCATAATCCAGAGCAAATCAGGTTAGGGGTTCACAGGGAATGCTGTCAAACAGACTGAAGCGTGGTAAATCTCGCCCTCGTGTGTCGCTTCGGCACCGGTTTGGGCGCGGGCACCGGACGGGGTCCGGCTTTAAGCAATCCCAGCCCTTCCTACTTCAAGTAAGCCCGCACCAGGGAGATCAGGTCCTGGGTAAGCTCCTCGGGTGATTCGGTCCCGCGGTTCGGATGCGTGATGTGCAGTCGAATGTGATCCTCCAGAATCTCCGCCATCAGGCTGTTCACGCCGCCGCGAATCGCCGCCAGCAACATCAGGATGTCAGCGCATTCGTCCCCTTCGCTCACCGCACGCTCTACCGCGGTAATCTGCCCGCCCAGTCGCTTGATCCGCGAGAACAGTTTCTGCTTTTCCTTAGAAATTTCTGGCAGTCTATCTTTCATAACTTTTGTGCGATTTGCCGCATTTTTTCCTTGACACCTACCCTAGGGGGGTATGATATAAAAAACTCAGGCGGGAGGCTACATTTCCGCCGGACCATTTAAAGGATTTATGAATACTAGCAGTGAATGCGAGCCTCCGGAAACTTTGGGACGGCTGGCCGGCGTAGAAGCAGTGGATGTGACCCGATAGCTTTTAGCTTCTTCCTCCTATCGCCTCACCTCTGTTTCTTCTACTCCCAGACAACTGAGCGTAACCAAGGCCTCCGGGGCGGATGCGTCCATGCCTTTGTCGTCCGCGACCTCGTGCGCAGGCGAACTCGCGTCTTGTCTGTCGCTGCGGTGCAAGGAGTGGACGATGACCAACGAAGTTCTGAACATCACTACGGCAGGCGCTGAAACCACGCTGCCGCCCGTGCGCGGTCGCGTGGTCAGCCAGAAATGGCTCTACAGCATTCTCACTTTCCTGACCGTCTTCGGCCCCGGCCTGATCGTCATGGAAGCCGATAACGATGCCGGGGCGGTCTCCACCTACGTGCAGGCTGGCGCTCAGTACGGCACGCGCCTGCTCTGGGTTCTGCTCCTCCTGCTTCCTGTGACCTACTTCATCCAGGAGATGGTCGTCCGCCTCGGCATCGCTACCGGCAAAGGACACGCCGCCATGATCTACCAGCGCTTCGGGCGCTGGTGGGGCCTGTTCTCTCTCGCCGATCTGCAGTTGGTCAATTTCCTAACCCTGGTGACCGAATTCGCCGCCATCTCTCTCGCGCTCAGCCACATGAATATTTCCCCCAACGTCGGCATACCGCTCGCCGCCCTCGTCCTGGTGGTCATGGTTCTCAGCGGAAGCTACCGCCGCTGGGAACGCGTCACCGTCCTTCTCTGCCTGCTGGACCTCGCATGGATCGCCATCGCCCTCAAAGTCCGGCCCCCATTCGCTGAAATTGCCCATAGCACCTTGGTCCCAGGAATTCCGCAGGGCGGGCTCAGCGCCAGCCTGATGTTCCTGGTCATCGCCATCGTCGGCACCACCATCGCTCCCTGGCAGCTTTTCTTTCAGCAAAGCTGCATCGCCGACAAGCGCCTGCGCTTCTCCGATGTGAAGTGGGCCCGCCTCGATACGTTTCTCGGTGCCGTCTTCACCATCATCGTCGCGGCTTGCATGATGCTCGCCGGCAACGCCGCCAAACAGCACGGCATCGCCTTCGCCGATCCCGCCCAGATGGCCAACGATCTTCACCTGTTCTCCGGAGAAGCCATCCGCAGCGCCATCCTCCTGCTCATGATCAACGCCGCCGTGCTCGGCACTACCGCCATCTCGCTTTCCAGCGCCTGGGCCTACGGAGAAGTCAAAGGCTGGCCTCACAGCCTGGAGATGCCCGTCCGCAAAGCTCCCGGCTTCTACCTCATCTATGTTGCCTGCGTGGGATCGGCCGCCGCCATCGTGCTCATACCCGGCGCTCCCCTGCAACTCATCATTCTGGGTGTGCAAGTCCTGGCCGGCATCATGCTTCCCTCGGCCATTATCTTCCTGCAGTTGCTGCTCAACGACAAAGAAGTGCTCGGCGAGCAGTTCGTCAACAAGCCTTGGAACAACCGGGTGAACTGGACCATCATCATTGTCCTCTTCGTCCTTTCCCTGATCCTGGCGGCGCAGGTCGCCGCTCCTAACCTGTTCCCTGCAAGCTAGGAACAGAAATACCCGCATTTGTAAGGAGGCGCCATGAGCGTACTCGGATTTCTGAAACTGACCACCATCACCGAGATTCCTGAAGGTCACTTTGTAGTCGTGCATCCGCTCGACGACGCGCCCGAAGAAAAAGTTGACACATCTGCTCTCGGTCCCATGCCCATGACCATCAGCGTCAAGCTGTCACTCATGGCTCTGCGCGGTTATCTGATTCTGATGATGTTTCTCGTGCTCTACCACGTCATGGACCTGGCGGGAGCTTTCGGGCAACACGCCCACTGAAGCTAGTCGCGAAACAACTTCGCGAGCCTCACGACCTTTACGGGCTGGCAGGAAGACGACATCTAATTCGTGGAAAAGGCCCACTGAAAGGAGCAGACCGACGATGGCTTGTATCACTCTCATCCCGCAACGCCCGCGCCGCTAAGAAGATGCTCACTCGCGCCAACATCGGAAGACTCTTCGCGCTCTGGCTGCTATGCGCCGCATCGGCGCTCGTAGTTTACGCGCAGCAGCAGCTCGATCCGTCCTCCCCTCCCCAGCGCGGCGCCACTCCTGGCATCGATCCCGCAAGTCCTCCCGCCGACGAAGACGCGGAGGCAATGTTTCCCCACTTCACCAGCACCCGCTTCTGGCTCACCGGCCAGGCCAACTTCATCTTCCAGACCCATCCCGAGTTCCACGCGCTCTACAGCGGCCCTCACAGCCTTGATTCGCACTACGAGAAGGCTACCTCACGCCTGCTCACGCTCTATACGGGCTATCGGCTGAGTAATTCCACAGAATTCCTGGTAGACATCGAAGAAGCCGGAGGAGCCGCCCTCAGCCAGGGTTTCGGCCTGGGCGGCAACACCAATCTCGACATCGTCCGCAACCCGCTGTTGAGCAAGACTCCGTATCTCGGCCGCGGGGAAATCCACAAAGTCTTCGCTTTCAGCCAGGACAAAGTCGAGAACCAGCGCAATCCGTTCTCGCTGTTCGCGGAACTGCCGCGGCGCCGGCTCGAAGTGCGCTTCGGCAAATTCAGCTTGCCCGATTTCTTCGACATCAACTCGGTCGGCTCCGACACTCACTTTCAATTTACGAATTGGACCATCGACAACAATGGCGCCTGGGACTTTGCCGCCGACACTCGCGGCTACACCGTCGGCGCCACCGCCGATTTCGAAGACCGCAACTGGGGCTTCCGCTTCAGCGAAGCCCTCATGCCCAAGGTCGCCAACGGCATTGATCTGGTGTGGAAGCCCTGGCAGGCTCACGCCGAAAATTTCGAGTATGAATTACGGCACGGCGTGATCCCCAAAAAATCAGGCGTCATCCGCCTCCTCGGCTACACCAACGCCGCCAACATGGGCATCTATCGCGATCAGATCATCAAGGCTGCAGCCCTGCATGTGACTCCCGACATCACCAACCACTCCTGGCACATCACCCGTAAGTACGGCTTCGGCATTAACCTCGAGCAGAGCCTCACCCGCTATCTCAGCGCCTTCGGGCGCTTCGGCTGGGACGACGGGCGCACCGAATCCTTCGCCTACACCGAAGTCGATCAGACCTTCGCTGAGGGAATCAGCGCTCAGGGTGCTTGGTGGCACCGCCAGCAGGATCGCGCCGGCGTCGCCTTCGTGAGCAACGCCATCAAAAAGGACCATCAGAACTATCTCGCCGCCGGAGGCCTGGGCTTCCTGCTCGGCGATGGCCACCTCACCTACGGCCGCGAAAATATTCTGGAAACCTACTACACCGCTCACGTCTGGCGCGGAATCTATCTCGCGCCCGGCCTGCAGCGCATCAACAATCCGGGCTACAATCGCGATCGCGGCCCAGTGGTGGTCCCGTATTTCCGCGCCCACGTCGAATTCTAAGTACCGAGTACTGGCCTACTTGATCACAAACTCCGCATTGAAATTCTGAATGATGCTGTAGCACTCGCACGCCGAATTCTCCAGCTTCTTCCGGTTCAGAACCTTCACCGCACCGTGCGAATATTCGATGATCTTTTTCCTTTGTAGCGCGCCCGCCGCCAGGCTTACGCTCGGACGGTCCGTCCCCAGCATCATGGCCAGGAACTCATGGGTGATGCGCAGCAACCCCGATCCCACACGGTCCTGGGTCAGCAGCAGCCAGCGCGACAGCCGCTGCTCCAGATCATGCAGCCGGTTACACCCCGCGGTCTGCGCCACCTGCAGCCCATGCACCGCCGCATACCGGTTCAGCGCTGCTTGCAGGCCCGGGCCTGCCTCCAGCCCCGCCTCCAGTGCTTCCATACTCATCTTGAATCCATTTCCGCTGATCTGCATGATCGCCTGATGGGGGCTGCTCCGCAGCCCAGCCACCGCCGGCACGGGCGTGAAGCCCTCGTTTCCCACCACCCCGACCTCCACGCTCTCGCCATCTCGCGTCTTGAACACTAGCGACACCATCCCGGAATTCAGCAAGAACACGTGTTCCAATTTTTGCCGTGGTTCGTATAAAACCGTGTGCTGCGGCAGTTCCACATACGTCAACTCCTGCCGGATCCTATGAAACTCCTCGTCCGGAATCGATAACAGTATTCCATTGGCCACAGCCTTTCCCTCATGATTGCTCCGTTCGCCAGGATGCAGCACCGCCATTTCACTCTCCGGCACAGCTGGTTCCTTCTTCTTCAAAATTGCCTCCATCCACTGCCTGTTTAGCCTATGAGATGCGGCAGCGGCTACGCCAAGACGTGCGCATGCTTTTGTAGCGCGCCTGTCCATTTTTTGTAGGGAAGCCTGCCAATTGCCGTAGCGGATACATGGTTTCCCTTATTCCGCGCAAGACATTTCCTGAATATGTCTGTAGGGAATCGAACCATTCGTCGGCCGGCATGCAGCCGGCGGCGACTCAGGGAAGCCAGGAAAAAAAAAGAGTCACCCGGAGGGACGGAACCGGCTGACCCGTGACCCAATACGCTGATCGAGGATGAGTCGAGTCGCGCGCGTTTCACAAGATTTCGGCAGAATTTAATAACGCACTACGCTCCGACCGGCTGCATCTTGCTCGCCAGCAACTGCCTTAGCACGTACTGCAGAATGCCGCCGTTGGCGTAATACAGCGCCTCTTGCGGCGTATCGATCCGCACCAGCGCCTCGAACTCGATCGGATCTTCGCCCCGGACCTTGGCAACCACCTTCACCTTGCTGCCGGCAGCGAAATTCTCGACCACCTTCCGGATGCCGGTAATCTCGAATACTTCTTCGCCCGTCAGCTTGAGCGACTCGGCGTTTTGTCCGGCGGGGAATTGCAGCGGGAGCACGCCCATGCCGACCAGGTTCGAGCGGTGGATGCGCTCGTAGCTCTCGGCGATCACGGCGCGCACGCCCAGCAGCGCCGGGCCCTTCGCCGCCCAGTCGCGCGACGAGCCCGAGCCGTATTCTTTGCCGGCCAGAATGACGAGCGGCGTTCCCGCCTCGCGATATTTTTCCGAGGCATCGAAGATTGACATCTCGGTGTTGGTGGGCAGGTGGCGCGTGAATCCGCCCTCGGTCTGCACCAGCTTGTTGCGCAGGCGAACGTTGGCGAATGTGCCCCGCACCATCACTTGGTGATTGCCGCGGCGCGAGCCATAGGAGTTGAAGTCGGCGGGCTTCACGCCATGCTCCTGCAGATATTTTCCCGCCGGGCTGTCTTTCTTGATCGAGCCCGCCGGAGAAATGTGATCGGTGGTGACGCTGTCGCCGAGCACCGCCAGCGCCCGCGCTTTCTTGATTTCTTCTATGCGCCCCGGCTTCACATCCATGTCATCGAAATAAGGGGCGCGCTGAATGTAAGTGGAATGCGCGTCCCAGGCATAGGTCTCGCCCTCGGGCACGTCGAGGCTGCGCCAGCGCTCGTCGCCCTGAAACACTTCGCCGTAGGACTTCGAAAACATGTCGGACGAAATCGAATGCTGAATCGTCTCTTCCACCTCGCGCGAGGTCGGCCAGAGGTCGGCGAGGTACACCGGATGCCCGTCCTTGCCCTTGCCCAGCGCGTCTTTGCGCATGTCCACGTCAATCCGTCCGGCGAGCGCGAAGGCCACAACCAGCGGCGGCGACATAAGATAATTGGCGCGCACTTCGGAGTTGATTCGTCCTTCAAAGTTGCGATTTCCCGAGAGTACCGACGCCACCACCAGTTCTTTTTCGTCAATCGCCTTCGAGACTTCTTCGGGCAGCGGCCCGGAGTTCCCGATGCAGGTCGTGCATCCGTAGCCCACAAGATGAAATTTCAATTTCTCGAGATACGGCATCAGCCCGGCCTTCTCCAGGTAATCTCGCACCACCTTCGATCCCGGAGCCAGCGAGCTCTTTACCCACGGAGCCACACTTAGCCCCTTCTCGACGGCTTTTTTTGCCAGCAGTCCTGCGGCAATCAGCACCGAAGGATTGGACGTATTCGTACACGAAGTGATGGCTGCTATGACCACGCTGCCGTGCTGCAGCGAACTTGCGACCGAAGCCGCCACATGCTCGTGTACATTCGGATCTTCCACGCCAATCGCAGCCGGACTTCCGCCTTCGACCTCCCAGTGCTCCTTGGTCGTGGTTTTGTTGACCGCAGCGGCGGCAGGAGCAGTTTTTGCCGCAGTCTTGGGTTTGATCAGTGAAGGCAACGCCTTGTGAAACGACTCTCCGGCCTGCGACAGTACCACGCGATCCTGAGGGCGCTTGGGCCCGGCAAGGCTCGGCTCCACGCTGGCGAGATCGAGCGCGAGCAGTTCGGAATACTCTGCCTCGGGGGTCTTCTCGTCGTGAAAGAGTCCCTGCTCGCGTGCATAAGCCTCGACCAGGGCGATCTGCTCTTCACTACGCCCCGTGAGCCGCAGATACTTCACCGTCTCTTTATCGATCGG
This sequence comes from Candidatus Sulfotelmatobacter sp., assembly GCA_035949755.1. Lineage (GTDB taxonomy): Bacteria > Acidobacteriota > Terriglobia > Terriglobales > Acidobacteriaceae > Sulfotelmatobacter. The sequence goes on from DASYYT010000027.1 coordinate 17,358, forward strand.
GAAAATTCCGCAAGTCGCTCCATACTCCGGAGACATGTTGGCAATCGTCGCGCGGTCCGCCAATGGCAAATCGCGCAAGCCTGGGCCAAAGTATTCGACAAACTTTCCTACGACTCCATGCTTGCGCAACATCTCGGTGATCGTCAGTACGAGGTCGGTCGCCGTAGCGCCCTCGCGCAGGCGGCCCGTCAGCTTTACCCCGACCACCAACGGAATCAGCATCGAGACCGGCTGCCCCAGCATCGCCGCCTCCGCCTCAATCCCGCCCACTCCCCAGCCCAGTACCCCCAATCCATTCACCATCGTAGTGTGGCTGTCGGTGCCGACCAGCGTATCCGGGTAAGCGACGCGTTTGCCAGGGCTTTCGTGCACGAACACTACTCTTGCCAGGTACTCCAGATTAACCTGGTGAACGATGCCGGTGTCGGGCGGCACGATCGCCAGATTTCTAAATCCAGTTTGTCCCCAACGCAGGAACGAGTAACGCTCTTTGTTGCGCTGGAACTCGAGAAGGGCATTCACCTCGAAAGCGTTGGCGGTTCCGAATTCGTCGACTTGCACGGAGTGATCGATGACCAATTCGACCGGCTGTAGAGGATTGATCAGGGTGGGGTCGCCGCCCAGTTGCTTCATGGCATCGCGCATGGCAGCAAGGTCGACTACGCAAGGGACGCCGGTGAAGTCCTGCAGCAGGACGCGGCTGGGCGTGAAGGCGATTTCTTTGTCGGGCTTCGAGCGGCTGTTCCATTTCGCCAGGGCCTGCACTTCCTGCTTGGTCACGTTGCGTCCGTCTTCGGTGCGCAGCAGGTTCTCCAGCAAAATTCGCAGGCAGAAAGGCAGGTGCACGGTCGAGATTCCCTGCTTGTCGAGGGCGTCCAGGCGGTGGATTTCGTATTCCTTTTTCCCTACTTTGAGTGACGAGCGGCTGTTGAAGCTGTTCACAGACATGATGGCCTTCCTTGGAAGGATGAATTCGCGCACAGGCGTGCGTTATAGGACCAGCAACTTAATTAGTGTAATGCGTTTCGCACGAAAAAAGCGAAACCACAGAGAGCGCCCAGGCGCACTGGGAAATCCTATTTCACCGTGGTGAACACCTGGTAGAGAACGACTCCGAACATGAAGACGAGATAGATTCGCAACGCCCAGAACAGAATCATTTCTATCCCCGTGAGCCGTCGCCGGGGGACGTGGAGTTTTTCTTTGGCGGAAATGAGTTGATCGGGTTCGAGCGAGGCGACGATCGAGTTCAGGTCGATGGAGCCGGGATTGGAATCGTTCTTCATATCGAATCTCTTCGCGCTACTAGTACTCTCGTTCTTCCTCTAACTGCCCCCGAATACGGCTAATGCGTGGGGCGCGACTACGCTCACGCCGAACAGCAGCCCGGCGGCGATCAGAATGATTACGACTCCCAGCGCAAGGATGTTGGCCCAACGTGGGCTGACCAGGTTGCCCATGATTTCGCGGTCGTTCACCAGCAGGTAGAGAAACAGCAATGCCGGCGGCATCGCGAGCACTGCAATTACATTCACGATGAGAACGATATAGACCAGCGGAATACCCGGGATCAGCACCAGAGCCGCTGCGGCTGCGGCTTCGAGGATAAGCACCAGATAAAAAGATTTCCCCTGGCCAAACGGGAGATTCAGGCTATGGGGGCGATGTGCGACTTCGCCGAAGGCGTAGGCCGACGACGTCGAGATGGTGACCGCGGCGACCATGCCCGCTTCGAACATTCCCAGCGCAAACAAAGCCGATCCCCACTGGCCGACGAATGGCCGGAGCGCCTGCGCGAATTCGGCGGCTTCGAAGTTGCCGGAGGCCATACCGTGCGCAAATAGAGGAGCGGTGGCGACTATGGTCGCGATCGCGGCCAGAGCCGCCAACGCTGCTCCCATCACGGTATCGAACCTGCCGAAGCGAATGTCATGCGTGGTCAGGCCCTTGTCGGCGATGGCGCTTTGCTGGAAGAAAAGCATCCAGGGCGTGACCGTGGCTCCAATATCGGCAAGCAGGATGAGCACAGTCTCCTGGGTTACACCTCCCGGCAGCGGCTTCCAGGTCAGCAGCGCGCTGCCGATGGCGTGCCAATGCGGATGACTGAGAAGCGCGACCGGCACGAACACCAGGTTGAACATCGCCGCCAGCAGCGTCACGCGTTCCCAGGTCCAGTAGCGGTGCGCCATGAGCGCGGCAAACAGCACCAGCCAGGCAGCCAGCACCGAGATAAAAGGAGGAATGCCAAAAAATCCCAGGCCGGCGCGGATGGCGATGAATTCGGTGACCAGCGTGAGGAAGTTGCCCACCATCAGGTCGATCATCGAGAACCATCCCCAGAACGGCCCGAAGCGGTCGAAGATAAGTTCGGCATGGCCGCGATGCGTGGCGGCGCCCAAACGCACCGTCATCTCCTGCACGACGCAGGCCATCAGGAACGTGAGGACGACGAACGGAAGAAAGAATCCGACGCCGAAGCGCGCTCCGGTAGCGGCGTACGCGAGCATGCTGGGCCCGTCGTTCTCGCCCAGCATGACCAGGATGCCGGGGCCGATCAGGAGCCACAGCAGTCGAGCGCGGGGCAAAAGGCCGCGCTGGGAGCGCGTTTCCCACACCCGCTCGCGATCGTGCGCGCGGTCGATGTCTTCGTGGGTGATGACTACGTCTGCGGAAGTTCTTGCGGCCAGCAGGTCGGTCGGCGTTGCCGTCAACGGCTTTGGGGCTGGCGTGTGGTCAGTCATGCAGGCGAAGCCGGATCAGGAGTCCCAACATTAGCGCAAGTATATAACAGGAAGTAAACCATAGTTAATTAAATTGCAGCCGAGACAGCGGTCCACGCGCAAGGCATGGCCCTGCGCTTAAATTGGCCGAGGATACTGCGGAAGCTGATTGAAAAAGGATTTGAAAAGCTAGACTGATGATTCGGCCGCACCCGGAATGCCATCCTCCTCCCACTCGACTTGGCACGAATGGCAGCGCCATGCCCGCCGGTAAACCGGAATCGGCACCCCCACGTAAGCGGCCAGGTAGGAGACTGGTTTGTTCAATTCCCGATAGGAAACGTCGAGGCTCTGGCAAGCCGGACAGCGCGGCTGCTGATACTCACCGATGCCGGAGACATCGAATCCGTCAGGAATGGGCTGATTGAGAATTTGGTTGGCCGTCTCAACATCGGTAGGGCCGACTTGCAACTTAACTCCGCCCAACAGGTTCGACCAGAACCAATCCAGACGCACCAGGTTGTCGTCCGCCAGCGCGCATTCGATGCCCGACGCCTCCAAACTTCCTTTCGCCAGCAAGGCCTCGGGCAAATCCCGGAACTGGCGGATCGTGATCATCTTTCGCAGTTCGAGTTTGCCCTCCGGCGGCGAGAAATCCTCCGCGGGAAGCTCGGAAGGGGGAGGATCACCGGGCTTCGGCCCCGAGTCCTCCTTGAGGATCTCCGGAACGTATTCCACAAATGCCGGAGTGAGACCTCTACGGGCCAGTTCGGTCCTGAGGGCTTCCCGGGCCAGGCTGGTGAGTTCGTAGGCCTGCCCCGCCACCTGCTCCAGTTCGCCGTCCATCTGGCCTGCGTAGAACTTCGCCAGCCTGCGGCGCTCCTGTTCCGGATCAATTCTGGACATCGGAGAAGATCATACTCCTGCTTCACTCCTGTGAATCGGTGCCCATCCGTGGCACCGGGATGCCGGAAAACAGAACGGCCCACAAGCGGCTTGTTCTTTCAAACAAGGCCTGTGGGCCGCCCGGTGGACTGTTTGGGATTGACCAAGAGGTGGTCACTCTACGTGGCCTCTACGGCAACTCCGGGTTTCGTCTTTCGACGATCCTGACCGACCTGCGTCAGGCGGAATCAATCCTTATTCACCGGTAGTGTGCGGGCTGTAGCTCGTGACGCAATGCTTACGAATTCCGCATCCCGAGCCCCGCTTAGAGCGACCTGCCCTAAGTCTCAGCCACCTCACCTGGTCTTTGAGTACCTCTACTACTGCCATCAGAACTTGTCATCCGACCACCTCCTTTCCGGTGTAAGCGCAGAGTATTACGAAACGCGCCGCGGCGTCAATCGGGGAACCGCCCCAGCCAACTCCCCCCGTGCGCTGGTCCGAAGTTGTCTTGCCGTTACCGGTTGGCCAAGGTTGCGATCTGCCCCAGACCGAGCAAGTTCGAGTCTGCCGTGACCAGGGTCAGGTCAAGAACAAACGCCGTCGCCGCCAGAAATCGATCGGCAGCATCGCGTTGAGGAAGGGGAAGCTTGCGGGCGGCCGCGACAATCTCATGTGTCAACACGGCTTCGCGGAACGGAAGGGTCGCCTTCGCCACCCAACCATCAATATCGTCGTCGAGAAAAACGCGGCCCTTTTGGTGGAGCGTGACCGCTTCCCACGTGCTGATGGGAGACAACCAGAGTTCGTTCCTGGAATCCCGCACTTCGTTCAGTACTCGCCTGCCCAGACGATGTATGTCTTTAAGGCTCCACAACCAGATATGTGTGTCCAGTAAGAGCCTCAATCTCGCAGCGCCTCCCAGTCATCTGGATCGCCCGCGGGCGAAATAATGTCGCCCAGGATTTTCATATCCTTCATGGAACCGATCCAGCTGCGATCCCCCGTCGGCGTGGCAGGGCCGACCTCAGCCACAACCTTTCCCCGCCGGGTTATGCGGATGGACTGCTTGGTCTTCTCCACTTGATCGATCAAAGAGAGGCACTTTGCCTTGAACTCGGAGATGGCAACTTCCTTCATGACTATTATATTAGATCATAGTCAATACAAACGGTCAACAACTTGCAAACATGGCCGCCAAAGGCGCCGCTGCCCCTGACGCAGAGGGCCGTCGCCCCCGGGCGATGGCAAAATTGTGTCCGGGCCGCCATCACGAGAACTTGCAAAATCGACGAACTGCGCTCTGCTGTTCCTCGGTTAAGTATTTCTTCCCGAATATGAAAACCGTGCCCTTTCCCGTGAGCATGAAAACGAGATTGTCCTCGCCTTTGAAGCGTACCTCAGGCCACCCGACACGCCAGTTGCAGGCGTCACCAGTGACTGAGAACCCGCCTTCGTCCAGTTCGGCCTGATATTTCTTGCCTGCGAGACCCGATTTTGGATAATGCCGTCGAAAGTAATGAAGGGGGAATAGGTATCTGATTCCGAGGAAGAAGAAGCAGGCCGCGATAACCAGAAATAAAACTCGTAGCCACTCACCGCCGATGCGAAATCCTACGAGCAGAACAAAAAAGACACCGAGCAATATCCACAAAAGAGACTGCTGGACAAAAATGCCCTTGGAACGCGCTTTGGTGTAAAGCACCTGCCCGGCAGCATATTCCTCAATCGGAACCTCATAATCGAATCGCATATCGAACACATGATGCCCAGTCGCGGAATCATTGGCAAGGTCCACTGAACGCGCCTCAGGTCCCGGCCTCGGTTTTGAGTGCTATCGGGATGTTTCGACAGTTTAGCTGCGTGCGGTTGGCGACTTAGGTTTTTGCTTGCTCCATTCGCGGTAAGCCGCAAACGATGCAAGTAACAACGACATCAGTGCCCAAGAGCTAGGCGTCGTGTAACGCCATGCAAGGAATTTGATTTTTAGCAGGCCGAGGAAGAAACTCAGCGAAAAAATGAAGGCAAACGCACCTATGGGGCGTGGTCGTTCTGTGAGTTTCCGGTCAGGCTGCCTCTTTGCTTCACGCAGCCACAGGAGTATGACGGAGATCGCTACCCCGCCCCACAGCCAGGGGGAAACCGATACGCTCGTGATGATCGTATGCATCGTTCGCGTGAAACTGCAGCCGTAAGAATGATTTTTTCGTCGGCGTACATCTTAGACAACATCACTGTCGTAACCAGGCGATTTCGCTCATTGAGGGGTTCTGAGCGTAATGGTGTTTCAACAGTCAACCGAACGTAACGTGGACGTTCCATTCACGATCATCTAGCATTTGTGCATGGTTGCCCATCCCCAATCATCTAAATTGGCTTTACAGCTGACCCTTGTTTTTTGCTGCATTGGGTTCTCCGCGGGGTGCCAGTCCGCGCATAATCGTGATTCCAAAGTGATGGAGCTATCTCGTGTCACGTCTCCGAACGGACAATTGGACGCTGTGCTTACGCAAGACCTCTACGGGGGAGCCGTGGGAGGAGGAGTCGATTCCGAAGTTTACATCGTTAGAAAGAGTGCTCCCGTAAAGCTGGACACCGCGTACACGATCCTGCAAGCCGACCCGTTTACGAAGGCAAAGCTAGTCTGGAAACAAGACCATGTTTTGCAAATCTACTATGACGTCGCCCATATTGAGCGATTCCGTAACTTGTGGGGTTTGCATGAAGTAGAAAATGTAGGCAGCGCAGGGGAGCGCGACTTCGATGTCGAGATTCGGCTCGAACCGTTAAGTGATTTCTCCATCTTGGCACCGGACGGCTCGTTTCGACATAGCTATTGAATGGCCACGCTGTGAGACTGTCGCTAACAGGCCTTCTCACAAGTATGCGCTTTTCATTCGCCTTTTTCGGGCATTTTGAGCGCTATCCGGATTTTGCAACAATCATTCGGGACTGCGTGCCGCTGCGCCCTCATTTCGGAAGCACAATGGAGGGCGATTCCACTCGCTGACACCCCGCGATACCTCTGCGCTGCTTGAACTCGTTTACAGAGCCATACGTGCAGACAATAACGGCACGAATCTTGCCGCCGAGGTGCTGAATTTTCCGAGGACATGGAGCGTTAGCCCAGCCATGTGCCACATCTCCGATCGGAACAACGTCGTGGGTCGCTCGCCCCGGCGACAGCTTGAGCGTTCTCTCGCCCTCGATGTCTTGGCAAGGTCCAACATCTTGCCATCCGAGGTTGGCGTCCCACTGTTCAACGGTAAGGTACTGCAATCGCGGGTTGCCAGCTAATTGTGGACGGACTTGCAGGATGACGGGACGCTCTCCGAGGTTCTTCACCTCAACGTCGACATCGAAGCCGTGGGCGTTAGGGGAAACGTTCGTCACGCGAACCGAAAGCCCGGAGGGATCTGCAGTCTGTCCGAGCAGATTGCAGGCGAGTATCACCACGATAGCCGGAATGATTGCGACCCTCATATCGGCTTAGACACTACCTCGGTAGAAGTTGGCCGACAAGTGTTGAAAGCCGACAAGTGTTGAAACCAGGCCCTAGCGCTCAAAACCCCTTCCACAAGTTCAAGAAGGGTGGGAAGATCTGCATCCTTTTCCGGCACGGGCTCCATGCCAGCCCCGATTCCACCTGTTTCGGATTACTGCCTGTTTGTTCATAGTGTTACGCGTCATGACGAAATTGTCGCTCCCATACTGTCACGACACTGTGTTCCTGCAGGAACACTCGCCGCCTCGTGACTTGGGGTATAGAAAGCCCCTACCCCTTCACGGTAGCCCGAAGGCGTAGATCGCGCTGCCCGCCGCGATCGCCACATATTCCTTCCCCTCTACCGCGTAAGCCATGGGCGCGGCATAGACTGCGCCGCCCATCTGGAAATGCCACAGCGGCTTCAGCGATTGCGCGTCGAAGGCGATGAAGTTTCCTTCGGCATCGCCGCTGAAGACCAGGCCGCCCGCCGTCGACAACACCCCCGACAAGGTCGGAGACGTGTGCTGGAATTTCTGTTTGATCTCGCCCGTCGCCGGATCGATCGCCTTCAGAAATCCTAAGTAAGGCTCGGTCTCATCGGACGGGAAATAGGCGCTGCCGTAAAAGGCGTGCCCCGGCTCATAGGGC
>DASYYT010000028.1:0-19530 GCA_035949755.1 Candidatus Sulfotelmatobacter sp.
CTTTCTTCCGCGAAAGCCCAGTTGCTGCAAGCCCAGGCCTCGCTGGACCGCACCGAGAGCGACAGCCGCCGCACCATTGCGCTGGCCAAGGCCGGAATCGCCTCCGATCAGGAGCGCGTACAGGCCGAAACCAACTTGCAAGCGGCTCAGGCCACGGTCCAGGCGCAGAAGGATCTGGTCACCGCCGCGCAAGCGGACTTACGATCCGCCATCGCGCGCACGCAGCAAGCCAACGCCGCCCAGAGCACCGTGGCCGCGACCGAGGCTGATCTGAAGAATGCCATCGCGCAAAAAAATCAGGCCGCAGTCCGGCTGGGATACACCAACATCTATGCCCCGGTCAGCGGGACCGTCTCGGTGCGCGCAGCGCGACAGGGCGAAGTCGTCAACATTGGCGCTCCCATCGTCACCATTGTCGATCTGAGTGACACCTGGGTGCGGGCTGAGATTCCGGAAACCTATGCCGACCACATCGGCTACGGCGATGTGATGCACATCAAATTGCCGGGCGGAACGATTACGACCGGCAAGGTCTTTTTCAAGGGCGTGGAAGCTGATTTCGCCACCCAGCGCGACGTGAGCCGCCGCAAGCGTGACATTAAAACCATCGTGCTCAAGGTCCGCCTCGACAATCCTAAAGGCGTGTATGTTCCCGGCATGACCGCCGAAGTCCTGGTCTCTCCCGATCAGCTCAAAGGCTCCAGCACGCAGACTGCGAAAGATTCCGGACAGCAATGATGGAAGAATCCAAGCGCAAGGCTAATGGCGGCGAGACGGCGACAGGTTTCGAGCTGGAGAGGCCCGTTTTTGATCCCAATGCTCCCTCGGCCATCGAGGTCGAGCACATTGTGAAGAAGTACGGAGACTTCACCGCCGTCAACGATGTCTCCTTCAGTGTGAAAGAAGGAGAGATTTTCGGCCTCCTCGGCCCCAACGGGGCAGGGAAGTCGACCCTGATTCGCATGATGACTACCCTCATCCCGATCACGTCCGGGATCGCGCGCGTTGCCGGCCACAACGTGGCCAAAGAGCCCAACGCGGCCCGCAGGATGATCGGTGTCATCCCGCAGGCGCTCACCAGCGATCTCGACCTCACGGTCGAAGAGAACATGAATATTTATGCCAAGCTTTACGACGTCCCCGCCAAGGAGCGCAAGAAATCGATCGACGAACTCCTGGAACTGGTGGACTTGACGAAATGGCGGGATGCCGCGACCAAGACCCTCTCCGGCGGCATGCGGCGGCGTCTTGAAATCGCCCGCGGCCTGGTGCATCACCCCAAGATTTTCTTTCTCGACGAGCCGACCACTGGCCTCGATCCCGTCTCTCGCGTGGCCGTCTGGGAAATGCTGGGCAACATCAAAGAACATCGGAGGCTGACGATTCTGATTACGACTCATTACATGGACGAAGCCGACCGGCTCTGCGACCGCATCGCCATTGTTGATCATGGCAAGCTGGTCGCGCTCGATACTCCCATGGCGCTCAAAGCCAGCGTGCCGGGCTCGAACGTGATCGAGGTGCAGTTCGACAATCCTCCCGCGGATTGGGAGCAGAAGCTGCACGCGCTCGACGAAGTCACCTCGCTGCAGCACGAAGGCGCGGGCATGTTTCGCGTCCTCACCGGCAACGGCTCGCGCACCACCACTCAGCTAGTCGAAATGGCGGTGCAGAGTGGCGTGCCCGTGAAGTCGCTCTCAGTGCAAAACACCACGCTCGATGACGTTTTCGTGCACTACACCGGCAGGCAACTTCGCGACGAACTGCAGAAAGCCTATGCTTTCGTCATGCCGCAGAGGCCGGGGTTACAGCCATGATTCTCTGTCTCCCTCTGTGGTGCGAGGTTTTTGGAGTTATGCGATGAATCGGATGATGGCCATTGTCGAGCGCGAAATGCGCAAGTTCTTCCGTTCGCCGGCGCTGATGCTGGCCTCCATGATCTTTCCCCTGGTCCAGTTGATCATCCTGGGCAACGCCTTCGGCGGGAAAATCCGCGACGCCAAGATCGCGTTCGTGGACCAGGACGGCGGGCCTCAGGCGGTAAGAATTCGCGAAGCCTTCGACGCCGTGCGCGCCAACATTCGCACCTTCGTGCCCATCACTTACGACAACCAGCAGAAGGCGGTTCAGGATGTCCGCAACGGCAAAATACAAGGCGCGATTATCATTCCGCCGCAATATTCCCAGCACGTCTACGAGGAAAATCACCCGCGCATCGGGCTGGTCGTCGACAACAGCGACAACTTCATGAGTTCGGCCGTCGAATCGGAGATGACGAGTCTGGTCGACGCTCTCAACCAGCCCACCATTTCCCCGCGCATCCTGCAGCAGACGGCCCTGCAAATCGTCGAGCTTTATCCCTACATCGAATACATGAAGTACCTGCTTCCCGGATCTCTTGTCCTGGCGATGTTCGTCTCGGTGATGATCGGCGGCGGCATGCTCTACATCGACGACAAGGCGCGCGGCGTGCACGAGGGATATCTGGTTACGCCCATCACCAAGCTCGAGCTGGTTCTAGGCCTCAATCTTGCCGGCGCCATCAAGGCCGTCATGACCGGCGTGATCATCGTAGTCATCGGCTCTATGCTCGCGGGCGTAGGCACGATTTTCAATCCCTTCACCATCTTTGGATTGCTGATCATGATCGTGCTGACCTCGCTCGCCTTCAACACCATGATGTTCCTGCTCATGGTGCGCATCGAAGACCCCCTGGTCCCGCGCGCGATGTTCGGCATCCTCAACACGCTGCTGTTCTTTCCCAGCGGCTCGGTCTACCCCATCCAGGCGTTTCCACCCTGGCTGCGCGTCATCGCCAAGGGCGACCCGTTCACTTACGCGGTCGACGGTTTCAAATGTCTGCTGCTGAAAGAAACGGCGCTCTCCGCCGTCTGGGGAGACATGCTTTACCTGACCATCTTTGCGGCCGTCACGCTGGGCATCGCCATCCCGCTATTCAAGCGAACCCTCTAGAAGATTGAGTAATTGGGGAATTTGGTAATTGAGTAATTGAAAAACTAAGCCCGAGTCGGCCAAAAAATTACTCAATTACTCAATTACCCAATTTTTCCAATTCTTCTTCTGGAACTTTCGCATTCTCCCCCGTGTCCGTTATGCTAGGGATGTATGACCCTCCTCGACGCCAAGGAGTACGATCCGGGAAAAAATCGCAAGCGGAGGATGAGAATCGTTTCGCTCCTCCTGGTTGCGATCGTGATTGCATTCTTCGCCTGGTGGTTCCGCTTCGTGCCGGAAGAACACCTCGTCGGGAAATTCTTTGCTGCTCTCCAGCGCCAGGATTACAAAGCTGCCTACGGCATCTGGATGCACGATCTCAACTGGCAGCAGCATCCGCAGGAACATTCCAAATATCCCTTCAACGATTTCTACCGTGACTGGGGCCCCGGCGGAGAGTGGGGCCTGATCAAGACCGCGAAAGTTTACGGCGCGAGTACCTGCCCCGGGCCGGGCAGCGGTGTGGTGGTGGATGTGATCGTCAACGACCGCGCCGAACATGCCCAGGTGTGGGTGGAAAAATCAGACCACACACTCAGCTATCCGCCTTGCGAGTTGCTTTTTCACTGAGCTGTGGAGTGTGTCTGCGCCAGCGCTTCGACGGTTTTCATCAGGCTGGCTTCGTCGGCGACGTTCAGGCAGCTTTTCGAACGGTCGATCTGCCGCATCAACCCGCACAATACCTTTCCCGGCCCCACTTCAATGAATGTCTGCACCCCCTGCGCGATCAACAGATGAATGCACTGGTCCCACTTCACCGACCCCGTGACCTGGCGCACGAGTGTGTCCCGCGTGCGCAGATCGTCGCTGACTAACCTGGCATCCACGTTGCATGCCACCGGATAGACAGGCTTTTGCATGGCAAGCTTGTCCAGATCGCCTTGCAAGCGATCTTGCGCGGGCTTCATCAGCGCGCAATGGAAGGGCGCGCTCACCGGCAACAGTTTGGCGCGCTTGGCGCCGCGCTCATCCGCTAGCTTCGCCGCGCGCTCGACGGCCGCTGTATTTCCGGAGATCACGATCTGCTCCGGCGAATTGATGTTCGCCGGCGAGCAGACTTCCCCTTGCGCCGCGTCGTTACATACAGCGCTGACTTTTTCGAAATCCATCCCCAGGATCGCGGCCATGGCGCCCACCCCCACCGGCACGGCCTCCTGCATATATTTGCCGCGATGCCGCACCGTCCGCACGGCGTCGGCGAAGCCGAACGTCCCCGCAGCCACGTGCGCGGCGTACTCGCCCAGGCTGTGTCCGGCAACGTAGCTGGGCCGTGGAACCTGCGTCTCAAGCACTCGCAAAGCCGCCACGGATGCGGTCAGAATCGCCGGTTGCGTAATTTCAGTCAGGCGAAGCTGATCCTCGGGGCCTTCGAAGCAGAGCTGGGAGAGTTTGTAGCCCAGCGCCTCGTCGGCCTCTTCGAACGTCTGCCGCGCCACCGGATATTTTTCGGCCAGATCTTTCCCCATGCCCACAGATTGTGAGCCTTGGCCGGGAAAAATCAGTGCGATCGAGTGATTGGATTCTGTCATGACTGAAAGCCGGGCAGCCGGTTTAGCCGGGTTGCGGCACCGCCGTCTCCGTGTGCGCCGGATGCAATGCAGCCAATCCCCGCTCGATGGATCGGTTGATGCCACACTCGTAGAACTCCGCCGCCACCCGCACCGCGTTTTTCATCGCATTCGCGTTGGAAGATCCATGGGTGATAATGCAAACCCCCTTGACCCCCAGCAACGGCGCGCCGCCGTATTCGGTATGGTCGAGTCGTTTCTTGAAATCTTGAAACGCGCTGCGCGATAACAATGCTCCCACCTGCCGCGTGATAGTCGCCTTGAGCGACTCTTTCAGCGCCGTGCGCACCAGGTTGGCCACGCCCTCGGAAATCTTCAGCGCGACGTTGCCTACGAAACCATCGGCGACAATCACGTCGACCTCGCCGTTATAAAGGTCGCGGCCTTCCACGTTGCCCACAAAATTCATTGGAAGCTGTTTGAGCAGGTGAAAAGCTTCCCGCGTCAGATCGTTGCCTTTGCCTTCTTCTTCGCCAATCGAGAGCAAGCCCACGCGCGGCGCTCCCGCCTTCTTGCCGAACATGGCTCGGAAGTAGACGTCGCCCATGACCGCGAACTGCTCCAGATTCTGCGGCGTGCAATCCACATTGGCGCCGACATCCAGAAGCATCGCCGGATTCCCCGGCGCAGTAGGAAACACTGCCGCCAGCGCCGGCCGATCCACGCCCGGCACCGCGCCCAACACGATCTTCGCCGTGGCCATCGCCGCGCCCGTATTTCCCGCGGTGACAAACCCGGCTGCACGGCCCTCGCGCACCATGCGCAGGCCCACCCGCATCGAGGAATCGCGTTTGCCGCGAATCGCCTCGATCTTGTCGTCCATCGTGATGTATTCGCTGGCGTGGACGATTTCGATGGGCAGCCGCGCCGCGCCACGGTGCCGGTGCAATTCCGCCTTCACCACCGTCTCGGGACCGACCAGGGCCACCCGCGTCCCATACTGGCGCGCAGCCAGAATCGCGCCCTCAATCTCTGGCTTGGGCGCGCGGTCCGAACCCATCGCATCCAGCGCGATCACGCTAGGCATGGAGAGTTAGCTGGCTTCTTCGACGTCGAGAACTTCGCGTCCCTTATAGTAACCGCACTTCGGGCACGCACGATGCGGCATTTTCTTCTCGTGGCAGTTGGGGCACTCGGAAAGGCTGTGCGCCTTCAGTGCGTCGTGGGCGCGCCGGGTGGAGGTGCGTTTCTGGGAATGTCGCCGTTTTGGATTAGGCATGTTGGTAGATTCCTTTACCGGGGCAACGCCCCAAAAATAGCAGTAAGCATTTACTCAGGTTTTGAACCAGCCGCTCAGCACTCGCCGCTCATTGCTGGTTCTCAGTGTTCCAGCCGGCTGCGCACGTCCTTCAATGCCGCCCACCTTGGATCTTCCAGCTGGGTCGAGCAGGAACACTGTGTTTCATTCAAATTCTTGCCGCACTGCGGGCACAATCCCTTGCAGTCCTCGCGGCATGTAACTTTCAGCGGCAACGCCAGCAGCAACTGCTCCCGCAGCACATCTTCCAGCAGCAGGCCTTCGCCCTGATAATATCCGATTTCCGCCTCCGCATCGGTCACCGAAAGCTCGTCGCGTCCCGCATCGGCGCCCAGAGGACGATAGAGCAGCTCGAAGTCCCGCTTGATATCTTCCCGCACCGGCTCCAGGCAACGCGCGCACTGCAACTCCAGCCCAGCCGACAGCTGCCCGCGTAAGCGGATGTCCTTGATGATCTGATGCTTGCCGTGATGCTCTTCGACGACCTCGGCATGGCCCGACGCCTTCAGCGGCCCGCGCTGCCGGGCCTCGCCACCCAGATCGATCGCGTCGGGCTGCAACTCCTCCTCAAAATCCAGAGGATGAAGTTCCAGTTCTTTGATGTCCAGGAACATGGTGAAACCTCCGCGGCGATCGCGCCCGCACCAGCCCGCGGAGCACGCCAGACAGGCGTAAGTACCGCAAGGAGCAAGACTTAGAATAATTGCAAGCCGCCGGGAGTGTCAAGGAATCGCCGTTGTTTTTTGCCTTGGTAAGTGCTAGGCTTTTCCTAGGATACTCCTATGGCGACCCTGTACGTAGAGAACGTTCCGGAGGATGTCTATAAGGCTCTGCGCAAGCGCGCGCGAGCGAACGGCACCTCAATCGCGGCCGAGGTAATTTCGCTTCTCAAGCAGCACGTTCCAACCGAGGCAGAGCTGAAGCGCCGAAAAGAGTTCTACGATCGGTTGGCGGACCTTCGCGCCAAGGAGCCTCTCACTCCAGGTCCGCACCCCTCCGCTGAGGAGATGATTCGCGAGGACCGCGAGAGGTGACCGCCGTCGTTCTGGATGCCAGTGTTGCTGTGAAGTGGGCGATTCCCGCAAGGGAACCGCTTGTCGACCAGTCAGCGCGCTTGCTCAAGCGTTACATCGCGACAGAAATCGACTTCGTTGTGCCCGACATATTCTGGGGTGAAGTCGGCAATGTGCTACGCAAGGGAGCGCGCCGAGGGAGGTGGAGTCAAGACGATGCTGAAACCGTTGCGGCGGACATGATGGCTCGCGATTTCGCCACCGTGCCGACTCAGGCGCTGCTACCCGAAGCCCTCAGGATTGCCTTTGCCTACGATCGAAGTGTTTACGACTGTCTCTACGTTGCTTTGGCCGTCCAGTTGAGATCAGAGTTAATTACGGCCGACGAGCGCCTGGCCAATGCTCTCGCGGCACGGTTTCCTATAAAGTGGCTCGGAGCGCTTTAGACACCGCATCGCCAAAGTTTCACTCGCTCAGCCGCAATCCCTCCACCGCCCGCGCCGCCGTTTCCTCGAAAATCAACTTCTTCTCTACCTCGATGGTGCTCTTGTCCAGATGATGTGGAATAAACCACGCCACCGCCGCCACCGGCAGCAGGCTGAACATTCGCACCGGTTCCAGCAAAGCCGACGCTTCAAACTCAGGCGTCGAGACGGCATACAGCAGATATCCGAATCCGAACGACAGCAGGATCACAATCGAATGCTGTTTGAATACCGGCAGCGTGCATGTGAAGGGAACTTTGCGATAGCGAATCAAAACCAGATTCGTAAGCAACAGCGTCCAGATGGCCACCAGCAGTGTGTGCAGGGTTGCGACCAGCGTCCCGGCCACCCAAATGTAAATCCCAAACGTGAGCCACAGAATCCAGGGCAACACGGCAAGCAACATTACCTTTCGCGCCAGCGATTCGCATTCTTCCCCACCTGGATCCAGCAATAGCTGGAAGACCCAGTTGGCGCGCAGCTCAGCCGGGATTTCGAAAATCACGCGCAGCCCGGTCACGATCAGGAAGCTCAGAATAAAAGGGATCGCAAGCGCGTCCGGTGTTAGTGCCGCCGCGCGCAGTGACTTCGCGCTCTCAAAGGCCGCCAAAAGAGCCTGCGACCCCAGAACCAGCCCCAATCCCCCGACCGCAGTCAAGATGAGCCGGTGCGCTTCACTGCGCGTTAATGTTTTTGCCACAAATCGCAAGCCGCCTTTTTCGAATGGCGTTCTTGCCCACACTCGATCCATGCTGTTCCAAAACCATTTCCATGGACGGTGCGCGACCGATGCCGTGTCCGCAATCTCGGCGATGCGCACGAAGTGACGCCGGTATCCCATTGCGTACAGGCCAAAGGCAACCGCTGCCAGCACCGCAATCGCCGGCAGGGGCAAGTGCGCCAGATGGATCATGACCGGTGTAGCCCGCCCACGCAGCGACTGGCACAAGGCCACGAACCAGCAGGAGGGCGCCAGGTAAGTCCACACCGGCGCCGGTCCCCGGATGCGGCGCAATAACTCCGGCACCGCAAACGCCGTCGAGAGCAGCGCCACCAGATACACAACCACAATGCCGCGGATGTACGCGGATGCCCGCTGAAACGCCCGCGGCGGCAGCACCGCCATCAGAACTCCCAGCACCGAGAACACGGCCAGGAAAGAAAACACGCTCGCGCCAATCACTCCCATGGCATGCACCGCTGCAAATTTGAAGAAGAATAGAAAATGGCTTTGCGAAGCCGTCACCACCATCGGAAACAGGACGCACGACGCCGCGTTTACGTCCAACGCGACCAGCCCCACCAGAAACAACACCGCGACCAGGTTGGCCAGAAAGATCGTGCGCGTGGAAATCGGCAGCGGCACCAGGTTGATGTAATCCCGCCGGTCGGGAAAAATCGCGTCCCATCGCCACACCGCGACCGCACCGGTCACGGTCATCGAAAGCACAATGAAGAAATATTCGTCTGGAAATGCAATCAGCAAGGTGTCGACATTGGTCTGCCCGCGCAGCCATTGCAGCAGCGAACCGTATTTATTGAACAAGAGAATCGACACAAATCCACCGGGCATGGCCAGCATCGTCAGCACCAGCCCAACGCCCAGGTCCAATCCCTCGCTGTCGGAGTCTCCGCCGCCGCGGAAAATGCGCTCCACGAACAGCCGCACCATCCGCCCGAATGGCCGCTCGCGGTAATACTCCCACTGATGCCGGATTGGTTCGGTAAACGTCATCAGGCAGCCGTCATTACGCTCACGATATCGCGCGCCACGCTCATGGTGTCCACATCTTCGACCAGATGCAGAAATGTATTCTCCAGCGACTGTCCGAGAATCTGCCCGATATTGGTAACTGAATCCTGCGCGATCACCTCGCCCTTGCGCAAAATGAGCACGTCACTACAAACTTTCTCCACCACCTCCAGCACGTGTGAGCAGTAGAAAACGAGCTTGCCTTGCTTGCCCAGCGTCTGCACGACGTTCTTGAAGATCAGCGCCGAAGTGACGTCCAGCCCCGAAAGCGGCTCGTCAAAAATGAAGATCTCGGGATCGTGCATGATCGCCGCAATGATCAGGATGCGTTGCCGCATTCCCTTGGAATACGTGCCAATGCTCACGTGCCGCGCCGCATGCAGAGAAAACAGCTCGAGCAGGGAATCGATCTTGACGTACAAATCGCCTCGGCCCATCCCGCGCAGCGTGCCCACCAGTTCCAGATACTCCCATCCCGTCAAATACGGATAAAGATTGGGCTCTTCCGGCACGTATCCCAGTCGCGCCCTGTACCCGGCAAGATCCTCTTGAATGTTGCGGCCGTCGAACAAGACCGTTCCGCGCGTTGGCTCCAGTAATCCCGTGAGCATCTTTACAGTCGTGCTCTTGCCGGAACCGTTCGGGCCCAGGCAGCCCAGAACCTGCCCGGGGCGCAATGTGAAGGACAAATCCTGAACCGCCGGGATAGAGGAATACCGCTTGGCAAGATGCACAGCTTCGAGCATGGCCGACCTCACAAGACCAAATGTGGACCGCGGCAGGGAAACGGTAGTGAGCGAGAGAGAACCCTGAAAGTTAGACACCGCGGCGGGGCGATAGGGTCCAGAGATTATGAGTGATCAGGGTCTGGGTGCTGGGTGCCCCATTTCTCGCGCGCCCTTGGCGCGAGAAGCGGCGCTTTTCCAAAAGCGCTTTGGACTACCGTACGCCCAAACTAGCCCAGAATCGGCAGCGCCCGAATCCGCTTCTTCGTCGCCGAATAAATCGCATTGCACAAGGCCGGCGCTACTGGCGGCACCGAAGGTTCCCCGATCCCAGTCGGCGCCTCCTGGCTCGGCACCGCATACACTTCGACCGCCGGAGTCTCCTCCATCCGCAGCGGAGCGTAATCGTCGAAATTCCCCTGCACCACGCGCCCTTTCTCGATCGTGATCTTCGCCCGCAGCGCATTCCCCAGCGCATAGACCACCCCACCCTGAATCTGTTGTTCCAGAATGCTCGGATTCACGACCTGGCCGCAATCCACCGCAGCCACCACGCGATGTACGCGGGGCTGATCGTTCTCCATCGTGATCTCGACCACCTCGGCCATGTAGGAGGCAAAGCATCCAAAGCACGCGACTCCGCGATAATGTCCCGCCGGCAGCGGCTTCTCCCACCCGGCTTTCTCTGCCGCAAGCTGCAGCACAGCGCGCATCCGCGCCGTGTGCCAGGTCGTCGTGAAGTAAGGCAAATCTTGCCCCTTGGCGAGCAGGTGCAGCCGGTACTGCACCGGATCTTTTCCCGCCGCGACCGCCAACTCGTCAATAAAGCTTTCCAGCGCAAACGCCGCCTGCAGCGCATACACCGACCGCATCCATCCCAACGGCACCGGCGTTTCGGTCATCACGTACTCGATCGAATAATTCGGAATCTCGTAAACCGGCCCCGCTTCATCCGGCAGATCGGGATCCACTCCGTTCGGCACCGGCTGCCCTTTTTGGCCGCTGATCGAAGGCGCAATAATGCGATGCCTCAAGGCGACTGGATATCCCGCCCCATCCACCGTAGCGCTGAGCTGATGCAGGCTCGCCGGACGGTACGTAGAGTTGCGCATGTCATCTTCCCGCGTCCAGATCACCTTCACCGGAGCGTTGATCGCCTTCGAGACCAGCGCCGCTTCGACGGCATAGTCATGCTCCAGCCGCCGCCCAAATCCCCCGCCCATCAGCGTGACATTCACTTTTACCTGGTCCGGATCGAGTCCAACCGCAGGGGCCACCGAATCGCGGCAATCTTGCGGCACCTGCGTCGGAATCCACATCTCGCACTTCGATCCCTGATAGCTGGCTGTGCAGTTGCCCGGCTCCATGGGCGCGTGCGCCATGAAGGGCAAGGTGTACTCCGCCGCAATGCGCCGGCCCGCCGCTATCCCCACATCTCCCGCCGCATACAGGTTCGCGCCCTTCTTCGACGCCCCTTGCTTCAGCGAAGCCATTACCGCAGCCGTATTCAGATCCTTGTTCGGCCCCTCGTCCCAAGTCACATTGAGGACGCGCCGCCCTTCCATTGCGCCCCACACGCTGTCGGCCACAACCGCGACCGCGGAATCTCCAATCTTCCCCACATAGCTGACGCCCGAAATCTTCTTCGCATCCTTGTCATCGAAGCCCGAAACTTTTCCGCCAATAACCGGACACCGTGACAGCACCGCATACTTCATCCCGGGCAACCGGAAATCAATTCCGAAGACCGCATCCCCCTTCACCTTGTCGGGCGTATCCACGCGCGCCAGCCGCTGCCCGACAATCTTGTAATCCTTGCTTTGCTTCAGCGGGACATCGGTCGGAATCGGCAGCCTCGAAGCCTTCCCCGCCAGTTCGCCATAACTCAAAGTACGGCCTGAAGCCACGTGCTTGATGTGCCCCGCCTCCGCCGTGCATGCCGAGCGCGGAACGTTCCACGTCAAAGCCGCCGCCGAAATCAGCATCTCCCGCGCCGCCGCTCCGGCCTTGCGCATCGGATCCCACGTCGTACGCACACTCGCACTGCCGCCCGTAGTCTGATCTCCGTAGAGCGTGCTCGCCCCGGCCTGCTCGATCTCGATCTGCTTCCAGTCGGCCTCGAGTTCTTCGGCCAGAATCATCGGCAGCGCCGTGCGCACTCCCTGACCCATCTCGGATCGCGCACATACAACCGTGATTTTGTTGTCGGGAGTGATCCGCAAATACGCGTTCGGAGAGAACTCGTCTTGGTGTCCCTCTCCATGCGGCAAATAGAAGCCGATGACCAGCCCGGCACCGGCAGCAACGCCCATGCCAAGGAAGTTGCGGCGTGACAGTGGACTCATCGCCCACCTCCATTGCCGGCCGCGCGATGAATCGCCTTGCGGATTCGTTCATACGTTCCGCAGCGGCACAGGTTCCCGTTCATCGCCTGCGTGATCTGGTCGTCGCTGGGATTCGGCGTCTTGGCCAGCAACGCCGCTGCGGTCATGATCTGCCCCGTCTGGCAGTAGCCGCATTGTGGAACCTCTTCGGCGATCCAGGCCTGCTGCAGCACGTGCAGCCCGTTGGCGCTGAGCCCCTCGATCGTGGTTACGCTCTTGCCCGCAACTTGCGACACCGGAGTCGAGCACGAGCGGATCGGGTTGCCTTCCACATGCACGGTACACGCGCCGCACAGTCCGGCGCCGCAACCAAATTTCGTTCCGGGGAGTTCCAGGGTATCCCGTAGAACCCAGAGCAGAGGTGTTTCCGGAGAGACGCTAACTTGCTTCTCACTTCCGTTAACACGGAGTGTGATGTCGGCCATGGGAGTCCATTTGTTGGTAATTTAAGAGACTGCAGACATGGTATCAGGGGACGGGAATAAGAGGTTAGGGATCAGGGGCTCGGGAGACAAACGAGCCGCCAGTGATTGGTGATCAGTATTATTGATCGGCGATTCCATGACTCGGCAGGCAGTCGCATCTTTAACTTGATTCCGGCGGCTGACTGCTAACGCACTGGCCACTAATCCCTGACCCCCGACCCCCGACCCTACTTCATCTCCGTCAGCTTCTGCGTAGCCAACTGTCCAACCTCGTTGCCCGGATTATCTTTCTTCACCTGCTCATACAGCTTCTTGGCCTCGAGCGGCTGGTTGGAGTTCTGATAAAGATCGGCCAGTTGCATTTCCGCCGTCACTTTGCTGACCGACGTGGTGGGTTTCTTGATCAGTTCCTGGTACAACGCGATGGCATCTTTGGGCCGATTCATCTGCCCATAAAGCGAGGCCAGCGCGTCCTTGGCAATCGAGGCGACCTCGCGATTGCCGCGCGTTGATACCTCTTTGAAATTGCTCTCGGCGGCCGCATTGTCTCCCATTGTTTCCGCCGCCACGCCCACAAAATAACGGGCCATATCGGCCGTCCGGGTGTGCGGATACTTATCCACGATCGCCTGAAACTGTTTGCGCGCCGCCTCCGCCCGCTCCTTGGACGAGGTAAAAGTCGGAAAATCCGGTTGCTCCGGCGTCCCCGGCGCGCGCAACGGCGTATCCATGGTGCGCACCGCCACAGAAAGATCCAGGCTGGCCTTCTCGTCCTGCGCGTTGAGGTAATACCAGCCGCCGACCACGGCGGCGATCACGATGAGAGCGACGATTCCGGCGATGATAAGGATGTTTTGATGCTCGACCGTCCAATCGGCGGTCTTCTCCGCCGCTCCGATCGTCATACGGCTGAATGCATCCTGTTTCAGTTGATGGCGGGTTTCTGCGCGCACGGACTTCCCTTCTGCTGGTAGGAATGGCTGGACAAACCATTATCCTAACAGCCCCAAAACAAAGGCGTCAAAACGCCGCGTTTGGATTAGGGGGAGGGCTGGGAAATCTCCTTACAACAAAACAACCCTGAATGTTTTGCATAGAGCCCGTTGCATTTCACCTTTAACAATGCCCAACTATTCTGCTACTCTGCGCTTTCCGTCCAGGAGAGGAAAATACGAAATGCTAATACACAAGCGGCTGTTCTCCACTCTTACCATTCTGCTATGCCTCGCTCTTTCGTCCGCAGCCGCCGACAAGAAATCCAAAGAAACCAAGCCTGACGAGTCCAAGCCCTCCTACGAACTGCCGCAGCCGGCGACCGAGAGCCTTGATCTGAATATGTACCAGCGCATCCGCGACGAAGGTCTCTCGCACTCGCACGTCATGGAATATGCCTCCGCTCTTGACGACGGCATCGGCCCGCGCCTGACCGGCTCGCCCAATTTGAAGCGCGCCAATGAATGGACCCGCGACCAACTCGCCGCCATGGGATGCAGCAACGCCCACCTCGAAGACTGGGGCGAGTTCGGCATGGGATGGCGCCAGTTGAATACCTGGGTTCGCATGTCGGCCCCCGACACCGCTGTCTTCATCGCGCAAGCCCTGCCTTGGTCGCCTCCCAGCAAAGGCGCGGTCAGCGGACAGGCCGTCTGGGTCGATGCCAAGGACGAGAAGGATCTCGAGAAATACAAAGGCCAGCTGGCCGGGAAAATCGTCTTCTTCGGCGAGATGCGTGAAGTCAAGCCCGTGGACAAGCCATTGTTCGAACGGCTCACCGATGATGATCTCAAGAAGCTCGCTGAATATCCCGTCCACGCCGGTGAGCGCGAACAATTTTTCCAGCGCTTCATCAAGCGCCTGGAATTTCGCGAAAAGGCCGGACAGTTTTTCGCGGCCGAGCACGCTGCCGGAATCGTCGTTCCCAGCCGTGATGGCCGCAATAACGGCGGCTCCGGAGGCACTATCTTCGACGACGGCGGAGGCGGCATGGGATGGTTCACCTACCAGCGCCAGCACGCCGAGACGCTGCCCATCGTCGTCATGGCCATCGAAAATTACGGCCGCGTCTACCGCCTGCTCAAAGCCAATGTCCCGGTTACGGTCGAAATGGATGTCGAAACCGAATTCACCGGCGACCACGAGCACGGCTTCGATACCATTGCGGAAATTCCCGGCACCGATCCTAAGCTGAAAGATGAAGTCGTGATGCTCGGAGGCCACCTCGACTCCTGGGCCTCCGCTACGGGCGCGACCGACAATGGCGCCGGCACCGTCGTCGCCCTGGAAGTCATGCGCATCTTCAACGCCCTGAAAATTCAGCCCCGCCGCACTATCCGCGTCGGTCTTTGGACCGGGGAAGAGCAAGGCGAATTCGGCTCCTACGGCTACGTCAAGCAGCACTTCGGTTTCGTTCCGCTCTCCACCGCTCCCGATCAACTCGTCCTGCCCGATTTCCTGCGCAAGCCCGCCGGACCGCTCCAGCTGAAACCCGAGCAGCAGAAAATTTCCGGCTACTTCAACGTCGACAACGGCAGCGGAAAAATTCGCGGCATCTACCTGCAGGAAAACTCCGCTATCGCCGGCATCTTCCAGCAATGGATCAAGCCTCTCGAAGACCTCGGCGTCACCACCCTCACCCTGCGCAACACCGGGGGCACCGATCATGAAGCCTTCGACTCGGTCGACATTCCCGGCTTCCAGTTCATTCAGGATCCGCTCGACTACGGATCGCGCACCCATCACTCCAACATGGATACCTACGAGCGCCTGCAGCCAGATGACCTCGCCCAGGCCGCTACGGTCGAAGCCATCTTCGTCTACAACACCGCCATGCGCGACCAGATGCTTCCGCGCAAGCCGCTCCCCCATCCCGAACTGGAAGAGCAGCGCAAGGCCCCGCTGAAGAATGTCATGCCCGGAGCCCAAGCCGCCGCCGAAGAAATGAAAAAACCGGATACCGAAAAGTAGCGCCGGCGTCTCGCCGGCTGTGGCGGCGGGCGTCCTCGCCCGCCGCTGCAGTTACCACCACAGCCGCGTGCCCTGCGTAAAAAGGTTTTTTCTTCGCGTTCTCGGCCCCTGTTCTCCGCGCCTCTGCGATTTAAGACCTGCCCTGCGGATCGGGCGATCGGTCCCTGTGTACCTCCGTGTCCCCGGTGGTGAAAGTTTTCGACGGCAGCTCAGAAAACAAAAGCCGCCGATTCCTCGGCGGCTTGCCGTACTCACAAACTCGTCCTTACCGCGGAGCTTCCTCCAGCAATCCCTGCTCCAGCTTTTCCTGGCATTCAATGCAGTGCCGCGTCCACGGCACGGCTTCCAGCCGCTTGGCATTGATCTCCTTGCCGCAGTGAATGCACTCTCCGAAGCTGCCTTCGCGAATGCGCGCCAGCGCGCCATCCACCATCATCAGCAGTTGCCGGTCGTTGTTGCTCTGGCTGAACAAAAATTCTTTGGTATACGAACTGGCAGCGCGATCGGCGATATCCTGCGCCGTATCCTCGTCCGCCGAGCGCCCGTCCGCCTGCGTACGGGTCACTGTCCGCCGCAATTCCTGCTGCCGCGTTTCCAGCCGTTTCTTGAATGTTTCCAGTTTCTTCTTATCCATAGATCACTTCTGAAACTGCTATCAAAATAACTGCTTATCAAAATCTTCGGACGCCCCCTCCCGGAGGCGTCCGTAGTCATAAGGCCGAACGAAGATCATAAGCGCGGGAATTAAGATGCGTCAACCGCCCCAAAGGCTGTCAGCCGCATCCTCTACACCAGGTGTCGGAAATCACTGCCGTTCGGGAGCGTCGTCCCACTCTGCAAGAGACCGCGCTACAAATAAAATTCCATCTGTGCCCCGGTGTCCTCTGTGGCTCAGAATCTTAAGACCTTTCACCACGGCTGCACACAGAGCGGAAATATCCGTCCACCCAAGCTACCGCGGCAGCCGATCCTCATAGAGGAATGGAGGAATTAGTACGAATTGAAGGCATCCTCTCCCGCAAACTGCATCTAAGCCTGAGAATGCGGAACCTTACTCGCCGGGAACTCCTCCAATTGGGCTCTGCCGCGGCGCTGGCAGAGCTGGGCTTACACGGATGCGGTGTTTCCAACCTGGTTCAGTCGGCGGTGACCGGCTGTTCCAAAATCACTGATATCGAGCATGTCATCATCCTCACTCAGGAGAACCGCTCGTTCGATCACTACTTTGGCAGCTACCGCGGGGTCCGTGGCTTCTCCGATTCCAGCAACGCCTTCCAGCAACCCGATCCCTCCAACACGACAGTCTCGCCCGTGGGCACGCTCCTACCCTTCCACCTCGATACTTCTCAGTCGAATGCCGCCTGCACCCACGACATCACTCACGATTGGGTGCCGCAGCATCAGAGTTGGGACAACGGCAAGATGGACGGTTTCGTCACTTCGCGTCTGCCCATTAATTCCAACGACGCGCTGTTAACCATGGGTTACTACACGCGCGCCGACATTCCCTACTACTACGCCGTGGCCGATGCCTTCACTCTCTGCGACAACTATTTCTGCTCCGTCATCGGCCCCACCGATCCCAACCGCCTCTACACCATGGCCGCCTCGCTCGATCCAGACGGCAAAAATGGC
Source organism: Candidatus Sulfotelmatobacter sp. (assembly GCA_035949755.1). Classification (GTDB taxonomy): domain Bacteria; phylum Acidobacteriota; class Terriglobia; order Terriglobales; family Acidobacteriaceae; genus Sulfotelmatobacter. Next base: position 17,226 of record DASYYT010000028.1, read on the forward strand.
GGGCCCATTCTCCAGACCATCGTGTCCAATCGCTCGGCCATGTACGGCCGCCTCACTTACACCACCATGCCCGAGCAACTGCAGGCGCGGGGAATTTCCTGGAAGGTTTACTCCACGCCCGACGAGAGTATTCTCGGCGGCATTCTCTCCGACAACGTCCTTTCCTATTTCAAGAATTTTCAGGATCCGTCCTCGCCGCTGCATCAGAATGCCTTTGGACCGCAATTCCCCGCAGACTTTTTGTCGGACGTGGCCTCCGGGAATCTTCCCCAGGTCTCATGGCTCATCGGATCGATCCTGACTTCCGAACATCCGCCCGCGCCTTCGCTCTTTGGAGAAAGTTTTCTTTCTCTCATCATTGCTGCTCTGATGGCGAACCCGCTGCTTTGGGCCAAGACCGTTCTATTCGTGAACTACGACGAAAATGGCGGATTCTTCGACCATGTTCCCCCGGTGACCGCGCCCCCCGGCACACCGGGCGAGTACGTGACCGCACCAGCGGTTCCAGACCCGACCGTGATCGGCAGTCCGGCGATCACCGGTCCCATCGGCCTCGGTTTCCGCGTGCCCATGCTGATCATCTCGCCCTTCAGCCGTGGCGGATTCGTCTCCTCCGACCTCTTTGATCACACCTCGGTGTTGCGTTTTCTCGAGACCCGCTTCGGAGCCGAAGTGCCCAACTTGAGCGCCTGGCGCCGCGCCACTGTCGGCGACCTGACCACCGCGTTCAACTTCAAAGGGCTGGACCTTTCGATCCCGAATCTGCCCTCTACGATCCAAGGCGATACCCAGGCCATCACGCAGTGTGAGTCGAGCCTGGCTGGATTCGTGCCCTACAAGTTGCCCTCAACCCAGGCTCTGCCGACTCAGGAATCCGGCAGCCCGACCCGGCCCAGCGGAACCTGCTAGCTCATCCAGGGCAAGAAAAATGGCCCCATCTCTGGGGCCACGTTCAAGAGGCTACGATTGGTAGGCAATTCAGGAAAGGCTATGCAAGACGGCCGTTCCGCCAGCCAGAACGGCTCAGGAAGTGACGCGAGTCGAAGAGAGTGAAGGTCATGTTGCTTGAGGTTGCGGCCTCTTAGTACACCGGAGTAAAGCACTTCTCGCACCAAAATTAGAAAATCCCGCGGCAGTTCTGGCCTTCTTCATAACCAGATAAGGATCAAAGGCTTACCTCCAGTCTGGGACGTCCTCGCGCAAGCGCCCCAAGCGCTCCGGCGAAAACCGGAGGTGCACAACAATGCATATTCCATGCACGGCCGTGCCAAAAGCAAAGCCCATGGCGGGTTTCGCCATGGGCTGAACAAAAGCGAAAATTCTAGCTGTTGCCCGCTACCGTCCGTAGTTTTCCCGGCAAAAAGTGATACGGCGGCCACGGACCGCTGATCGCCACCTCGCAGTTCTTCAATTGCTTAGCGGCCGTGCTATAGCGGTTCTGATATTTCTCCACGCTCTTGGTGTCGATGAGGTGGGCAATGTCGATCAGCATGCCCTCCGGCGCGACTTTCTTGCAGCTCACTTCCTCTTCCAGCGGGTTGAACAGCTTGTGGACCTGTACCGACAGCGCCCGGGCCTTGGTCTGCCTTTCGCGCTCCCGCGAGGCTTTCACCCGCAGCTTCGACAGGTAATCGCCGCCCACGGTGTCGGGCAGTTCGACATCAATCATGGCCTCGCGCAGCGAACCATCGCGCACCACCAGCTTGATGTGCATTTCCGACTTGCCCCGCAGCCGGGCCACACTCAGGCCAAAAGCCCGCCGGTTGACCCGGACGGCCTGGCGCAAGGCATCGTCGCTGTCGAAAATGGTGCCGAATTTAAAGGGAAGAACTGTGGAATTGCGGAAGCAGTTGCTTACCACGCGAGCATGTTCAATGGCCGATTTCTGGTCCAGTTCAGCGGCTGTGTGGTCATATTCGCTGACTATTACCGCGAATTCACCACTGGGATAGCTCAGAACCGCAGCTCCGTTCACTCCTTGCACGCCCTCTAGCAGAAAAGGACGGCGAGTGCGGGTTCCATTTGGGAGGGTTTGATGCTCGGTCAGACAATACGCATACCACGCCATGTTGAACTCTCCGAACCGGGATGGAGACGGACCTAGCCGCCTCTCGTCGAGTTGTATTCGCCAAAGCTAGAAGCGAAGTCTGGAAGTAAGGAACCGGGCGGTACTTGGGCTGTGGAAGCGCTTTACAGTCAAGCACGCTCCCTGATTGCATCTTACTTTGGGCACCGTGAAAAAAGCAACTTTTTCTTTGCGAAAGGCATCGCTCGCTTTCATTTTGCTCCGCTAGCAGGGGTTTTT
>DASYYT010000029.1:0-18728 GCA_035949755.1 Candidatus Sulfotelmatobacter sp.
GAGAAGCAGCCCGCAGGCTGCCCAGGAAAAGATCAGCGGACTCTCCAGCCATAGGGCGATCCCGATGAGGAAGTTTCCGATGTCACAGAAGAACAGAAAATTTTGCGCGCCGTATTGCCGCCAGTAGAGCGGCGCCCAGACAATCAGCCAGACGGTCCAGGCGATCTTGAGCCAGAGCGGGAGGCGCATGGGGGGCATTGTAGACCTCGGACTTCGGACCTCGGAGGTCGGATTTCAACATTCTGCGAAGATCTACCATTCTGCCTTGATCGTTTTGCCGGAAGCGGTTGTGAACTCGACGGACCTGCGCGATGTAATCCGAGTCGGGCTGGTTGGCGCATCTGAGCAGAGGGAAGCATCCACGCTCAAGAGCCAGGGCATATCCACGCGAGATCCCTCGCCCCGCTGGTGAAAGCGCGGGGCTTCGGGATGACGTCATCAAAATCAGGTAGGGACCGAGGATTTTTAACTGGCAACCGGGGTCGAATTACCAGCGTAACTTGCTGGGTCTTACCCGTGTACCTACGATGGTTTTGTATGGGTTACACAGCTCTTCTCTTCTGCCCCGAGGAAAAAACCGCGCGCACAGTGACCCAGGTCCTGAGCGAGCTAGAGTTCACCGTCGAGGCCTGCAGCGAGCCATTCGCGGCAGTCAAGAAGCTGATGGGCCAACACTTCGACGCTGTGGTAGTGGACTGCGATAACGAGCAGAACGCGACCTTATTGTTCAAGAGCGCACGGAATTCGGCGTCCAACCAGACGTCGCTGGCCGTGGCCGTAGTGGAAGGTCAGGCGGGGGTAGCAAAGGCGTTCCGCATCGGCGCCAACCTCGTCCTGACCAAACCCATCAACATCGAACAGGCGAAGGGGACGTTGCGGGTGGCGCGCGGACTGCTGCGCAAGAGCGAGCCGGGCAAAGGCGCGGCTTCTGCAGGGGCGAGTCCCATAGCAACCGCCAATCCTGCGGCTGCGAAAGCCATTCCGGATACAAAAGCGGCGGCGATCGATGCGCCGGCTCCGGTATTTGCGGCGCAAGCGGATGAGGTTCCGGTGGTGAAGCCTACGCCGGGGTGGCCTGCGGCCGCGGTTGCCAGCACGAAACCGGCGGCGGCGGATGATGATCTGCTGGACATTGATTTAGACAATCCAGGCAAACCGGATTTAGATAAAGCCGAAGTGAAGTTGGCGGCGGCCGATGCGGACGGGCCGATTCTGCCGACGGAGATTTTTGCGACCCGCAGCGACGCGAAATCGTTGTTCGCAGGATCGCCTGCGACCCCAGCGCGCAGCGGAGCGGCGAGCGCGCCGGCGCCGGCGCGGGAAGAGAAAGTGTCCAGTCTCAAGTCCGCAGCACCCAGCGCAGGCCGAAGCGTTCCCGAGAAAGCTCGCGCCAGCGACGGGGATGACGACGTACTGGAGAGCAGTGCGGGAACGGGAGCGCCCAGCGGCATCATCGGGTCGGCGCCGACCTTCACGCTTGGAGGGGAAACCGAGGCCGAGTCCAGCGGCGGAAGCAAGAAAATCATCATCGGGATCGCGGCGGCGGGAATCGTGGCGGCGGGATTGTATTTCGGGTGGGGGCATTTTCAGCAATCCGGAAATCAGCCTGCGGATCAGCAGACGACTGTGTCCACTCCGGCCGCGAGCGCGCCGACGGGCAGCTTGAGCTCTCAGCCGCGGCCGGCGAAGCCTTCGGCTGGGCCGATCACGAGTGCGCCGGCCAGCGAACCAGCTACGGGCAAGGAGCCAAATCGCAGCGATAAGAACCTGGGAGATGAGGCATCTGCTGCTTCCGATTCCACGAAGCCTTCGTCCAAGGCCGCGAATTCCGATAGCGAAGATGAGCCGGAACCGGCGCCCTTGATGGTGAAGGGAGGCAAAGTGCCGGCGGCGCACAGCAAGGCCGCAGCGGAGGCTCCGGCCCCCAGCCTGGCTGGCCTGGCTCCGGCGGAAGTTGCCCCGCCCAACTTTGCGGCCACGGAAGCCACGTTCAAGCCGAGCCTGCAGACATTGAATGTGTCGCAGGGAGTTTCGCAAGGATTGCTGATCAAGAAAGTTCCGCCTTCCTACCCGGCGGCCGCGCTGCGGCTGAGGATCGAGGGCACGGTGGAGTTGCTGGCAACGATCTCGAAAACCGGAGAAATCTCGCAAGTCAAAGTGCTCAGCGGCGACTCGCAACTCAGCAAGGCCGCGACCAGCGCGGTGAAGCAGTGGAAATATAGGCCGTACCTGCTCAACGGGGAGCCGGTCGAGATCCAGACGCAGATCAGCGTGATTTTCAAGCTGCCGGAATAGGCGAATCCATCCTAAGTATCAGTTGGAGCCAATGATAGAGGCGTGTTCACCGCAAACGCGGAAGGACCGCCGCTCAGTGGCGGCTAAAGCCCGACATTTGTGCATACGCCTAACGCGGCCCTCAAGGGCCGCTCTTCCACAGCGGTGCTTGGGCGCTCTGCCACCGGTGGCGCTTGGGCCGCTCTTCCAAGGCGGCGCTTGGGGGACCAAGACTTTGGTCGTTTGGCGTGAGTCTACTTGCCAGGGCTACTGCGGTTGCAGGACTTCGTCAATCGCTACTTTGCTGCCTCTGTCGGCGGTGATGACTTTGTGGATCGGGGCGTAGCCGCTCAGCGTGATGTCGATGACGTAGGTACCCGGATCGAGCAGCACTTCCACGGGCGAGTTCTTTTCGATCATGTGCTGGTTGACGGCGATTTGAGCGCCTTTGGGCGAAGTGTGGATGCTGACCATCCCTTGGCCCTGGGAGCCTTTGCCGCCAAACAGCCGGGACATCTTGCCGACGGTTTTAATGCTGTCGGCGTTACCGAGAGCGCGCAGAGTGGGCGCGAAGTTGAAGGTCTGGCCGAGGACGAACTGGGCGCTCATGGTTTCGTCGAGGTAGCCGGTCATGCGGACGAGCACGACATGCTGGCCCTTGTTGACGCTGACCTGGGCCGGGGTCTTCGCGCCTACGTCCTTTCCGTCGACATAGATATTGGCTCCGGCGGGATTGCTTTTCACGATCAGTGTGGCCAGCATCTGGGTGAGGCGGACGGTCGTCGTCCCCTTACTGCCGGAAGCCACGTTGACGGTACGGGTATCGGTGGAATATCCGGGCTTGCTGACGGAAATGGTATGCGGGCCGGGCTGAAGATTGCTCAAGGCGAGCGGAGTGACCCAGGTAGCATCGCCCTGGCCGTCGAGTTGGACCAAAGCGCCGCGCGGAGTGGAATCAACCGTCAGCTGGCCGGGAACAACAACCGGCGCGACGGGCTTCTTTCTTGCACTGCGGCCTCTGGAGCGGGCAACGGGCTGTTCGACGGGAGCCGGGGGCTCGGAAGTTTCCGCAGGCTGGGTTGGGGCCGGCTCAGTGTCAACGGGCGCGGCGGCCTGCGGCTGAGGAGCAGGCTCGGCGGGAGCCGGTTGCGTTTCCGCGGGGACAGGGTTGCGGGCAGCGCCGGAATCGTCGTCGCTGCTTTGATTGTGAATGTAAATCGTCACCGCGATGCCAATCACGAGAATCAATACGGCTGCGGCGGCGAGGGAATAGCCGAGCAGTTTGGGCGGAACCCCCTTGATCTCTTTAATGGCTTTTTGGGCGACCTCGCGGGGCTGAACTTTGGGTTTTTCCGGAGCTTTGCTGGCGCGAAATGCGGGCGCGGCTGGGCTCACCTGTGAGGCAAGAGGCAGGTCGACAGGTGGCGGAGGCGGAGGAACATAAACTTCCTTGAGGGGCGGCAGCTCGGTCATCTCTGAAAAGCTGGTGGAAGAGCCGGCACTCTGGCCACCCTCGGCCATCATGGGATCGACCGCAAACTTCGGAGCTTCGGGCGGGGCCGTCGGCTCAAAGGTTTCGACCTGGGGCTCATCGGCGACGCCCCAAGATAGGGACGCCGAGGGCTGATCGGAAGACTGCATGGAAGCGTCCGGCGAACTGGCTACCGCGCTTGAGCTTTCTGGAGATGTCGAATGGGTGGGGGCGGCGGAACTGGCGCCCATACCGGCCGCAGCAGCAACGGATTTCGGTGTGGCCAAGCGAGATGATTTCGCGGGCGGCTGCGTCGGCACACTGGCGGGCGCACTTGTGACCGGCCTGGGCGCGGGGGCCGGCGGCTTGGGTGCGACCGGAGTGGCAGCTGCCGGTGCGCGAGTTGGAGCGGGCTGCGCGGGCGCCGAACCAACGAACTTGGACTGCACCCCTGCCCTGACCTGCGGCGGAGCTACGATACCTTTGGGAGCTTCGGCCTTCCTCGACGGCCGGGACTCTTTGCAATTCTCGAGGTCATCGAGGAGCTGGCGGCCGGTCTGATAGCGCTGCGCCGGATCTTTTGACAGCGCCTTCATGATGAGATCGCTGAGCAGGGGATGAACCTTGGCATTCAACTGGATGGGTGCGACGGGCGTGCTCTGAAGAATGGATTGGCGCAGGGATTCGATATCCTGTCCGTCAAACGCATGGCGCTCGGTCACCATCTCGTAGAACATGGCGCCCAGGCTGAACAGGTTGGAGCGGGAATCGAGGGCTTCGCCGCGAATCTGCTCGGGCGACATGTAGTGGAGAACGGGGGAAACTCCGCTAGCGTGCTGTACAAAATTGCCGACGCTGGAGACGCCGAAGCTCAAAATCTTGACCGTGCCGTCCCATCCGCACATGATCTTGGCGGGCTCCAGACTGTAATGAACGATGGCGTGTTGCTTGGCGTGATCGAAGCCGCTGCATAATTGGCGCCCGATATCGAGCAAATCCCAGATGGAAAATCCTTCTTTGCGCGCCAGCATAGTGGCAATACTGTTGCCCTGGACGTATTCCATGGAGGCGCAGAACTGGCCGTCAATTTCGCAGGCGCTGGTCACACTGGTGATGTTGGAACTGCTGAGAACTTTGACGCTTTCCACTTCCTGGAGCAGAGCCTGCTTGAGGGCGGGGGCACTGTCGCCGAAAGCGCTCAGCGGAATCGCCTTGAGGACGACGGTCTGTCCGGATTCGTCGTTGACTTTGTAGACGGTCGAAGTGGGTGACTTCGCGAGTTCACTCAGGATATCGAATTGGCCGATTCTTGTGGACATTGCCTCGTAGCTCCAATCCATCACACGATCAGCGCAGCACTACGAAAGTTCTCTCGAAGCGGAGATTTCGGAGATGGAGCTAGGGAAAGGATATCGCTGGATGGATGAGGGTTCGAGTTACGAAAGTAAGCGCGGGAAGGCGGGGGGTTCGATGATTGTAGATGGCAAATTTTAGATCGCAGATTGCAGGATGGCCGGCAGGCGCGGCGCAAGTGGCAGGATGTGGTTCGGTGCGGCGTCCCGGGCTAAAGTCCGGCATTTCTGCGCAGGCCTAACGCGGCCCTGAAGGGCCGCTCTTCCACCTTATCGCGAAGCACCGATGGCGGCGAACTTATTGCGGCGAACCGGCACTGTTCCGCAGCGGGTTGGTCGCCCGTAACTTTGCGGCAAACATCGCGGTTGTACTTGTTATGTGGGGCTGGGGATGACATTTGTCATGCGGCCGAAATGACGATCTCCACTGGCGGGCGGGAGCAGGCTGAGAAAAGATAGAAACCGTCATGGCCGGGCGCAGATCCAACACTTTGAAATTGGCAGAGAATTCATCGGGCGCGATTGTCGAGCCTGAGCAACTTCGACTATGCTGGAGGCGCCCAGGTTTATCCGCCTTCTGCGTCCGGTTTCCATTTCTTTCTGGGGTACATCCATGACGTTGACGCGGTTCGTCACCAAAAACGCCTTCCGGAACAAACGCCGCAGCACGCTGACGGTGCTGAGTATCGCTTTCTCTTTGCTCCTGCTCACGCTGATGATGACCATCTGGCGCGGCTTTTATCTGGATCAGGGCAGCGCCGAATCGGCGCAGCGACTGGTGGTTCGGCACCGGGTTTCGCTGACTTTTAATTTGCCGGGCTTCTACCGCGAGAAAATCAGGGCCCTTCCCGGAGTTCTGGCGGTGGTGCCGGTCTCCTGGTTTGGAGGCATTTACAAAGACCAGAAGCCGGAGAATTTTTTCGCGCAGTTTGGCACGGATCCGGAGGAATTCTTCAAGGTATACCGCGACATTTCCATGCCCGAAGATCAGGTGAGGGCGTGGCAGAGGGATCGCCAAGGCGTGATTGTCGACAGCGCCCTGGCAAAGAAATACGGATGGAAACTTGGCGACCGCATCGTCTTGCAGGGGACCATCTACCCGGTCAATCTCGAGTTGATCATTCGTGGAATCTATACCGCACATCCGGACAACAAGTCGGTCTACTTCAATACCAAATACGTTGAGGAATCAGTTGACTTCTTCAAGGGCCGGGCGGGCACGTTCAGCATTCTGGCTGACTCTCCTTCGGACGTCAGCAAAGTTGCGAGCGAGGTGGACGCCATGTTCCGGAACTCGCCGCAGCCGACGAAAACCGAGAGCGAGAAGGCATTCGGCCTGGAATTCGTGGCCATGATGGGCAACGTGAAGGCGTTCATTCTGAGCATCTGTTCGGCTGTGGTTTTCGCGACATTGCTGGTGTCGGCCAATACGATGGCCATGTCGATTCGCGAGCGCACGCGGGAAGTGGCCGTGCTCAAGACATTGGGATTCACCCGGCGAGGTGTCCTGGGATTATTCGTCAGCGAGGCGGTGGCTCTGGCGGTGGGAGGAGGGCTGATCGGGGCAAGCCTGAGCTGGCTGCTGGTTTACGGCCTGACCCATTCTCCGCAATTTTTCAGCTTCTTCCCTATGAAAGTTACGCCCGGAATCTGGATCACGGCGCTGCTGACCTCGGCGGTAGTGGGACTGCTGAGTTCAGCGATTCCTTCTTATCACGCTTCACAGGTGAACATTGTGGATGGGCTAAGGCACATCGGATGAGGATATGACGCTAGGCAGCTTCATCGTACGGAATACATTTCGCAACAAGCGGCGCAGCCTGCTGACCATGATCAGCATCAGCTTCTCGCTGCTGTTGCTGACGATGATGATCTGCATCTGGCGATCGTTTTATGTGGACCAGGTGGCGCCGGAGGCGGCGCGGCGGTTGGTCATCCGCGACCGGGTTTCGCTGGCGTTTTTTCTGCCGGCCTACTATCGCGAGAAGATTCGGAGCGTGCCGGGGGTAAATGCCGTGGCCCCGATCACCTGGTTCGGGGGACGATACATTGACGACCGGCCGGAGCACTTCTTTGCGCAATTTGCCACCGATCCCGACGAGTATTTGAAAGTCGCCTCGGACAAGATTGTCCCGCTGGATGAGGTCAAAAGCTGGCAGCAGGATCGGGCGGGGGCGCTGGTGGACGAAATGCTGTGCAAGAAGTATGGCTGGAAGATTGGCGATCGCATTCACCTGCAGGGGAACATCTTTCCGACCAATCTGGATTTGACGGTGCGTGCTATTTATCATCGCGATCCGCCGCAGAACGGATTGTATTTCAATACCAAGTACCTGGAAGAGGCGGTGCCGTGGTTCAAGGGACAAGCCGGATGGTATGCGGCGCAGATTGACTCGCCCGATCATGTGGCGGAGGCGTCGAGAACCATCGACGACATGTTCCGCAACTCGCCGCTGCAGACGAAGACGGAGAGCGAAAAAGCATTTCAACTGGGATTCGTGGCTTCGCTGGGGAATGTGAAGGCATTCATTCTGAGCATCTGCGGAGCGGTGGTATTCACGATCATGCTGGTCTCGGCGAATACGATGGCGATGTCAGTGCGGAGCCGGACGCGTGAGGTGGCATTGCTGAAGACGCTAGGATTTACCCGGCAAGGGTTGCTATCGATATTCGTCAGCGAATCGGTGGCACTGGCATTGGCGGGAGGAGTGATTGGAGTGGCGGTGGCGATCCCGGTGATCACGGGGATCACTCATCGCTTTATCGGGCTTGGCATTCCGCTGAATATGAAGGTCAACGGAATCACGGCTGGAATCTCGCTGCTGGTCGCGGTGGTGTTGGGGATCGTGAGCGGCTATTTGCCGGCTTACCGGGCATCGCGGATGAACATCGTGGATGGGTTGCGGCACATAGGCTAGCGGGGCTGAGGAATTGAATAGGACTCGAAAACTTTTATGGCGATACCGATCAGCTACAACATCCGGAATTTGAAGCTTCGCAAAGGGCTCACCGTCATGACGGCGTTGGGAATCGCGCTGACGGTGACGACGGCAATCTTTCTGATGGCGCTGGTGGCGGGGCTGGACCAGGCATTCGTCAGCAGCGGCAGCCCGCTGAACGTGCTGGTGCTGCGCAAGGGATCGGAAGCGGAGTTGTCGGGGGGATTCGATGCCTCTCTTTTTCCTGTCCTGAAGACGCTGCCTGGCATTGCGAAAGACAGCCACGGCGAGCCGATCGCATCCGGAGAGTGGGTGGTGGTGATTGTGCTGCCGCGGAAGGATGGGACCGGAGAGGTGAACGTGACGGTGCGGGGCATGATGCCGACCGGGCTGGAAATGCGGCAAATGGCGGATGAGCCGGGGAAGCCGGCAAAAGTGAAACTGGTTGAGGGGCGATGGTTCGAGCCGGGACAGCGCGAGGTAGTGGTCAGCAAGTCGGTGCGGGACCGATTTTCGCACGCCAATATCGGGGACAGCATGCAGTTTGGGAAAGGATCGTGGAAAGTGGTCGGCGTGTTTGACGCAGGAGGGTCGGCGTATGAATCAGAAGTCTGGGGCGATGTGAATCAGATGGCCTCGGACTTCGACCGGCAGGGAGGATTCTCGTCGGCATACTTGCGCGCCACTGACCCGATCTCGGCGGAGGCGTTGAAGAACCGGGTGAGCGATGATCAGCGGCTGAAGCTCGAAGGCATGCTGGAAAACGATTACTATGCCAAGCAAACCAGTTCGGGCACGCCGATCAAAGTGATTGGGTGGGTGGTGGGGGTGATCATGGCGATTGGGTCGATCTTTGCGGCTATGAATACGATGTATGCCGCAGTGGCCTACCGCGGGCGGGAAATCGCAACCTTGCGAGTGATCGGCTTCTCGCGGCCGGCGATTCTGACTTCTTTTGTGCTGGAATCGCTGCTGCTGGCGTTGCTGGGGGCGGTGGTGGGGATCCTGCTGATGCTTCCGTTCAATGGAATGCAGACGGGAACGTCGAACGCGGTTACGTTCAGCGAGGTGGTGTTCGCGTTGCGGATTACCCCGACGGTGGCGATGCGGGCGATTATCTTTGCGCTGATCATGGGATTTGTGGGCGGGCTGGCGCCTGCCTGGCATGCAGCGCGGCAAAATATTTTGAACGCGCTCCGAGGGTAAAGATCAAGGCATCAACCACGAAGGTCACCAAGGTGCACGAAGGAAAGACATAGGCATGGGGATTGATACGAAACACGAAGATTTGCAGAGCCTGCGGATTGACCGCTCGCAGCGAGGGGACAGCGCTGGCGGCGAACCGCCGGCTTGGGCGCGGCGTTACATCATCATTGGCGTCGCTGCGGTCGTGCTGCTGGGGCTTTTTGCGCTGGCTTACCGGGCATTCTCTTCCGACACGGCGGAAGTCGAAGTGGTTCGAGCATCGGCAGACACCAGCGGAAACGATGAGGGGGGAACGGTTCTGTCGGCCACCGGCTACATTGTGGCGCATCACACCATCAATGTGAATTCCAAAGTCACAGGGCGGCTGGCATGGATTGGGGTGGAAAAGGGAGACAAGGTCAAAGAAGGGCAAGTGCTGGTAAGGCTGGAAGACCAGGAGTTCCGCGCCTCGTACGAGCAAGCGAAGGGAGCGGTGGAGAATGCGCGGGCCTATCTGGAAGAGTTGCAGCACGGGTCGCGTCCGGAGGAGATTCAACAGGCGCAGCATAATCTTGATGAGGCCCGGGCCACGCTGGTGAATGACAAGCTGACCCTGGACCGGACGAAAGAACTGGCAGCCAGCGGAGTGGTGTCGCGGCAGCAATTGGACGATGCTACGGCGAAGTACGAGTCCGATCAGCAGCGGGTGAACTCTCTGCAGAAGGCATTTGAGCTGGCCAGGATCGGACCGCGGCCGGAGGAACTTCTGCGCGCGCAGGGTGCGCTGACGCAGGCGCAGGGACAACTGGATTACGCCAAGTCGCAACTGGATGCGACCGTGATTCGGGCGCCTGTGACCGGAACGATTCTGGATCGCACGGCGGAGAAAGGCGAACTGATCACGGCACAATTTGCCAGCGCGGCGGCCGGAGGACCGCAGGGATCGGTGGTTTCGCTGGCCGACCTCAACGATCTTCAGGTGGAACTCGACATCGCGCAGGCGGATTTCGCACGGCTGAGCCCGGCCCAAAAGGCTATCGTCACGACGGACGCGTATCCGGATAAGCAGTATGACGGGCAAATCGCGCAGATTTCTCCCGAGGCGAACCGGCAAAAGGCGACGGTGCAGGTGAAAGTGCAGGTGCTGAATCCGGGGAAGTATCCCGATGTTCAGCTGCGCCCGGAGATGAATGCGACGGTGCGGTTCCTGGCCAATGAGAGGCCGAAGAATGCGAAGGGGCCAGCGGGGGTGTTCGTGCCGTCCACGGCGATTCGGGAGCGGGACGGCAAAAAAATCGTGCTGATCGCGTTCAATGGCAAAGCGGTGGCGCGAGAAGTTCATGTGACCGGCCAGCGGGCCGACGGGGCGCTGGTGGATGGTTTGGTGGGAGGCGAGGACGTGATCACGGCGGGGCCGGCAACTTTGAAAGACGGGGACAAAATTAAAATCAAGGGGCAATCATGAGCACAGTTGCAGAACCGAACGTTGCCACGAGCACGAAAGTAGTTCAGGTTCGCGGGGTCAGCAAAATCTTCAAGCGCGATGCCTTTCAGGTAACGGCGCTGGACGATGTCTCGATTGACATTGCCAAGGGCGAGTTTCTTGCGCTGATGGGGCCCTCGGGGTCGGGCAAGACCACGCTGCTGAATATGATTGCGGCGATCGACCGGCCGACGGCGGGAGAACTGCTGGTGCAAGGCCAGGATATTTTCCGCTTCAGCGATGCGCAGATCGCCCACTGGCGCAACGAACACATCGGGTACGTGTTTCAGACGTTCAATCTGATTCCGGTGCTCACTGCGTTCGAGAACGTGGAGTTGCCGTTGCTGTTGACCCGGCTGAACTCGCCGCAGCGGCGGGAACATGTCATGACGGCGCTGAAATTGGTAGGGCTGGAGGATCGGGTCGACCATTTGCCCAAGCAACTTTCCGGCGGGCAGGAGCAGCGAGTGGCCATAGCGCGGGCGATCGTAAGCGATCCGACGCTATTGCTGGCGGATGAACCGACCGGGGATCTGGACAGCCATTCGGCAACCGAGATCTTGGAGATTTTGAAGCGGCTGAATGAGGACTTTCATAAGACGATTGTGATGGTGACGCACGACCCGCACGCGGCGTCGTATGCGCACGTTACACGGCATCTGGAGAAGGGGATGTTGCTGCCGCCGGGGTAGTTTGGATTGAGTCCCACCGGCTACGGCTCTCCCCGAAGCCAATTCTCCCGAGTGTAAGCTCGCGACGAGCAGCGGTTTTAGGCGATGCTGCGGGACAGAGTTGACTCGGCTGCCGGCGCTGCGGGAACATCGGTTGCGGGAACATCGGCGACCCAGCGCCAGGCTCTACGGCCGTTGGCGAGCACGGCTTCGGCTTCGCCGTAATCCACGAGGCGGTTCAGGACGGTGGTGACTGAGGCCATGGGATCTTTGTGGCGGGCGAGCAATTCCGGCATCCTGGCCTGGAAGTAGTCGCAGATATCGCGGGAATTCAGGGCGCGCCCGGACTCCATCAGGATCATGCGGCAAGCCTTGGTGAAACCGGGCTGGCGGCCGCTGCTCTTGCGGTCAACTAATTCCAACAACTCATCGTTCAGTACGCCATCGCCGAACAAGTTGGCCAGGCCGGAGATGGTCTGCTTGACGGTGCCGATCCGCTTCATGATCTCGGCGCGCTGTTGCAGCAGTTGGCGCAGCTCGTCATGGGCCTGCCGAATCACTTCCTGCACATGGCCAAGGTCATATCTTTCTGCCGCACCGAGCCTCGTGTTTTGCACGTTTTGCATACCTTCCCCCATAAAAGTTCACGCGTCTGTTCATGCGCTGTGCAGGGGCAGCGCAGCCGAAGGAGCTTCAACCCCACCTGAGGCGACCCTACTTAACGGGTGATACGCAACGGGCCGCGGGCAGGTTCCATGGGTGTTGATACGGAGTACAGATCCCCCAAACTCTGCTTCATTAGACGAGGGAGTTTGAAATTGGTTAATAAAAAAAAGAGGGTGCTGCTGGAACTTTGGTCGCAGTAACCCGGGTGTCGGTGCGTCCCGGCGCCGGGGAAATCCCTGGAGCCGCGTCGACCGGATCGGGGAGGGATTCCTCCCTGCGGTCGGAATGACGAGAGAAAGACAGAGATGATTATTTTCTAATTTCCCGGGAGCGGCAAATTCTGCCGGTGTGTCACGGGAGATTCCAAAGCGCCATTAAACTCCAGCGCGCTGGATTCCGATGGTAACTAGTCATGGAGAGAGTCCAGTGATCACGGGTACGAAGAGTGCAGTTGCTCCGGTGCGGGTTTTGCTGGTCGGCAACAAGGAAGAAGACTTTTTTTTGGTACGAGAGATTCTGGAACAAAACCGCAGCATGCTGACGGCTGAGCTGGACCATGCGGGATCGCTGGACGACGCGAAGAGCCAATTGCAAAAGAAAGCGTACGACCTGGTGCTGTTCGAGCACGGGACCGGGGATGCCGAGGCGGTGCAACTGGTGGCAGAACTGCATGAGGGAGGGGTTTCGGTGCCATTCATCCTGCTGACCGAGGGGGCGGATGAGAAGACGGTAGCGGAGATCATTGAAGCGGACACATGGAACTGCGTGGCGCGATCGCAGATCGACGGAGCTACGCTGATCCGGACGATCCACAATACGCTGGCGCTGCACTCGTTGCAGAAGGAACGGCAGGTGGTGAACGAGTCGCTGCGGAAATTGTCGCGGGCGGTCGAGCAATCGCCGGATACGGTTGTCATCACCGACCGGCAGGGGATTATCGAATATGTAAATCCCGCCTTCGAAGCGCTGACGGGATACACGAGGCAGGAAGCCTGCGGAAGGACGCCTCGCATTCTCAAATCGGGCGAACAAGGTCCGGAGATTTACCAGGACCTGTGGAGCACCATTGTGGCGGGAAATGTATTTCGGGGAATCCTGGTGAACCGGAAGAAGAACGGTGAACTGTATTACGAGGAGGAACGCATCTGCCCGGTGCGCGATGGGGGCGGAGAGATTACGCACTTCATCGCGCACGGACGCGATCTGACGGACCGGCTGCGGCTGGAAGCGCAGCTGCTGCAGGCGCAGAAGATGGACGCGGTGGGGCGGCTGGCCGGCGGGGTGGCGCACGATTTCAACAATCTGCTCACGATCATAACCAGCTACTCGGAGCTGGCGCTGGATGAAGTTCCGCGGGACAGCGGGTTGGAAAACAAGATCCACGAAATTCTATTGGCGGCGCGAAGGGCGGCTGAGTTGACCCGACAACTGCTGGCCTTCAGCCGGAAACAGCCGCAGGCGCTGCGCGTGGTCGAACTTAACCGCGTGATCGCGGACATCGCGAAGACATTGCCTCGGCTGATTGGCGAGGATATCGAGTTCACTTTTGTTGCGGGACAAGGAGTGGGACCGGTGCGAGTGGACCCGGTACAAATCGAACAAGTTCTGATGAACCTGGCGGCGAATGCGCGAGATGCGATGCCGCAGGGGGGACACCTACGGGTAGAAACTTCCAACGTATATCTGGACAGCGATTATGTGCAGGCCAAGCCCGCGGTCATCCCGTTGGGACGGTATGCACTGATCACGGTCAGCGACGATGGGGCGGGAATTCCGCGGGAAATTTTGCCTCATGTGTTTGAGCCTTTTTATACGACCAAGCCGTCGGGAAAAGGGACCGGGCTAGGACTGGCAACGGTATACGGGATCGTCAAGCAGAACAAGGGCTACATCTGGGTGTACAGTGAAGCGGATTCGGGCACAGTGTTCCGGGTGTATCTGCCATGCGTGTCGGAGCGAAGCCGCACGGGTGAGGGTAGGCCCCGGGATACAGCAAAGCTGGCTGGCGGGACAGAAACTTTGTTGCTGGTCGAGGATGAAGGAGCGGTGCGGCGAGCGAGCGCGGAATTTCTCCGGCAGCAGGGGTACACCGTGCTGGAGGCCAAAGACGGCCTGGAAGCGCTGGAGATCGCGCGCCGACATGGTTCGGCGATTGACTTGCTGGTGACAGACGTAGTGATGCCGAACATGAGCGGGGGCGAACTGGCCAGGGAACTGGGGCGACTGCGGCCTGACATGAAGTTCTTGTTTGTCTCGGGCTACGCCGGCAAAACGGTGCTGGATCACAAAGTGGTTGATCTCAACGTGAACTTCCTGCAAAAACCTTACACGCTGAAACAATTCAGCGGAAAGGTCCGCGGGGCGCTGAACCATGTCACAAAACCTGGGGCCGGAGGCGCCGGCGCGGCGAACCCGAATCAGGGTTGTGACGACTAGGTATAATGACTGACGGCCCCGGCCGGCTCCATGGTCCCAGGCGCGAGCGATGCGCTGTTTCTACCGCCACATTCCATGCATCCAGCTACCATCGTAGCCAGTATTTTCCTACTCGTTCTTGTTGGCTCTCTTGTTTATTCCGTTCTGCAGATGGTGGCTGCGCAGAGATACCTGGCGGTCCGAGCTCCGGCTCTACAGCGGGCTGAGCCGATCAGCATTCTAAAACCTCTTGCCGGGCTCGATTTAGATCTGGAATCGAACCTGCGAACTTTCTTTGAGCAGGATTATCCGGAGTTCGAAATTCTATTTGCGGTGCGCAGCGAGAAGGATCCGGCGTCGGAGATAGTGGACCGGCTGCGGCGGGAATATCCGAAGCAGCGGTCGCGCTTGTTAATCACGGGCGAGCCTCCGTATCCGAACGCAAAAGTCTTCAGTCTCGATCGCATGCTATCGGCTGCGGCCAATGATCTGGTGGTGATGAGCGACAGCGACATACGCGTGACTCCGGATCTGTTGCGCACGGTGGCTGCCGAGTTTCAGGACCAGCATCTGGGAGTGGCGACGTGTCCTTACCGCGCGGTGGCAGGGCGGAGTTTGTGGTCGCGACTGGAAGCGACCGGGATGAACACCGACTTTTGGGGCGGAGCGCTGGTGGCGCGCATGATTGAAGGGATGCACTTTGCGGTTGGGCCCACCATCGCAGCACGGCGCCATGTACTGGAAGCGATCGGGGGCTTCGACCGGGTAAAGGACTATCTGGCGGAAGATTTTGTGATCGGCAAGTTTGCGGCAGAGGAAGGTCACGGCGTGATTCTTTCGTCGTACGTGATCGAGCACCACATCGGGAGCGCCAGGCTGGGGGAGAACTTCAGCCATCGGCTGCGCTGGGCGCGCAGCACGCGACGCTCGCGTCCGGCGGGGTACTTGGGGCAATTGTTCACGATGCCTTTGCCGCTGGCGCTGCTGGTATGCGGGTTCGCCCCGGCATGGTGGCCGGTGTTGCCGGTGACGGCGGTGGTTCGAGGGCTCGCGGCTTACATGGTCTCGTGGCGTGTTCTGAAGGCTCGAATCAACTGGCTGTTGTTGCCGATAGAGGACGTTTTGGGATTCTGCTTCTGGCTGGCGGGATTTGTTGGGAACACGATTACGTGGAGAGGGAGGCGCTACCGGCTGTTCGCCGACGGGCGGTTCGAGTTGATTCCATCCTGAAGTGCTGGATTCAATGTTACGGCGCGCCGCGGCTGGAGATCGCGAGGGGCGGCTATGACGAAATGCGGGTCATGCGCCCGTTTTTTAATTGAAACCGGGCACCGCGCCAGGTCACGGTATTGCCGGCGAAACTTGCAAGCCAGACGGCGGCGGCGATCAGATCTCGCAGCGGCAGCAGCCAGAGTTGCTCGACCGTGTCTTCATCCTGCAGAACGCTTCGGCACATGACCAGCGCCACGGCCGTCCGCAACAGCAGGATCAGGCCCAATACAATCCAGGACCATGGAGCGGCGCGCGCCGAAATGAGCAGGAGCAGCGCCCACATGACTCCAAAGGTGGAGATCAGTCCGATGTATCCCTTGCGGCGAGAGTCACGGATCCCGCGAAACCAGCGCAACTGGTGATCAAAGAATGCACGCAGATCATAGGCCGGCAGATGGGTTTCCACGACCACATCGGAGAGCACAACTTTCTTTTTCAAAGCAGCGATGCGGGCGCCTAACTCATAGTCGTCGGCGAGATAGTCAACGAGCGGCATGAATCCGCCGATGCGCTGCAGATCTTGCCGGCTGAATGCCAGGGTGGATCCCAAGGCGAAATGGAGGCCATGCTCCAGTTGCTGGGCGACGAGGACACCGGCGCAAAAATCGGAGCTGATGCCGAGAGCCTCCAAGCGCGATGCGATGGTGGGCGCTGCAATGCCGCGATACAAACAGGTGACCATGCCCACCTGCTCGTCTGCCAATGGCGCCATGACGCGGCGGAGATAATCGCTGTCCACCCGGATATCGCTGTCGTTGACCAGAAAATAGTCGTAACGCGCAGCCCGCGCCATCTGAACAAGATTGCTCACCTTCACATTGGCGCCGAGAATTTCCGGGCACACCAGCAGCCGGATCTTGTGGCGAGGGAATTCCCGCTGCAATTGCTCGACGCTGGCGACTGCCGGATCTTGCGCATCGCTCACGCCAAAGATGATCTCGTATTCGGGATAATCCTGCAGGCAATGGCTGCGGAAGCTCTCGTAGATCTCCGGATCGGTGCCCTTGAGGGGCTTAAGAATCGAGACAGGAGGCAGGGCAGCGGTTGAGCCAGGTTTGGCCGCTGCTGTACGCCGGCGCACGAAAGCGTCCGCAGACCACCAGCAAAGCAGGTAGTAAAAGGAACTGGAAACGCAACCTGCGACTGCAATGATTTGGAGAATGACGGCAATCGTGTGCATCATGAGCGAGAGCCGGCCATCTATTCGTAGCGCAGCGACTCAATGGGATCGAGGTTCGCCGCCTTCCACGCCGGATAAATTCCAAAGATCAGACCGACTCCGGCCGACGCGGTGAAACCGAAGGCTGTCCAGAAGGTGGACATTCGCGCCGGCAGTGACGGCCAGACCGCCGGGATGGCCCAAACCACGACGGCGCCGAGCAGAATGCCGAAGATTCCTCCAATGGCGGTGAGAATGATCGCCTCCAGGGTGAATTGCAAAAGAATGTCGCGTTTACGCGCGCCGATGGCCTTGCGCACTCCAATCTCGCGGGTTCGCTCGGTGACACTGACGAGCATGATGTTCATCACCCCGACGCCGCCGACGATCAACCCGACGCTCGAAATGGCGAACATGCCGATGAACAGCATGCCGGTGAGCTGGTTCCACACGTCATTGATGGAGTCGGCGGTAAAGACGGCAAAGTTATCGGGCTTGTCGGGAGGAACCTTGCGCCGGCGGCGCAACAATTCGCGCACCTCGTCGATGGCTTTGGGAACATCATCGTGAGAAGTGGCTTTGATGCTGATCCAGTGCTGCTTGAGTTCAGGGTGGAGCTTCCGCAGCGTGCTCAAAGGAAAAACAGCCTTGTTGTCTTCCGGATTCTTGCCGCCGCCGAAGACAGATTTCACGGGCATGACCGTTCCAATCACGGTGAACAGCTGGCCTTCGATATTTACTTCCTTGCCGAGCGGGTCCTCGTTTCCAAACAATTCTTCCGTGGTCTCCGAGCCGAGCAGGACGACGGGCGAGTGGTGCTCTTCGTCGACCTCGCTGAACCAGCGGCCACTCGCGAGTTGCAGGTCGAAGACTTCCTTGGCCGAAGCTTGATCGCCTTCCAGAATTGTGTTCTTTGCCTTTTTATCGCGGTACTTCACGGCGAAGGATCCGACGCCAAGTTCCGGGCGAAAATAACGGAGGCCGGCGGTGACAGCCTTAACGTGGGGCAACTCTGCGATGGCGAGCGAATCTTCGTAAGTCAGTTCCTTGCGAGTGCGCATCTCTTCGGTGGGGCGTCCGAAGGTGAAGGGCTCGATGTGAAAGGCGAAAATGACGTTGGAGCCGATGCTGGCGACGATGGATTGAACGTTGTCATTCAGCCCGCGGCCGATGGAGGAAACGCTGATGACGACGGCCACGCCGATGACGATGCCGAGAACGGTGAGGGAGGAGCGCAGCTTGTTGCTGCGGATGGTGTCGTGGGCCATCCGAACGATTTCGCCGAATTCGCTTTTGCCGACCATCAGATCATTTTGTAATTGGGTAATTGGGTAATTTAAAATCCTCGTTGACTCGGCTTTTCAATTACTCAAATACTCAATTACACAATTACTCAATCTCTCCCGCTTTTCTACATTTCAAAGCGCAGGGCTGCAATCGGGTCGAGCTTCGCCGCTTTTTGGGCTGGCCAAACGCCAAAGAAGACGCCCACACTGGCGGAGACAATCAATCCGGCGGCCACGGCCCAAAATTTGATGGCTGAGGGCATACCGATAAGGGCGGTAATGGATTCGGCAATGCCCGCTCCCAGCAAGACTCCGAGCAGGCCTCCCATAAGGGAGAGAGTGACGGACTCGATGAGAAACTGCATCAGCACGTCTTCGCGGCGCGCCCCCATGGCTTTGCGAATGCCGATTTCACGGGTACGCTCGGTGACGGCTACCAGCATGATGTTCATGATGACGATTCCGCCGACCACCAGGGCGATGCACGCCACTCCAATGGTAGCCATGAAGAAGGTGTTGCTGAAATCACTCCAGATTCCCAGCAGGCTCTGGTTG
>DASYYT010000030.1:0-15042 GCA_035949755.1 Candidatus Sulfotelmatobacter sp.
GTGCTTTATCCCGATCCTGGATTTCCCGGGTATCCTTCGATCACGCTCGGATTGGGCGCGGTGCCGGTGCCGTTCACGCTGTCCATGGGCAATCGGCTTCAGCCTGATATCGACGAGATCGCGGCAAAGATCACTCCGCGCACGCGCATGCTGCTCACGAATTCGCCGGGAAACCCTACGGGGACCGTTTACACAGATGCGGTGCAGCGCCGGCTCGCGGAGCTCGCGGTCAAGCACGACCTATGGGTGCTTTCGGACGAGATCTATGCCCGCATCATCTACAGCGGCGAGTATCTTTCCATGCTGCGCTATCCAGGGATGCACGAGCGCACGCTGATCATTGATGGCTTCTCAAAGAGCTTCGCCATGACCGGATGGCGATTGGGATATGCGGTGGCGCCACCGGAAGTCGTGCCGGCGCTGAATATGATGATCGTCAATACCTTTACCTGCGTGGCCGAGTTCACGCAGTATGCAGCGATTGACGCGCTGCGGGATCGGGAAGGCAACACGGATCGCATGGTCGGGGAATTTGCCCGCCGGCGGGATCAGTTTGCGCGCGATCTGAATCGCGTCCCTGGGTTTCGCATTGTACCGCCCGAAGGCGCGTTCTACGCGTGGGTGGACATCACGGGGAGCGGCATGGCGGCCGAGGAATTGTGCCGCGTGCTGCTCGAAGAAGCCGGCGTGGCGGCCATTCCCGGCGCCGCGTTTGGCCCGGCGGGCAAGGATTTCATCCGCTTCTCGTTTGCATCGTCGATGGGGACATTGCGGGAAGCCGTCGATCGCATTCAGAAAGTATCGTCGGCGTGGCAGGGAACGGTGGTTGGGGATTGAAGCGAGTCGGCGTCATGCCGAGCGGAGCCGTTTTACAAGCGGAGCGAAGGATCTCGCTTACAGGGATTGCAGGGGAGATCCCTCGGCCCGCTGGTGAAGGCGCGGGCCTTGGGGATGACGCCGGCCATCTGAGGGACACATGAAATTGTCAGGTTGCATATCATTTTCGCTGGGTTGCTTGCTTGCGGCACTGCCGATTCATGCGCTGGCGCAGGCGCGTCCACTGCCGGGGCCAGACGTGCCGCAGATTTACCAGCGACTGCTGCCGCAGATCGAAAAGATCCCGGCGTTCGATCACCACGCGCATCCCGGCTTCGCCGACGATCCCGACGTGGATGCGATGGCGGCGCCGCCCAACGCCAGCGAAGCCCTGCGCACGCGCGACGATAATCCTGAACTGGTGGCGGCGGCCAAGGCATTGTTTGGATATCCGTACAGCGATCTTTCTCCCGAGCACGCGAAATGGCTGGTCGACAAGAAAACCGAGCTGAAGAAGCAATTGACGGGCACGGCGTACTTCGACTCGATACTCGACAAGATCAACACGGAAAGTTCGGTGGCGAATCGGGCCATGATGCCGGACTATCTCGACCCGAAGCGCTTTCCGTGGGTGTTTTTCGCCGATTCGTTCATGTGGCCCTTCAATAACGAGCGCGAGACCGGGCGCAATCCCGATGAAGGGGTCTACATTCCGCTGCAGGAAAAAATGCTGCACCGCTGGATGCAGCAGGAGAACGTCAACAAGTTGCCGGCGGCGTTCGATGATTATTTAAAATTCATCAGCCAGACGCTGGAAGACAATTCGAAGCACGGCGGCATTGCCATGAAATTTGAGGTCGCATATTTTCGCCCGACGACCTTCAGCGATCCCGCTCGTGCTCAGGCTGAGGATATTTACCAACGCTTTGTGGTGGGCGGGATTCCTACCGAAAAAGAGTACCGGACGTTCCAGGACTACATTTTTCGCTACCTGGTGCAGGAGGGGGGGCGCCTGCATCTGCCGGTGCACATCCATACTGCGGTCGGAATTGGCGATTACTTCAATCTGTCGAAGAGCAACATCATGAATCTGGAAAGCGTGCTGCGGGATCCGCGGTACGCCTCGACGACGTTCGTGATGATTCATGGCGGGTACCCGCTGGAGCGCGAGGCGATCTGGCTGGCGGCGATGAAGAATGTTTATCTGGATTCCTCGTTCGGAGAGCTGGCGCAGTATCCCTCGGCGTTCAAAGATACGCTGAAAATGTGGCTGGAGACATTTCCCGATAAGATCACATTTGGGACGGATTGTTTCCCGTACAATCAGGTGTTGGGAGCGGAAGAGAGCTACTGGCTGGGAGCGCAGTCTTCGCGGATGGCGCTGGCGGCGGCTTTGGCGGAGATGATTTCGGAGGGTGAGATTACCGAGGCGCGGGCGCTGGAACTGGCTCACGCCTATCTGCACGATACAGCCGTGAAGCTGTACGGCGGAAGGGTTCACTGACAGGATTGCACAATGGCCAAGGGCTACTGGATCGCTTTCTACCGTTCGGTTTCGAACCCGGCTGCGCTGGCAGAGTATGCAAAATTGGCGACTCCCGCGATCCAATCCGGAGGCGGGCGCTTCATCGCGCGCGGAATGCCGTTTCGAGCCTTAGAAGCGGGATTGAACGAACGAACCGTGGTGATTGAATTCGACAGCGTACAGAAAGCATTGGCCGCTTACGAGAGTCCGGAATATCAAGCTGCATTGAAGAGACTTGAGGGCGCCGCCGAACGGGATATTCGGATACTGGAGGGAGTCAGCTAACGGCTGCTAAAGACATGCGAAAATCGAAACCTAAAACGAAGTCGGCGGCAAAATCGAGAACTGCGGCTCATTCCCGTGCCAAGGGGGCGCTCACCAAGCATGCGGCCAGTGCGGCGACGCTGCAATATATTCCGTGGCACACGGTGCCGCTGGAGGATTTGAATCCCTTGTTGCAGCGGCAGATGGTCTGGGGCCAGGAAATCATGCTGGCGCGTGTGCTGCTGAAGAAGGGATGCATCGTCCCGGAGCACAGCCATCACAACGAGCAATTGACGTATATCGTAGAAGGTGCGCTCAAGTTCTACATCGATGGGAAAGAGATTGTGGTGAATGCCGGCGAAGTGCTCTGCATCCCATCGAACATGCCGCACAAAGCCGAGGCGCTGGAAGACACGGTGGACCTCGACGTATTCACTCCTCCGCGCGCGGATTGGATCGAGAAGAACGACGAATATCTGCGGAGAGAGAAATAGATCGAAGACATGTCCTCTACTTCACCGTCCGCGCCGGGAGTGCGGGAGGCGGATGTTCAATTCCGCTGCATCGGCTGCGGAGAACTGACGGGCAATGCCCGCCAGGATTTCCGCTGCGCCGGGTGCGGCGATCTGCTCGAAATCACCTATCCCAGTTGGAAGCAGACTAGCCCTGATCCGACAAATCTGAAGTCGAACTGGCGGAGTCGCAAGCTGTCCGCGAGCGCAATGGATCTTAGCGGAGTGTGGCGGTTTCGCGATTTGCTGCCGGCACTGGAGGACGAGCGGCAGGCGATCACTTTGCGCGAGGGCAATACTCCTCTCTATGAACTTCCGCGATGCGCGAGCATCACGGGAGTGCCGCGGTTATTTGCCAAACATCAGGGGATGAACCCTACCGGCTCCTTTAAGGATACGGGCATGACAGTGGCCGCGACGTTCGCCCGCCGTGCCGGATTCCGGTGGGTAGCCTGTGCTTCAACGGGAAATACGTCGGCGTCCATGGCGGCATATGCGGCCCGCGGCGGGATGCGCAGCCTGGTGCTGGTTCCGGAAGGAAAGATTTCGTGGAGCAAGCTCTCGCAGGCGCTGGACTACGGAGCGGTGACGTGTCAGTTGCGCACTGATTTCGATGGCTGCCTGCGGCTGTTGCAGGAACTGGTGCTGCGGGCTCCAGTGTACCAGCTGAATTCGATTAATCCGTTTCGGCTGGAAGGGCAGAAGACGCTCGCGTTCGAATTGCTGGAACAACTCGAGTGGGAACCGCCGGACCATATTGTTGTGCCGGGCGGAAACCTGGGAAACAGCTCCGCGATCGGCAAGGCTTTGCTGGAGATGCGGGACCTGGGGCTGATCTCGCGCTTGCCGAAGCTGTCTGTGATCCAGGCAGAAGGAGCGAACGCGCTGGTGCGGAGCCTGCGCGAAGCCGGCGGCAAGCGGCTGATCAGCGTTTCTGCCGAGACCAGGGCCACTGCGATCCGCATCGGCAATCCGGCGTCGTGGAAGAAGGCTGTGCGCGTGCTTGAGGCGACCGGCGGGGCGTGCGAGCAGGTCAGCGAACTCGAGATCGCACAGGCGAAGGCGGAGATTGGAGGGGAGGGGATCGGGTGCGAGCCCGCCTCGGCTGTGACGCTGGCGGGCCTGAAGAAGCTGGTGAAGCAGGGATTCGTGAAGGCCGGCGAGACGGTGGTTCTGGTGCTGACCGGAAATCTGCTGAAAGATCCCGATTTCACGATCGACTTTCATCGCGGCGAATTGTTCAAAGATCGGGCACAAGGAGGTTCATTGGATGGGCTGCGCCATCCGCCCATGGTGCTCGATGCGACGCTGGATTCGGTGGTAAGAACCCTGGAGCAGGCGGAGAAATCCTGACCGCATGCCAGCGCAAACCAAGAACACGAAGCTGAAGCGTTTTCGCATCGCGCTGCCCGCGACCTCCGCCAATCTTGGCCCGGCTTTTGACGCAGCGGCGCTGGCCATGGATTTCTACATCCAAATCGAAGCCAAGCCCAGCAAGGAATTTGCGATTCAGGCTTCGGGCCGGGACCAGGAAATCTGCGGCAAGGTCGAGAATCATCTCATCCTGAATACCTATCGCGAGGTCCTGGAAGGTTCAGGGCGCCCCGTCATCCCTCTCTCTCTGCGCATCTCGAATGAAATTCCGATCGGGAAGGGCTGCGGTTCCTCGGCTGCCGCACGATTGGCGGGTATTGCACTCGCCAACTTCTATGGCAGGTTGCGCTGGAGCGATGCTCGAATTATCGGGGAGGCGTCGCGGCGAGAACATCATCCGGATAACGCCTCGGCGTGCTGGATGGGAGGTCTGACGGTGGCTCGCATGTCGGGGGAAGCCGAGGCGCAGGTAGCCTCGATTCGCCCGAAAGGGAAGTGGCCGCTGTTGCTGGCCGTTCCCGAGCAGAGCCTCTCTACCGAGGCGGCCAGGGGAGCATTGCCGGTGCAGTATTCGCGGGCCGACGCAGTCATCAATATACAAAACGCCATGCTGCTGTTAGCCGCCTTCACTCAGGGGCGTCCCGAGTTGCTTGGCGATGCGCTGGCAGATCGAATCCATCAGCCCTACCGTGCGGCATTGTGTCCGCTGCTGCCCTGCCTGGAGGAACTGAAAGGGAGAGGCGGCATCCTGGGCGCGGTCCTGAGCGGGGCCGGGCCCTCGGTGCTGGTCTTTGTTCACCCGCGGGCGGCCATTTCGAAAGTGAAAAAACTGATTTCGGCGCACCTCGCCGGCAACGGCCTCAAAGCGGACCTGCTCTCCACTGCCATTACCTCGCGCGGCGCTCGACGCTAGGTCTGGACTATTGCTGCAGCAACCCGACTGGGCTCTGGCCCGAACGGGCCATTTACGCCCGCGAAGCAAGCGAGCTAACTTAGAGCACTTCCCCGAAGCAACTAATTTCTGGAAGCTGGGTTCTAACTGCCAGCGGAATTGGCGCTCATCATCCCCAGGTCCTGCAGCCGGTTCCTGACCTTCAAGGTGTTCCGACAAGGTGTTGCGAGATGAAAGACTCGGAATCTCACCGATACAGTGAGAAGCGTATGCCGGACAACGATCAAGTTCGCGTAGAGATCGAGATATTTCTGCAGGCGCTCGATTCGTACCCGGCGCGCTTCGCGGCAAATCCCAAGGTTACCTTTGAACAGCACCAGGCCAGCTTGATGCCGCCGGGCCGAGCAGCGCCAGCAACGGGGCAGCGAAGCCCTGCGTTTGAAGCATGAGGCTGGTTCGATTCCTTCCGGCTCTTCCATCGATTCCGCTTGATGATTTCTCCACAATTTTCAGCAGATCTCTCCCATGATCCCAACTATTTTTGCGGAGCAGTAAATCCGTACTTATGGAGCACGTCCAAAGCTTCCTTGCTCTTGAGATAGGCGAGGAATTCTGCGGCTTCCGGCTTGTGCTGCGATCGCGAGAGCACGACGGCTGCCTGCGCTAACGGCGGGTAGTCGGTCGCGGGAACTTCCCAGTATTTGCCTTTGGCTTGAATTTGGGGCGCGAGGGCATGGGCAAGAGCGATGAAGCCGGCTTGCGCATTGCCCGATTCGACGAACTGAGCGGCCTGCGAAACATTTTCCCCGGTGACCAGCTTATCTGCCAATTGCTCATAGAGCCCGGCATGCTGGAGGGCCGCAACTGCGGCCCGTCCATAGGGAGCCTGTTGCGGATTGGCGATCGCAATCTTCTTCACCGAAGGATCGAGGAGGGCCTTCATTCCCTGATGTTCGATATCGAGCGGGGAATCGGTCGGAACCCAGAGCACCAGCTTGCCGAGTGCATATTCAGAAAGGGTGTTCGACTCGGCTTCCCCCGCCTTAATGAGTTGGCGCGGGTAATCCATGTCGGCGGAGAAGAAAATGTCGAATGGGGCGCCGTTGTGAATTTGCTGGGTGAGCGCGCCCGATGCTCCGAAAGAAATCAGCACCTTTTCGCCGGTTTTCTTCTCATAGGCATTCCCGATTTCCTTCAGTGCGGAGTTCAAGTCGGCTGCGGCTGCGACTACCAATGCGGGAGGATTTTTCTTCTCTGGTGTTTTTTCCTGTAGGAACGAAGTCGAAGTCAGAAGGCAAAACAATGCCAACCCCGAGGTGAGAATAGTGTTCATTTACGCGTCCTCCGTGCGCATTTACTTCTATCACATCCACTGAAAAGAGGTTTTTGACGGAGCCGGCCCATTTTGGACTTTGTCAGTTTTCCCAAAGTGGGCAAAGATCCAGGCTTGGATGCGGTTTTGCATTGATTCCGCGCACTCTCCTTTCGATACTGTCGAGTGAGTGATGTCATCATGCCAAGACGATGGTTTCTTTGCTCGGTGTGCGGGCTCATCCTCGTGCTCGGTTTTTCCTCTTTCGTTTGCCCACTGAAAGCGCAAGGCGTCAAACAGAACAGTCCTGAGACTCCCATCTCCCGTTCCGACGCGGATCACACCAAAGAGCGCAATGAATGGTTCTACCGCGGACGCATCGTGCGCGGGCAGCCTTCCGCGGAACTTCGGCGGCGTGCTTATGAAGCGAAGCTCAAGTTGCGGGCACAACGTGCGGCGGCACTGGCGGCAGCTTCGGCAAACGGGCAGGTTTCGTGGTCGACAGGCTCGTGGATTCCGCTTGGTCCCGTGCCCCTTGCCTCCGACGCCAGCGGCAATGGGACGCAGGATTATCACCAGGTTGCAGGCCGGGCCACGGCGGTCGCGATCGATCCCGCCGACCCGACCGGTAACACCGTGTATATCGGCGGGGCGCAGAGTGGAATCTGGAAGTCTACGAATGCAGCGAATGCGACGGCGAACAGCGTGACGTGGACGCCGGTTTCTGACGACCAGGCGACGCTCTCGATCGGAGCTATCGCAATTCAACCGGGCAATGCGGATCCCGCGAAGTCGGTGGTCCTGGCGGCGACCGGCGAGGCGAACAATTCTGGCGACTCGTATTTTGGTCTGGGCATCTTGCGCTCGACCGACGCCGGGAATTCGTGGAACTTGATTCGCACCGCCAATAACGGCGCTTTGTCGTTTAGCGGACTTGGGGGCACCCGCCTGGCTTTTGGCAACTCGAATACTGTGGTTGCAGCCATGGCCACAACTTCCGAAGGAATTATCGACGGCGCTGTCAGCACGAGCACTACGCGTGGACTGTACACCTCTCTCAATGCCGGGCAGAGCTGGAGTTACAACGCATCGACGGACGCCGGAGTGGCGACCGATGCTACTTCGGCTACGTCAGTAGCCTACAACGCAATTGCCGGAAAATTCTTCGCGGCGATTCGTTATCACGGGTTCTATTCGTCTGCTGACGGCGTGACCTGGAGCCGCCTGGCGGCGCAACCAGGCGGAATTGCGCTGAGCACATCCGCGTGTCCGCCGCAGTCCACATCGAACAATCGCTCATGCCCGATCTACCGCGGCGAGATCACAGTCGTGCCGGGACGCAATGAGATGTATGCCTGGTACATCTATGTTTCGGCAAACGGCAGTACGGTCGACGGCGGCTTGTGGCAAAGCTCGAATGGGGGAACATCATGGGCTGCCATATCGGACGCAGGCATTACGAATTGCGGGGACGTAGAAGGCTGCGGAGTCGAGCAGGGCGCATATAACCTGGAGTTGCTGGCGGTCCCCAATGGAGCCACTGCTACGGACTTATATGCCGGAGCCATCAATCTCTACAAATGTGGAATCAATACCCAGAATCCCACCTGCACTTCATCGCCGTTCTTCAACCTGACGCACGTTTACGGGTGTAATCCAATTGCCGCGCCGGCGCACGTTCATCCCGATCAGCACGCGCTGGCCTCTATGATTCCAGCTTCCGGCAGCGATTCCGGAAACGCGCTGATGTACTTCGCCAACGATGGCGGCATTTACCGCGCGCTCGATGGATACGCGGGGCTGGTAACCGGGGCGTGCTCGGGCGTGAACCAGTTCGACGATCTCAACCAGAATCTGGGATCAATGACGCAGTTGGTGGGCTTCTCGCAGCATCCGACCGATCAGAACACCATTCTTGGCGGGGCGGAAGGTAACGGCTCGCCTGCCACGAGCCAGGCCACATCGAATCCCAGTTGGGGCAACGTGCTGGGCGGCGACGGCGGTTATAACGCCATCGATCCGACGGCGCCTTTGAACTGGTATGCCACGAATCCCGACATCCCGCCCGCAGGTTTGGGAGTGCAACTGTGCACAAGCGGCGTGAATTGCACGAACAGCGGCTTCGGCTTTGTGGTCACAAGCGACACTGTGGGTGGAGACGACGGCGCGTATTACTTCCCGTATATTCTCGACCCGAAGACGGCGGCGATGCTGGTTGGGACGTGCCGCATCTGGCGCGGGCCGCGGACTGGCGGCACGTTCACGGCGTTAAGTCCGAATTTCGACACCCTGGGATCGGGAACGTGCTCGGGAAGCGAAGTGAACCAGGTACGTGCGCTGGCCGCGGGAGGAGTCGCGGACAGCCAGGGGTCCGGCGTCATCTATGCCACGACCGGCGGATCAGGCCCACTCGATGGACCGCTTTCCACGCCCCCGGGGGGACATGTGTGGGTTACGACCGACGCCACGACCGGGCCTGCGGCTTTCGCCGACGTAACTGACAACGGCCCTCAGGGCAACATCAATCCCAATCAGTTTCCGATTTCCGGGGTTGCCCTCGATTCCTCCGACAGTAAAGGCCAGACGGCTTATATCACGGTAATGGGTTTCACAGGCGGAACGGGGCACGTCTGGAAAACGACGAATGCCGGCGCAACGTGGACCGATTTCACCGGCAACTTGCCCGATTCGCCGTCGAATGCGGTCGTGGTATATCCACCGTTGTCCCAGGTCTTCGTGGCGACGGATGTCGGAGTATTCGGCAGCTCCTCCACTTCGACTCCCAGCTGGACCGAACTGGGGCCGAACCCATCCAGCAAGCAGTATGGATACTTGCCCAACGTTGCGATCACATCCCTGGGCGTGTTTGCATCCGGCGGCGCGCAATTGCTGCGAGCATCCACCTACGGACGGGGAATCTGGCAATTCAATCTGGTGATTACGCCAGATTTCAATCTGCGGATCAGCAATTCTCCGCAAACAGTTTTTGCCGGCCAGACGGCCACGTTCAATGGAACGGCGACCGGGCTGGACGGCTATGCCAGTGCAGTGACACTGAGCTGCGTCTCGGGGACAACGGCGCCGCCGAGCCCGTGCACTGCCTCCCCGTCTACGTTGACTCCGGCAAACAATACGCCCTTTGCGATCACTGCGGGTGGATCGGCAGGTGACTACAGTTTCAGCGTGAAGGCGGTGGGTTCCGATGCCAGTCACATCACGCACACCGTTCCGCTCACGCTGCATCTGGTCGGCTTCGGCCTGACCACACCTTCGCCCAGCAGCGTGACCGTAAACAGGGGGACTACATCACCGGCGGTGGGCTTTCAAATCACTGCCGCAGGGTCGTTCAATCAGAGCGTGACGGTTTCCTGCACCACGGGCATTGGGGGCTGTAACCTGGGCATTGCGCCCGCGACCTGTAATCTGCCCTCCCCATTGACGGTGAATCCTACCTCGAGTGTCCCGGTGAAGATGAACGCCTGCGTGACTGTGCCGGTGGGAGCCGCGACAGGAAGCTATCCGGTCACCATACAGGCGTCGACGGCAGGCGCGCCTTCGACATTGAGTGCATCGTTCACCTTGAATGTCACGTCGAATCCGGACTTTGTTCTTACTGAGTCCAGCGCGTTTCCGGAGGTGAATGCCGGCAGCAGCGGGATCAACGGGCCGATTTCGATTGCATCGCAGGATGGCTTCAGCGGCACGGTGACGCTGGCGTGTCCCTCGACTTATGGGGCGGGCAGTTGCAGTATCAGCCCAAGCTCGGTGAGTTCTTTTCCCGCGATGGCGGCTCTTACGATCAACGGAACAAGCTTCGGTGCGGGAAATTATTCACTCACGATCACCGGGACTTCCGGTTCGATCGTACACAATCTGGCTGTGCCCTTTAATGTGGGAGATTTCTCAATTTCCGGAACTCAGAACGTGTCGGGCACTCCGGGAGGGCAGGTAACAGAGAATCTCAAGCTGGAGTCGTTGTTTTCTTATGCCGGTAAGATTAACGCGACGTGCGATGCCAGCGCGCTTTCTGGTGCGATGTGCACGCTGACGCCAGCCAATCCAATCAGCATCGCCAGCGGAGCCACGACGAATCTGAATGCGAGCATCAATATTCCAAATGACGGCGTGCCCGGAGCCTACAAGATCATCGTGAATACGCAGGACACGTCGGGAGCGCCCAGCCACTCCGCCAACTTCACGCTGACGCTGGGGCAAGACTTCCGAGTCACTTCGGCGACCGCCAGTCAGACGGTGACGGCGGGGCAAACTTCCGGCCCTTACGCGCTAACCATTCAGCCCGTGGGATCGTCATTCAGCGGTGCGGTCAGCGTGGCCTGTGGAACCGGATTGCCGGCGCAGGCAAAGTGCATTTTCAGCCCATCGGGACCCGTGACCCCGGGCAATTCTGCGGTGAATGTGGTGATGAGTATTTCCACCAAGGCCGCCACGGCGAATTTGAGATGGAGCGGCGGGCGTGCCTGGATATGGTATGCGACCTTGCTGCTGCCGGGCATATCTATGGGGCTCGGAAATCGCAGAAGCAGGCGGAAGCGTCGTAGGCTTACGCTGGCCGGGTTTCTTCCATTCATCTTGTTATTGATATCGTGCGCGGGCGTAAGCAGCGGAGGAGGCGGAGGAGGCACTCCGCCATCTCCTGTGACCTATCAAATCACAGTTACGGGTACCTCGCCTGGAACTCCTGCTGATGCGGGACAGAGCGCAATAGTGTCACTCGTCGTAGACTAGGGTTTCCGGCAGACTGTCGACCTGACCCACACCGAACCCTGACATGCCCAATTCTCATTATCACGTGATCATAATCGGCGGGGGCGTAGTTGGCCTGGGCGTTGCCCTCGAGATCACGCGGCGCTTTCCCCGTCAGCGCCTGCTCGTGCTGGAAAAGGAGAATGCGGTCGCGCGACATCAGAGCGGGCACAACAGCGGCGTGATTCACTCCGGTGTCTACTACAGACCCGGGTCGCTGAAGGCTCGCCTGTGCGTGGCCGGAGCCGCCGCAATGGTCGAGTTCTGCGGCCGGCACGGTGTTCCTCACAAGGTGTGCGGGAAGGTGATCGTGGCTACCCGCGAAGACGAGCTGGCAGGTCTCGAAGCACTGCGCGTGCGCGGAGAAGCCAACGGCCTTCAGGGCCTGCGTCTGATCGGCTCCGAAGAGCTGCGCGAGATTGAGCCCCACGCTGCCGGACTGAGGGCTTTAGTGGTCCCTTCCACCGGCGTTACCGATTACGCGCTGGTATGCCAAAAGTACGCCGAATTGATAACAGCAAACGGTGGAACGGTGCTCACATCGGCGGCGGCAACGGGAATCAGGCGTTCGCAGTCTGAAATTGTGGTCGAGACGCCGCGAGGAGCATTCGCCACCAATGCGTTAATCAATTGCGCGGGACTCTACAGCGATCGCATCAGCCGTATGGCTGGGGATGAGCCAGGCGTGATGATCGTTCCTTTTCGCGGGGAATACTACGACCTTGTGCCAGAGCGCGCCTCGCTGGTGCGGGCGCTGATTTATCCGGTACCCGATCCGCGCTTCCCCTTTCTTGGGGTTCACTTCACGCGACGTATAACCGGGAAAGTGGACGCCGGCCCCAACGCCATTTTGGCTTTGGCCCGCGAAGGCTACAAGCAGACCGATATCAGCGTCCGGGATCTGGCGTCTTCGGTGGCTTTTCCCGGATTCTGGCGGATGGCCCGGCGGCACTGGCGCATGGGCATTGGGGAGTGGCGCCGCTCTCTATCCAAAAAGACCTTCGTCCGCTCCTTACAGCAACTCTTGCCGGAAATCCGGGAACGGGACGTGGTTCCAGGAGGTTCAGGCGTGCGCGCGCAAGCGCTGAAGCCCGACGGCGCTCTGGTCGATGATTTTCAGTTCGTGCCTTCCGGCAAAATACTGCACGTGCTCAATGTCCCTTCGCCGGCCGCGACTGCCTCTCTGACGGTCGGCAAGGCTATTGTCGATATGGCCGCCGAGAGCTTAGGCCTGGCCACCTAGAAAGAAAATCAATCGAGCATAACGGAAAAGAAGTATTGAGCCTCGCCGTGAACATGCTAGCTTGAGCCTGCAGGCAAGACTGATTGACGGGATCTTGGAGGTTGCAGATGAGAGCATGCGCGAACACGAAATGCGTCGGATTCGGGCGAATCGTTTACTCGCTGGCCACGCGCTGCCCTCTCTGCAAGTGGGATTTGAAGGGAATTCTTCCTGCGAGTGAAGTTGGTCCTGCCCCCAAGCTGGAGAGCCACGATCAATCAGCGCGCTAGGCGCCGATGTCTTTTCTACTTCCCAATATCTTCATTCCATAAATCCGGGTGTTCGCGGATGAAGTCGCGCATGAGTTGAATGCATTCCGCGTCGTCGACTAATGAAAGTTCGACGCCGTTCTGGCAAAACAATTCCTCCGCTCCGCGGAAGTTCTGGTTCTCCCCGATCACAACCCGGGGAATGCGGTAGAGCAGCGCTGTCCCGGTACACATGACGCATGGGCTTAGCGTGCTGACCAGGGTCAGTTCAGCCCAGTCGCGGCGGCGGCCCGCATTGCGGATGCACACTGTCTCGGCATGGGCGGTCGGATCGCCAGTCTGAACCCGCAAGTTATGGCCACGAGCCACGATGCGGCCGCTGCGGTCGGCCAACACAGAGCCGATCGGGAGCCCGCCTTCGCGCAATCCGGACTTCGCCTCCGCAAGGGCTTGTTGGAGCAGCTTTCGATCGTCCATTTCGCTGGTACCGGCTGATATGAGATCCAGGGCAAGCTCAATTGTATTCCTCAGCTATGCCTGTCTTGGTTTTGGGGGCAGTTATAAAATTCCGCTGCATGGAGCGGCGCTATCGAGGAGATCCGCTTCCATGCTGCGGGATTGGTGACTCAGTTGTAAGAAAAAGTCAGGTTGTCGAGGTACACCTTGTAGGGCTCCTGCTGCACATTGCCATCCATTTGGTAGTTGATGGTGACGCCATACCAGTTCCCCGCCGAACCGTGCGGGAACGACCAGTTCAAGGTGGCAGTCTGGCCATTGAGAGTGATCGACTGATAGGTCAGATGATTGTCGGATGTGCGCTGCACCTGGATGGTGAGGTGATTCCAGGAGCCGCTGTTCGGATAACAAGGAATTCCCGTGGGCACCCATGCGCCCTTTACATTGTCGAAGACGTCCCATTCATTTCCATTGGCGATCCGGCATTGGTGGCCGAAGATGAAGCCCATGCCATTGAAGAATTGGTTGATGTCGAACTCCAAAGCCTCCGAGGCGCCAAGATTATCGCCATAGAAATACACGTCGTAGGTGAAGTTGTGCAGAGTGGGGACCAGACTGTAACCGGTGTCGGGCATGCCCTGGGAGGAAAACGGGCCAATAAGGTGATTATGAAACAGCGCGTCGGAATAGGGCGTTGTTCCTCCCAGCCAGAACACGGTTGCATCGCCGCTCATCGAGGGGTTGTTGATGCCCTGGGTCATCGAGAATTCGATGCCATTGCAGGGCGACGGAGAGCAGTCCACAAAATTTGGCGGACCTTGTCCATCCTGGCTCCATCCGCCTGCGCGCTGCACGTTAGAAAACGATTTCTCTGAGCTGCTAGCGCTGGGAGAACCACCGCTGCTTCCCGAGCCGCCGCTGCTGCCACTGCCGCCGCTTGCGGTGCCACCACCACTTCCACTACCTCCGCCGGAGCCGGTGGCCGTGTTATTAGCAACGGAAATTTGCAGGGATTTTTGATTCGAGACTCCTCGAGAATCGGCGACCGCCACCGCGAAGCTGAAGGCTCCAGCATCGGAGGGAATCCCGGAAATAGTCCCAGTGTTCTCGTTCAGTTGCACGCCGCCGGGCAATTCGCCCGAGACGACGGAAAAGGTGTACGGAGCGGTGCCGCCTGTGACCGTGACAGTCCCGCTATAGCCCGCTCCGACGGTTGCACCGGGGAGCGCTGCCGAGATGCTAAGGGCCGCAGCGGAGGGCGGAACGGAGGTGTTCGAAGGGCTGGATTGTGGATTGCTTCCGCACGCGGCGGCGAAGCCAAGGAATGACAATACAATTATCAATATTGCAGATTGCGGGCGCTGGTTTGGACGGGCCTGTGTTTTTTGCGCCGGTTTGGGACGGAACATTCCGTGTACCTCTCGAATGGGATTTGAGAGCTCTTGGAGAGACTCCCGGGACTTCAGTTTTGGGTTTGGACTTGTCCCACGAGTGAACCCGATTACCAACCGGCCAGGGAAGCGCTACTCAGACTTGCGAGCGCTTGTTTTGGGAACCTGCAAGGTACCACATCGCGGGACGTGCATCCCGCACATCACGATTGCCCTGCGAAAGCAGGTAGATGACGCTGCTTCTG
>DASYYT010000031.1:0-13025 GCA_035949755.1 Candidatus Sulfotelmatobacter sp.
CGGCTCTTTCACCATCACCACCCGGTCCCCAGCCACGTCTTTCAGTTGCTGGACGACCCCCGAAGGCCAGCGAATCTCCACCAGATCGACGGAGGCGTTCGCTCCCAGCCCGAAGTGCACCGGCCCCGCGCTCGACGACGCGTATCCGCAGCTCGTGGTCATGTGGTTGTACTGCGCGCCTGACTTGGTCACGACTTTGATTCTCGCCCCAATGCCGTCGCGATTGCTCTTAGTGCCCTGCAGCTTGAACTCGAGCCAGTGATTGTTTCCCGGACTTTGATTGATCCAGATTTCGGCCGGCGCGCTTAGGGCGCTCACCACCACGTCGAGCTTTCCGTCTCCGTTCAAATCGCCCACAGCCGAACCGCGATGCCGCGACGGAGGCTGGGCGGTCAAGCCTGCCTCGGCGGTCAGAGCCGAAAATTTCATTCCGCCCAGATTTCGAAAAACCGTGTTGGGTTGCGCAACCGCCAGATTCGCCGACGACGCCAGCGACTGCACGTGCCCGCGCGAGACGAAAATATCTTTCCATCCGTCATTGTCGAAATCTGCAATCGTAGGAGAATATCCCGACATCGGCAGGCTCAGCCGCGTCATTCCGCTCTCGCGTGTCACTTCGACGAAGCTTCCTTTACCCGTATTGCGGTACAGCGGGAAGGTTTCTCCATCGAGCGCGACCAGAAAAATATCGGGATAGCCATCGTTGTCGAGATCGCGAAAATCCACGCCCATGCCCGAGATGTAGGTCCCGTCCTCGCGCAGCGCGACGTTCTCGTCGAAAGCAGCTTCCTCGAATTTCCCGCCTCCCTTATTTCTGTAGAACGAGTTCATCAGCTTGTCGTTCGTGATCATCAGGTCCATCCTGCCGGTGAGATCCGAGTCCGCAGCGGCGACGCCCATGCCCTTTCCTGGATGCTCGCGGAATCCCGCTTCTACGGACGCGTCGCGAAATGTCCCGTCACCGTTGTTGATGAACAGCTGATTGGGCGTGGGCTTGTACATCTTGGGATGGCAGTAGTCGCGATGGCCGTAGCCTTCGCACGCCGGCTCATGGTTGAAATCCCACTTCAAATAGTTGATGACCACCAGGTCGAGCAGGCCGTCGTTGTTCACATCGACCCAGGCTGCCGCGACCGCCCATAGTGGCCCATATTCAGGATCGGGCTTGTTCAGTCCGGCTTTGGCCGTGACGTCCGTGAAAGTTCCGTCGCCGTTGTTGTGATAGAGCGTGTTGCGATGCACACCGGCAAGAAAGATATCTTCATACCCGTCGTTGTCGTAATCGCCAATGGCGACACCCGTGTCGTAGCCGCTGCCGGCGAGCCCGGCTTTTTCTGTGACGTCGCTGAAGTGTCCCTTCCCGTCGTTCTCGAAGAGACGGTTGGAATATTTGGGCGAATCCTTTTTGAGGGTTTGAATATTGGCGCCGTTGGTGAAGAAAATGTCGAGCTTGCCGTCATTGTTGTAATCGAAAATGGCCACGCCGCCGGCCATAGTCTCGGGTGCGTGATACTCCTTGGTTTCATCGCTATCGAGTTTGAAATCGATGGGCTGAAATGCGAATTGGATCGGACCGTTGCCGGCGGATGTCTCACCAGGTTTGGATGGAGCGGCAGACTGCGGCCGCGCGCCCGCAAGCGCCAGGAATAAGAATGCGGTCAGGGAGCAGCGAAAGTTACAACTCATCATGTCGGAATCGGCGCCGCGCGCCTCGTCTCATCTTACTCCGGCAACTTCTGTTCGCCCCGGATCTCCAGGTGAGTTTCCGCATGCGCTGCCGCGGTGCCGGGCTGTCCTCCGCCGACGGTGATGACGTAATCTCCTGCCCCGACCAGCCGGTCTCCGGCCTCGTCTACGTAACTTAAATCGTGCGGAGCGAGTGCGAGCTTCACATGCTTCTGTTCGCCCGCACCCAGGTGCACGCGCGTGAAGCCGCGGAGCGCACGCAGCGGCGCTCCTGCGAGCTTCGGGAAGGTGATGTAAAGTTCGACCACTTCGTCGCCCTCCCGCTTCGAGGTGTTCTTCACATCCGCTTCCACATCCAGAGGAGTGCCCGCCTGCAGTTCGAGACTCGACAACTTCAGCCCGCTATATTCAAACGCCGAATAACTCAGGCCGTAACCAAACGGGTACAGCGGGTCCTTCGTGAAATAGCGATAGGTGCGATCCTTCATGGCGTAATCTTCGAAGTCGGGCAGTTGCTCGGTCCCTTTATAGAAAGTAACGGGCAGACGACCGGCAGGATTGTTTTCACCGGCGAGCGTCTGCGCGATGGCAGTTCCGCCTTCTTCGCCGGAGTACCAGGCATCGAGAATCGCGTTGGCATGATCGTTGGCCCAATTCACCGCCAGCGCACTGCCGTTCATGAGCACGACCACGAGTGGTTTGCCGCTGGCTCGCAAGGCTCCGAGCAGAGCTTCCTCTTCCTCCGGCAAATTGAGGCTGGTGCGATCGCCACCGCGGAATCCGGGGAGATTCACCTTCATCTCCTCGCCCTCCAGCTTCGACGTAATGCCCAGCACGGCGATGACTACATCGGATTTCCGCGCCTCCGAGCCTGCCTGCACCAACAGATTGCTGCCGATGGGCAGCCACTCCAGCTGGGTAGAGCGCCCGCCCGCATTGAATTCAATCTTCAATGCATAGCGATGTCCCTTCGTCATTTCCAAGGTTGTAGTTTGGGGGTTCGGATCGTGGAGAATCCCGTCATCCACAACCAGCTTTCCATCCAACCACATCCGCTGCATCGATCCAACTAGCCCGATCTGATACCTGCCAGACTCGACTGGAGTGAGATAGCCGGTCCAGCGCACCGAGAAATCCTTCATTCCATCCGGAACAGGAAGAGCGTGAGAATTTGGATACTTCAGTTGCACGTCTACATACGGATCTACACGAATCACCGGCGTGCCTGCGAAGTCGACTCCCGGAAAGTATTCTCCCCTCAGGCCGGGCTTGCCATCATCGGTCGACAGCACAGAAGTTGGAACGATCTGAAGCTCGCGCAAAAAATTCGTCCCCGGCACGTAGGACACCTGGGCTGCCGCAAACTGCTTGCGGATTCCTTCCAGCGCCGTGACCGCATGCGATGCCGTGCCGCTGTAATTGCCATGCAGTACGCTAACCGAATCAGCCAGAGGTCCCACTACCAGAATCTTTTTGGCATTGGACCCGAGGGGAAGCACGCCGTCATTTTTCAGCAGAACCATGGACTCGCGGGCAGTTTGCAGCGCGAGTTGCCGGTGCGGCGCGCTGTCGATCTCCGAATCCGGAGTATTGGCATAAGGCACCATGTTCGGCGGGTCAAACATGCCCAGCCGCATACGCGCAGTGAACAGGCGTCTTAGGCTGCGATCGATATCTGCTTCCGTAAGCAGTCCCTGCTTCACTGCATCAATGAATGGCTGGTAATCATGCGCGTCTTTAGTGATGGTGAAGAAGTCGGCGCATTCATTGTCCATGCCGGTCTTGACAGCTACGGCGGCGGCTTCGGCTTGGCTCTTGGTGTAGTGGTGCCCTTCAAAAATGTCGACGACGGCATCGCAATCGGAGACGACGTAGCCCTTGAACTTCCACGCGCCGCGCAACGTGTCCTCCAATAAGAATGTGTTTGCGCATGCTGGCTGGCCGTTGACCCGGTTGTAGGCGCACATCACCGATCCCGCTTTCCCCTGAGTGACCGCCGCGCGAAAGGCCGGCAGATACGTATCTTCCATGTCGTGCTTCGAGACCGGCACATCGATGGTGTGCCGGGTGGGCTCGGGCCCGCTATGTACGGCAAAGTGCTTCGGCGTGGAGATCACCCGAAAATATTTGGGGTCGTCTCCCTGCAGGCCGGTCACAAAGGCTACGCCCATGCGTCCGGTCAAGAATGGATCTTCCCCGTAAGTCTCTTGCCCACGTCCCCAGCGCGGATCGCGGAAGATATTGATGTTGGGCGACCAGAAATCAAGCCCCTCCATAATGTTGCTGTGTCCGGCTCTCACTGCCTGATTGTGCTTGGCCCGAGCTTCGGTCCCAATCACGATTGCCATCTGGTGAATCAGCGGGTCATCGAACGTGGCGGCGAGTCCGATGGGCTCAGGAAATACGGTCGCGGTCCCCGCATTCGCAACCCCATGCAGGGCCTCGCTCCACCAGTCGTATGCAGGAATTTGCAGTCTGGGAATGGCGCGCGCCTGGTTCACTAACTGCGAAGCTTTCTCTTCCAGGGTCATCCGGCCGATCAAGTCATCCACTCGTTCCTCGATGGGCTTTGCGGGGTCGAGATAGGCCGGTTCATTGCTGGTTTGTGCTGCCGAACGGACGCTCATCAGGCAGAATAAAAAAAGAAGAAGCGAACTGATTCGACGCCGGCTTTTCATGAGAGTCCTCCTGCGCAAGCCATTATGAGAAAAGCAGGCTCGCGTGAAGCAGCCGCTAGCAGACATGCAGTCCGTAAACGATTACGGTCGACCGTCGCTTGTAGCACAGCGCAAGGGCAAAATCAAGAACACGGGGGGTGAAGATCGACGGCTTGCGGTAGGCCGAGCGCGCAGTTTGCGAGCAAAGTTATTTTGCCGGAATCAACTGTCCTGCCGCAAAAACGTACGTGGTGTACTTATCCAACTTGATATTGGTGCGTTTCGAAACCAGCCGGATTCCCTTATCTCCGAAGGGTTCCAACGCGATATCTTTCATGGCGACCTGTCGGTTCGAGGTCACCGAGGTCGGTGTGTCTGGAACAGTCGAGTCCTTTCCCGCCCCACTGCCAGGAAAAGGACGGTAGACTTTGGAGTTTGGATCCGGGTACTGCCCCTGCCCGTCCCATGTCCGGTTCGCCGGCTGGGCTGGCCCGTATTGCAGGTCCTGTCCAAACTCGTTGACCGTGGGGTAATACCACATCGTCAGATAAACGTCGAGCGTAGCCTTACCATCCTTCCATTGCGCTGAATCCATGCGCAGGCTCAGGCGCGAAGGCTGATTGCGGGTCTTTGCCACCGACTCGGCCACCTCTCCCGAAAGAATTGCATTTTTAGGAATCACCGTCCCGTTCACTAGGGTCGCTATGGCCAGTTTGGCTTGAATCTTGGTTCCACCCGGAGTTTTGCCCGCAACCACACCCCGCTGCAGAATGACAGGGAATTCCGGCACGGCCGCCGCGACCTGCGTATTGGCAGCCTGCGATGTTTGTTGCCCAAAGGCTCCCGCGGGGCAGGTGGCACACACTACCAAAGTAAAGGATAGCCATCTGGCAAACATGGAATCGACCTCTCGTGCGGCTCGAAAAAAACGCGCGGCCCGCCACTTCGCTCTTGCGCTGCGGCCCTCTCGCCGGAGTATAGCTCGATTTTGGGATCAGGGTGGCAAAGTCTCCTATTTTGGCAAAACCCTCGCGCGATACCGATTTTTCATTGTAAAACCCTCTACGATATCGATTTTGCACTTGACAACCGTAATCCCTTGGA
The DNA here is from genome assembly GCA_035949755.1 of Candidatus Sulfotelmatobacter sp. Classification (GTDB taxonomy): domain Bacteria; phylum Acidobacteriota; class Terriglobia; order Terriglobales; family Acidobacteriaceae; genus Sulfotelmatobacter. The sequence continues at coordinate 5,448 of DASYYT010000031.1, forward strand.
TGTAGACCGTAAACGTTTCCGTTTCTGGGGTCTTCTCACAATCCTTCACTCACTCGCTCGGAGGTCTCACATGATGTCCCTCTCGCCCCTGTTTGCCGGGAGTCTCATCCGGCACATCAAGCATTCTGCCTTTTCCCTTGCCGCCTTCCTGTTCATCTTGACCGTGCCAGCTTTCGCGCAGGAAGCCACAATCGTTGGAACTGTGACCGATCCCACGGGTGCTTCAGTTCCCAACGCGTCCGTCACGATCACCAACAATGACACAGGCGTGGCGCGAACACTTCCCAGCAACGGCGATGGCCAGTATGTCGCCCCCGACCTCCACATCGGACATTACTCGGTTCGCGCCAGCGCTTCCGGATTCAAGGTCGCCGAACAGAAAGGAATTACTCTGAACGTCGGAGACCGCATCCGCGTCGACTTCAAGCTGCAGGTCGGCAGCGCTCAAGAACAGGTCACCGTCGAGGCCAATGCTATCGCGGTTCAGACCGACAGCGGGGAAGTCAGCAACGTAATTACGGGGCAGCAGGTGACGCAGCTTGCCACCAACGGCCGCAGTCTGTACGAGCTGTTTGCCCTCGCGCCCGGAGCGTCCAGCTTGCAAGGAGCCAGGGTCAGCTTCACTCCAGTGAGCGGCGACAGCACCGTCAGCATCAACGGTGAGCGCGCCGGCCACAATCTGCAACTCATCGACGGTGGCGAGAACCTCGATCGCGGTGGCAGCAGCGGCAGCGTCATGCCTTCCATCGACTCGATCGCCGAGTTCCGCAACATGACCTCCAATTACAGTGCCGAATACGGCTTGGCGACCGCCTCGCAGATCAGCACGGTCATTAAGTCGGGGACGAAGCAGCTCCATGCGGAGGCTTGGGAGTTCTTCCGCAATGACGCTCTCAACGCCCGCAACTATTTCAATCCGGCGCCTCAGAAAGTCGCCGAGTTGCGCTACGACGTTTATGGCTTCAACGTGGGCGGGCAGGTCCCGATCGCGAAGAGCCATCCGACGTTCTTCTTCTACAACATGGAATGGCGGAAAGAGATCGATGGGGGGCTCCTGAACGTGCCCGTTCCGCTGGCCAGCTCATATCCTGACGCTAACGGCGCCGGCACGGGAGCCGTACTCCCCACTACCTATAATGGCAAGACGATTACCGCAGTCGTGCCCACCGGTATCGCGAATTTCGCTCCTAATTGTCCTGCGGGGATGCTCACACCCGGTGCGCCGTTCCCGAATAATACGATCCCCGATTGCGCGATTTCGCCGAATGCCATAGCTCTGCTGAAGGCCGGTGGCAAGTACGGTGGAATCTTCCCCGCGCCCAACAACGGAGTCAATTTCCAGGGCGGCAACAACTCTCCTACCGACCTGCGGGAAGAGATCGCCCGCATCGATCATCAGTTCAGCAGCAAGTTCTCAATCTTCGGACACTGGATCTCTGAGCAAATCTCACAGACCTATGGAACCACCCAGTGGAGCAGCGACAACGTGCCGTCAATCGCTGATACGTTCGGGAACCCCTCCTACAGCGCGGTCGTGCATGCAACTTATGTGATCAGCCCGACCCTGCTCAACGAGACGGCATTCAACTACAACGGCAACCGCATCAACATTATTCCAGACGGTCTGATTTCGGCGCCAAGCGGGTTCACCTTCAATCGGCTCTTCACCGGGCCCAATGCCGATAACCGCATCCCGTCCATTCAGCTTGCCGGCGTCACCGGCAGCGATTACACCGCGAACTGGACGCCCTGGGTAAACAAAGCGGACGATTATCAATTCCGCGATGATCTATCCTGGACCCGGGGCGCACACCAACTGAAGTTCGGCTTTAGTTGGGCTCTCTACAAGAAGATTCAGGATGCCTTCGCGAACACCGAAGGCAACTTCAAGTTCGATGGTTCCTTCACCAAGCCTTCAACATGCGTAGCCTCGAGCACCCTATCGTGCGGGTTTGATTTTGCTGATTACCTCCTCGGTTATGCTCAACAATACACAGAGGACGGCGTCAAGATCAGCGGCCACTGGAACAACATCTCTCCCGCGGCTTATGTGCAGGACAACTGGCGCGTCAACAGCCGGTTGACCTTGAACCTTGGCCTGCGATGGGACGGAATTCCGCACACCTACGAAGCGAACCACCTTTCGTCGAACTTCTATCCCAACCTGTACAACCCTGCGAATGCGGCCACGTTTGACAGCAACGGAAATATCTGTAGCAAGAACTCGCCGGCGGGATCATGTCCCGGTGGCCCGAGCCCAGGGTTGGTCACGAGCGCGAATCCGGCCCTTGGCGGATACCAGTTCTATCTCAACGGCATCGGCATCGGCGGCGTGAACGGGATTCCCAAGGGATTGGTCAACAATTCATGGAACAACTGGGGACCGCGCCTCGGCTTCGCCTATGACCTCACCGGGCAAGGCAGGACCGTTATCCGCGGTGGATTTGGTCTGATGTACGAGCGCATTCAGGGTAACGATATGTACAACGGTGCCGTGAACCCCCCGGGCGATCCGAACCCCACGCTGAATGGCGTTTCACTCGACAATCCCGGGCTTAACCTGGCGACCGGCGCTACCATCACCGCTGCGCAGTTGCCTGTCCTTCCTCTCGGAGTTACGGGAATTGCTGAAAACTACAAACCACCCGTGAGCTACCAGTACAGCGCTGGCGTCCAGCAAGCGCTGGGAACCCATACCGTGCTGAGCATCTCGTACGTGGGAAGCCAAGGACGGCATGAGAACTACTATCAGGCCATCAACTTGCCACCTCTTGCCGACCTGGGGAACTTCGTCAATACCACAGCCCACACCGCCGACGGAACCGCGACCGGAAAGACTTTCGCCGAAGATGTGACCTATCTCGGTTACGGCAACATGCGCCTGGCCTATGATGGGGCGAATGCTCATTACAACTCGCTGCAAACCTCGCTCACGGGAACTGTCAGGCACGATCTTCACCTGCAAGTCGCCTACACGGTGGCGAAGGCCATGGATGCCACCACGGCTACCGGCAGTGGCGGCGACCTCAACAACGCTACCAATCCGTATCAGGGATGGCAGTACGATTTCGGACCGTCTGTATATGACCGCAGGAACGTATTCTTCGCCAACTTTGTTTACGATCTACCCGTGTTCCGGAATGCCACCAGCCGGCTTGTGCGAGGAGGCTTGGGGGGATGGGAGTTCTCCGGAATCATCACAGAGGAGTCGGGCGCGCCGCTCAACTTGGGAGTGAGCGGGACGACCGCTGCCAGTTACATCAGCAACTCGGGTACCCGTCCCGACGTCACCGGGTCCATTTCCTACCCGAAGACGGTTGCGGCATGGTTCTCGGGCAACTTCAGTGCGCCCCCCTGCACACCGGGTGGCCCGGGAACGGATTGCTACGGCAATCTGGGATTCGATGCAATCCGCGGTCCCGGCCGCAACAACTTCGACCTCTCCCTTCTGAAGACCTTCGCAATCGCGGAGCGCTTCAAGACGGAGTTTAGAGCCGAGGCTTTCAATGCCTGGAATCACACTCAGTTTGAAGGCAACGCCAACACCGGCGGCATCAGCACGAGCGTCGGGGCTGGCGATTTTGGCCAGGTCAAGAACGCTTATGATGGCCGGCAGTGGCAGTTGGCGCTGAAGCTGATCTTCTAAGGTGCGGTTGCTCCAAGTCACCACTTCCCGCCCGCATCCACCGATGCGGGCGGGAATTTTTTTTGCTCCCCTCTGGGTTGCATCGCAAAAGTGCGAAATAATTGAATTGGATTTCTTTCCGGCAGCCGGCATGAGACTCTGGATGATTGTTGTCGCCGCTTTGCTCTGTCCCCTCGCACTGTTAGCCCAGCGACCCACCGCCTCTGATGCTCTTGCCCTCGAGCACCAGCAAAAATGGGCGGAGGCAGCGCAGGCCTGGAAGGCTGTCACCGAGCGCAATCCCGACGATGCCGCCGCCTTCGCCAGTTTGGGCTTAGATCTGGCACGCCAGCAGAAGTATCCGCAAGCCGTCCTGGCTTACCATAAAGCGCTCAAGCTGGATTCCCTATTGCCCGAAATCGAGCTCGACCTCGGATTGGCCGAATTCAAGCAAGGACACTACTCCGCTGCTATTCCGGCCTTTCGCTCGGCACTGGCCGCCGATCCGGCAAGCGCGCAGGCCCGCACTCTGCTGGGGATGAGCTACTACGGCGCTCGCAACTTTGCCCAGGCTTCTGAATATCTGGAACCCGCAGCCAAGGCTGATCCCGCGAATGCCGAGTTGCATCAACTGCTCGCCCAGAGCTGCCTCTGGGCCAAGAAGCTCGATTGCGCACAGGAGCAGTTTCGGCTGCTGCTGCTGCAAAATCCCGACTCCGCACCCACCCACATCCTCATGGGCGAGGCGCTGGATGGCCTGGGAAGAACCCTGGAAGCGATCACCGAGTTCGAAACCGCGGCGAAGATTTCTCCCAACGAACCCAATGTTCATTTCGGGCTAGGCTATCTGTACTGGAAGTCGGAGCGCTACGAAGAAGCTCGCAAGGAATTCGAGCGCGAACTGGTGATCGATCCCAACCATGCTCAGTCGCTCGCCTATCTCGGCGATATCGAATGGAAAAACAATCGTCCGGAGACCGCGCTCCCGCTGCTGCAAAAGGCCATTCTGGCCAACAAAGACTTGCGCGTTGCCTATACCGACCTGGGGGCGATTGCTCTCCAGGCGAAAAATTACAAAGAAGCTGAGGCAGCCCTGAACCGGGCGGTTGCCTTGGACCCTTCGCAGCCAGACGCGCATTATCAGCTGGGACGCCTTTATCAAGCTGAGGGGAAAAAGGCCGAAGCCCAGAGGGAACTGAATAAAGTCAGAGAACTCCACGAGAAGAAAGATGAGAGCTTGACCGGAAAGATGCCGGCGGAGCCGCCCGCCTTGAACAATCAGTAGATACGGTTTCAAAGTTTCAGAGTTTCATGTTTGAGTGTTTCAAAAAGCAAACACATTGAAACCTTGAAACGTTGAAACCTGTCTTACGCTCTTCCCTTCTTCGCGGCGGCTGCCTTCCCGGCCACTTCCCAGGGGCGCTTCGGACGCTCGACCGGGGGTTTATCGCGGTTCTCGATCCGGTCGTACTGATAGGCCTCGCTGACGGTTCCCAGAGACTCGTTATACAGGCTGGGCAGGCCAAGGGCCTGTTTGAGTTCTTCCGAGAACGCCTGCAGCGCCTTCAGTTGCTCGGCCGTCGCTGGCACTTCCTGCTTCGAGGTCTTCAGAAATTGCTGGTATCCACGGTTCACCAGCTTGGAAATTTCGCTGCCGATCAAGTATCCAGGATAGGCAAAGATCTTTACGCCATCGTCAGGCGTCTTCTGAATCGCCGCAGACACGTTATACTTCCGGAGAAAGACGCGGCCATTCGTTCCCGGAGCGTCGGTGACATCGAATCCGTGATCGCGCAACCAGGCTAGCGCTTCTTCATAGGTTCGTGCTTCAATTGTTTTAGCCATTGCTCTTTACTAAACCTTTCTTTCCCGGCCTGTGTTTGCGATTAGATGCACACTTTATAAGGACTGACGTAACTTTACTTGAGTTGCATCGCCGGGTGAAGCTGTTTCATCTAAACAAGCTACTACATATCCTGTTTCGCACTGCATAGCACATTACGTTGGTCACGGCGATTCGGTTCAACTATGGGACAGAGTTCTACCAAAACGGCCGCCATCTCATCCTTGGAACAGTACGCTAAATCTCCGGAAGTTGCTCTGCCACTGGGAGAATCCCTGGGGCACAGCCTGATCGAGCGGATTGGAAACACTCCGCTGCTGCGCCTCGATGCTCTCACGCGAGACCTGCCCGGCGTAGCACTTCTGGGTAAGGCGGAGTGGTATAACCCCGGCGGATCCGTCAAAGACCGGGCCGCCGCCAATATCGTCGCCGAAGGCCGACGTTCCGGAAAACTCCGGCCCGGCAAAATTCTACTCGACGCCACCAGCGGCAATACCGGCATCGCTTACGCGATGCTGGGCGCCGCCGAAGGTTTCCCCGTCACCCTTTGCATGCCCGAAAACGTCTCGCGCGAGCGCAAACAGATTCTGCAAGGCTACGGCGCCAACATCATTTACACCGACCCTGCCGACGGATCCGATGGCGCGATCCGCATGGCGCGTACGCTCGCCGAAAAGCATCCCGACCAATATTTCTACGCCGACCAGTATTCCAACGACGCCAACTGGAAAGCTCATTACCACATGACGGCGAACGAAATCTGGCAGCAGACGCAGGGGCGGGTCACGCATTTCGTCTCGATGCTGGGCACGAGCGGCACTTTCGTTGGCACTACCCGCCGTCTCAAAGAACTCAATCCGGCGGTGAAGTGCATTACACTCCAGCCCGATTCTTCCTTCCACGGAATCGAAGGGGCTAAGCATATGGCCAGCGCGATCGTTCCCAGGATTTACGATCCCTCCTTGGCCGACCAGAATCTTGAAATCTCCACCGAAGACGCCTACGCCATGTGCCGGCAGCTCTCGCGCGGGGCCGGATTGCTGGTGGGAATCTCGGCTGGAGCGGCTGTGGTCGGATCGCTGAAGATCGCCACCGGCCTTACTCTGCGGAAGAACCAGGAAGCCGTGATCGTCACGATTCTGTGCGACTCCGGCGACAAGTATTTGAGCGAGAGGTTCTGGACGGAAGGATAAAGCAACTGAGAAGTGAGAATGAAGAAGTAAACAGCGCATGAAGTCCGATTTCTCACTTCTGCATTCTCATTTCTAACTTCTTCATTTCTTCACCCATGCTCAAGCTGACGCGCCAAGACTACGAAGCTATCCGGGCCCACGGCGAGGAAACCTACCCGCACGAATGTTGCGGCGTTCTGCTCGGACGTTTCGAGGATGATGGCGCGCGCATCGTGACCTCGACTGCCCGCTGCGGCAACACCCGCACCGATTCCCTGCATAATCGCTACAACATCGATCCCAAAGAATTGGTCCGGATCCAGCGCGAAGGCCGCAATCGCGGCGAGGATATAGTCGGCTTCTACCACTCCCACCCCGACCACCCAGCGCAATGGTCGCAGACCGACCACGCCGAAGCCCACTGGTTGGGCTGCTCCTACGTCATCACCGGCGTGGAAAGGCGCAAGGCGGCCGTCACCAACTCCTTTGAGCTGTCCGGCTCCGACGAATCGGACAAGCGCCTCGTGCATGAAGAGATCGAGATCGCATCATAGAGCTTTCCGCAAACTCCTTGACTGGCGCGGAAGTTGCTGGATTTTCACAAGCACCGCAACATGGCTTCGCACGAGCTCCGATACTAATATCTGGGGATGAATCCTGCGAAAGCGGCGTCCAGCGCGGGTTCTCGCATAAATTCCTTTGTCAGCCTGCACCAAATTCGGGCAGGCGCTTGTGGACGGGCTGCACTCGATTGAAAACACGTGTACTTACAAGGTGCGATTTTTCGTTGACGTAAGAAATAGAAGGAGTACAAACATAATCGTTCTTTGACAGCTTCTTAAGTTTTTCCGGTTGGTGCGGCGTCCGGGGCTCGAGCGAAGTCACCGGCTTGATCGAAAGATTGGGTTGGAGGGCAAGCAAGGGTCTATAGCAAAGCG
>DASYYT010000032.1:0-4694 GCA_035949755.1 Candidatus Sulfotelmatobacter sp.
ATCGCCATCGCCTTCAGGCCCACGATATCTTTCGGGCGGCCCGGCGTATGCACTTCGCCGGCGGAGATCATGGTGGTGACGCCTCCGTGCAGGCAGCTGTCGATCCACCCGAGTTGATTCTGCCGCGGCGTCCAATCGCCGCACACCGGGTGGACGTGGCTGTCGATCAATCCCGGAGCTAAGGCGGTCCCTTTGGCATCGATCGTGTTCGTCCCATGGGCCGTGTCGAGGTCTCTTTGTTTACCCACCGCATGAATCACTCCGTCGATCGCAACGACAGTATCGGCGTCGAGAATGGGATGATCGAGATCTCCGCTGAGTAGCAGTCCGATGTTGTGGATCACCAGTTTGGAGGGCGTGGTTGGCGCTTCCGGGCTCATGATTGAATCTCTCGCAGCATTCCGAGATCACAAATCATACGCGACGCTCCTTCGGGCTCAAAGCGCTGTGGTACGCACAGTTTCCTCATGGCTGAAAATCTAGTAGCTTAGGGAGACTCATGGTCTCACGCGACTTCATTTTCTGGGAAGTGGATGTGCAGCGCGACTTTATGCTGCCGGGGGGACATCTCTACGTTCCGGGTGCGGAGAAGTTGCTGCCCAACATCCGCCGCCTGACCGACGCCGCACGCCAGGGCAAAGTGTTTCTCGTGTCGCACGGATGCTTTCATACTCCGGATGACCCGGAGTTCAAAATCTTTCCCCCGCACTGCGTCAAGGGGACCGCGGGAGCCGAGTTGGTCCCCGAAGCCCTGACCGATAAGGTCGCGCGTGTGCCCAATGACGCATCAGCCAAATTGCCGGATAATCTCTCCAAATTTCAGCAAATCCTGCTGGAGAAGCAGACCCTGAACATCTTTGAGAGCCGTCACGCCGATGAATTGGTGAAGCGATTGCCCAGTGCAGCCGAGTTTGTCGTCTTCGGCGTGGTGACGGAATATTGCGTGAGCTTCGCTGTCAAAGGATTAATTGAACGCGGCCGCCGGGTGGCGGTAGTCGAAGACGCAATCGAGACGCTCAAACCTGAAGATTGCGAAAAGACCATGGCCGACTGGCAGCGCCTTGGGGCGCGGCTCACCACAACCAATCAGGCTCTCGCAGCGCTCGGCCGCTGAGAGCCTGCATTCAGCTTAGCGATGGTCGTGATCGCGATCGCGATCTCGGTCGTGGTCGCCGTGATTGTGGCGCCAGGTCCAGTATTCTTTCTGCTCGTTCGGAGGAAGTTTGCGGAAGTCCCGGTGCGGATCGTGATGCGTTTCCCGCGCCCAGCGCTGGTAATAGACCACTTCGCCCTGATTCCAGTCGTGATAATCGGTGTAATAGGGATCGTAGACGCGGTAATAGTGGTGACTCTCGCAGGCAATGCCCGCCAGGGATGAAACCAATGCCGCCCCCAACAGCAGCGTACTCAGCGAATGCGAAGCACGGCTCATGCTTTTCTCCTTACATCCTAAGAAACACTTGCGAAGCTGATTAGTTGCTGAAATCATTGCCCCGGTTTCACAGAATTGGATAACGCGGCCACCGCAATCACCCAGCCCCTTGCGATAGCGTTTTGCTTCCGAATACTATTTCTTTTTCTTTCGAAACCTTTTCAAATTCCGGAGGCTTGTAATAGACTACTGAGTCTTCGGTTGAAGGAGATTTCAAGTTGGGAAATCCATTGCTCACGCTGCTCGACTTGCCGGAGCAGGAAAAAGCCGCGCGCGGACTGGAGCACACGCCTCGCGAGATATGGCAGCAGCCTGAAACCTGGGGCGCGACCTATCGCCTTTGCGCCGGCCGGCAGCGTGAATTGCAGGACGCAGTCCGCCGTGCAGGAATTGGCCGCGGCAGCACTTCCTCGCCAACCGTTTATCTGGTGGGCGCCGGCACATCGGACTACAGCGGCCGGGCTCTGGCCCCGCTGCTGCGCGCCCGTTGGGGTTGCGACACGTGGCCGGTTCCCAGCACCACGCTGCTTACCGAGTTCGAGGAGTTTCACCGCGCTGGCCGCGAGTATTTCTGGATTTCGTTCTCGCGGTCCGGGGAGAGTCCGGAAGGCGTCGCGCTTCTGCAGCGCGCTCTCGAACGTTGCCCCCAGATCCGGCACCTGGTGATCACCTGCAATCAGCAGGGCGCGATGGCGCAGCTCTGTGCCCGCCATGCTGACCGCGCTTTTGCCCTGGTGCTGGACGATGCCGTTAACGATCGCGGCCTGGCCATGACCAGCTCGTTCAGCAATATGGTTCTCGCTGGCCAGTGCGTTGCCCATCTCGATGATCTGGCCGAGTTCGGACAAACCGTGGCGGGCATTCGCGAAAGCGGCAGGCAGTTTCTTCCGGCAGCCGCCGAAGCAGCGGCGGAGATCACGACCTTGGGATGCTCGCGAGCCTGTTTTGTGGGTTCCGGCGTGCTGCGCGCGGTAGCCGACGAGTGCGCCTTAAAGGTGGTCGAACTGAGTGCCGGAAAGATAAGCACTCTTGCCGAGACGCCTCTAGGCTTGCGCCACGGTCCCATGTCGAGCGTGGACGGCCAGACCGTATTTGTAGCTTTTCTTTCCAACCAGGCCAGGCGCCGCGGTTATGAGCTCGACCTGCTGCGCGAGATCGACCGCAAACGTCTGGGAAGAGTGCGGCTGGCCGTTACCGTGGCCAACGGCAGTGACGTATCGCAGCTCGCCGATTACTGCTTGCCGCTCGCGGTTGCGCCTGACTTTTCCGATTATTGTCGTCCCGCGCTCGACGTGATGCTTGGACAGCTGATTGGCCTCTTCGCCTCCATGCGCTGCGGCCTCAAGCCCGACCAGCCCAGTCCCGGCGGTACCATCACGCGCGTAGTGCAACCCATCAAGCTGTATTCGTAAAGTTTCAAGGTTTCAGAAGTTTCAAGGCCGGACGCTTTGAAATTTGAAACGCTTTGAAACATTTACGCCGTGGCCCCTTGCACCGGTTCGTAGGGGCAGAACGGATCGGTGCCGAGCGCATCGCCGGTGTAGGCAAAAGCGCGGGCGCGGGATCCGCCACAGATGTGGCTATATTCGCAGGCTCCGCACTTCCCGTGGAACTGGTCGGGAGAGTGCAGGCCGCGGAAGATCTCGGAGTTGCGGTAGACGTCTACGAGCGAATCGGTGCGCACGTTGCCGCAGCGTAGCGGCAGAAATCCGGAAGGATAAATTTCTCCCAGGTTCGAGACGAAGACGATGCCGTGTCCGTCGCGAATCTGGAATCCCTTGTACACCGAGCTGGATTTCATTTCCGGCGTGGGCGTTTTCGCTGTGCGCATGATTTCGATCGCGATTCGCCGGTAGGACGGGGCTTCGGTGGTCTTCACCTGGAACGGCGAGCGCTGCGAAAGATCGAACACCCAGCGCATGATGCGCTCGCCTTCTGCGGGAGAAACTTCGTTCAACGCTTTGCCGCGCCCAACCGAGATGAGCATGAACAGGCTCCAGCGCATGACGGGAAATTCTTTCGAGAGCAATTCGTAGATCGCCGGCAGATCGTCGGCCGTCTCTTCCGCGACCAGCGTGTTGACCTGGATCGGCAGCCCGAGGCGTCCGCAATGCCGCGCCGCTTCCATGGTGCGCTCAAACGTTCCCGGCACCGCGCGGATGGCGTCGTGCTTCTCGGCGCAGGAGCCGTCGAGGCTCAACCCCAGGCTCTGAATGCCGTGCTGTTTCAGCTTGGTGATGGCATCGTTGGTCAACTCCGGGGTTGCGCTGGGCGTGATCGAGACTTCCAGCCCGAGGCGGTTGGCGTAATCGATGAGCGGAAAAATATCTTTGCGGCTGAGCGGATCGCCGCCGGTCAAAATCAGGTGGGGGAGGGGATTGCCGAATTCGACGAGTTGCTTGAGGAAGCGCTGGCTCTGCTCGGTGGTGAGTTCGAGCGGATGCGGGGTGGGCATGGCCTCGGCGCGGCAGTGCTTGCAGGCGAGGCCGCAAGCCTGGGTCATCTCCCAGTAGACCAGCAATGGATTTTTGGAAAAATCGTGGGCCACGCGGCCCATATTTGGAGTAGTCCCTGCGACCACCATGACGTTCCCCTCCCACAACCAGCGTTCGAGCAGCCCCACAGGCAAGTTCAGGGTAGTTTCGGGGCGAGAAAAAGGCTGTGATCTCAATCACAGGGGGCAGTGATGGAGCAGGGGTCAGGGATCAGAAATTAGTTAGTAGCCAGTGAGTGGGTCCGCCTGGGTTCTCATGGAGGGCTGGGCGGGAAATCCAGGGTGCCGTGTCGCGCGAACTGTGCGATGCACCCCCTAAGTATTTCTTGATGTAAAACCTGTAAAATCCGTGTTTTCTTAAGGTTGCAGGGACGCCTGCCGAATTCGGCTCGCAAAATCTTCCAGAATTAGGACTTAGAGGTAAAATCTTCCAGAATAAGAAGTTGCAGGTGTTTTTTGGTTTTTTGCTGAGATCATTTTTTAAGGCTCGAATCTCGCAAAATCTTGGATCCAAGTGACTTAGCTTCCGTCACGCCGCCCGGCTCACCGCAAAATATTGTCAAAGAAGCTGCCCGCCGAGCCTTTTGGCAGGCCCGCTTCTACGACTTCAACGTGTGGACGACCAAGAAGCGCGTGGAGAAGCTGCGCTACATGCATCGCAATCCGGTGAAGCGCGGGCTGGTGAAGTCCCCTGAGCAATGGCGCTGGAGCAGCTATCGGCACTACGCGCTGCAGGAAGCCGGACCGGTGCGGGTGAACGTGGGGTGG
>DASYYT010000033.1:0-27789 GCA_035949755.1 Candidatus Sulfotelmatobacter sp.
ATGTGGGGCGGAGGCGGTTCATGACGATGAAGGTTCGAGTTCTATCTGCGGCACTAGTACTGGCGGGTACGATGTGGATGAGCGCCTGCGATCATTATGTCTGCAGCACCACATTTGGCGCCTCCACGTGCGGGTCAAACGGTGGCGGTCTCTCGCAAGGGGGCAATGGCAATTCGCAGACCGCGTTGATTTATTTCATGAACAATGCCGCGACCAACAACGGGCAACAGGGAGCGTTGGCGCTCGAAGGAGTAAACGTCGCGAGTTCTGGCACGTTCGCACCGGTGGCGGGTTTCTTATCTCCAACCTTCACAGGGGCGACGGGAGAGGGCAGCGGGCTTGTGATTGTGGATAAGAAGTATTTGTACCTGCCGTTCACGGGAGGCGAATTGTTCGGCTATTCGATCGATGCTTCGAGTGGAGCGCTGACCCCGCTTGCGAACACACCATACACGGTTTCCGGCGGGACGTCGATTGTTGCCGATCCGAAAGGACGATTTGTGTTTGTCGGCGGTTCCTCAGGGATCTCGACATTCATCGTGAATGCTGATGGCAGCCTGGGAGCGAATGCGCAATCGCCCTTCTCCACCGGGGGAGTCACGCCAGTGACCATGACGACCGACGGACTGGGAAGATTTCTTTATGTCGCGGATGGAGCGGACGTGATTGCCTATAGCTACGATCAGACGGCGGCCACCTTAACTCCGGTGGGCGGGTCATTGGCCTCGGCCACGTTCGGCTTCCCGATGATGCAGGTCGTGGGTGAAAGCACAGGGAATTATCTGGTTGGGATCACGGGCCTGACTGGAGCAACCGACAACCAGGTACACGTATTCAGCATTGCGCAGCCGGGAAGCGCGAATGCAGGAGCGCTGGCGGAAGTCGCGAATTCGCCGTTCCTGACATCGTATCCGCCGGTATTCGTGGTCACGAGTCCAAGCGGGAATTTTGTCTACACATTCAACGAAACCCAATCGCAAACGGGGACGGTCATCGCCCCCATGGAAGGATTCACGTTATCGAACGGTGTATTAACGGAACTGCCGACGGTCTCGCCCTTCCCGGCCCTGCTGGGGCTGGAAGGCGCATTCGATCAGAGTGGAACCTACTTGTTCATGATCGGGCAAGAGCCGAATACCACGGTAACGGGAACGATTCCGCTGACTCTCGATAGCACCAGCGGGAACTTGGGCACGACGTTGCCATATGCTGGGGCGCCGAGTTTCATTATTGGGGTAACGGACGAACCGTAAACTGGGGTGCGAGTGGTTGACAGGTTGGAGACCCGCATGCACTGCGGGTCTTTTCGTTTGCGAGCCCAGCGGTACAATAGGGACACGCCCGTCATTTCGTCGCGCCGGAAATGTTTTCCGGGCAGGTCGGCACTGCCTGACAAAGGAAAAGATTGGTCTGGCGCTGCGACGCGGGCCGTCAGTGAACTCCAACGCTGACGGCGACTTACGAGGAAAGTGCATCAAACCTTTTAGCCGCTCCAATCGTCTGACGGGGATCGCAGGGGTAGAGTCGAAACAGTGAGCATCAAGATCAGAATCCCGAGAGGGAATGGACAAGAACGGGGAATCCGCGGGCTGCTGCGGGATCCGGTGCTACGGGCGGCGCTGGTGGCGTTTCTGCTGCTGGCGGTGTCGTTCACGGTGGTCTTTTCCTACTTCTATATCAAATACGACCGGATCATCGAGAAGAGATTCCGGACGCCGGTATTCGCGAATTCGGCAAAAATTTATGCGCTGCCGAAGACCGTCAGGGACGGCGAGAAGATTGAGGCGAAGGAGATCGCGGCGGATCTGCGACGGGCCGGCTATTCGGATAAGGATGGCGAGTCGAAGATGGGAACGTTCCGCCTGCTGCAGGACGGGATTGAGATCACGCCAGGCGAGGAGTCCTATCACAGCCCGGAGGCGGCGCGGATCAATATTCACGAAGGACAGGTGGACGGGATTTCGAGCAAAGGAACGGAGTTGTCGGCCTACGAACTGGAGCCGCAACTGGTGACCGCGCTGTTCGATGCGGAGCAGAGATCGAAGCGCGAACTGGTGAAGTACGACAACATTCCTCCCGTGATGGTGCAGGCGGTGCTGGCCATCGAGGACCGAAGGTTTTTCGAACACGGGGGCGTGAATTTTGCGCGGACGCTGGAGGCGGTTTGGGAGGACGTGCTTCGGCAGCGGAGAGCCCAGGGTGGGTCGACGATTACGCAGCAACTTGCGCGGGGATTCTTTCTGAGCCCAGAGAAGTCCATCAAACGCAAGCTCACCGAAATGCTGATTGCCGAGGAACTGGAGCAGAAGTTCTCCAAGCAGCAGATCTTTGAGTTCTATGCGAACTGGGTGGATCTGGGGCAGAGAGGATCGTTTGCGATCAGCGGATTCGGGGAGGCATCGAAGGCTTATTTCAATAAAGATCTGAAGGACATCACGCTGCCCGAAGCGGCGTTGCTGGCGGGATTGATTCAGCGACCGAGTTATCTGTCGCCATACCGGCATCCGGAGCGCGCGATGGACCGCCGGAATCTGGTGCTGGAAGCGATGGTGGACACGCACGCCATCACGCGCGAACAGTGCGATAAGGCGAAGGCGGCGCCGCTGAAGCTGGCGCCTCCAAATGTGGAGGCGAGCGATGCGCCATATTTTGTGGACATGGTGCGCGACTTCCTGATCGGCAAATTCAGCGAGAACGAGTTGAATGACAGCTCATATCGAATTTATACGACGCTCGATCCGGACCTGCAGAAGGCGGCGGCGCAGTCGGTGGAAGCCGGTATCAAAGTGGTGGATGAGCAAGTCAAGAAGATGCGGACCAAGAAGGTGAAGGTGGGGAAGAAATATGAGACCAAGGTGCTGCCGGGTCCGCAGGCGCAGGTCGCCATGGTTGTGCTCGATCCCCATACGGGGGCGGTGCTGGCGCTGGTGGGGGGGCGCGATTACGGCTGGAGCCAGCTGAATCACGCGCTATCGAAGCGTCCGACGGGATCGATCTTCAAACCCTTTGTGTATGCCGCGGCGGTGAATACAGCGCTGGACGGATCGCCGGCGGTGTTGACTCCGGCGTCGACGGTAACGGATGAACCTTCGAGCTTTGCGTATGGCGATCAGATTTACGAGCCGCGCAACTACAAAGAGGAATATCACGGCGACGTGACGTTGCGGTACGCGCTGGCAATGTCGCTGAACAACGCCACCGTCAAAGTAGCGGAAGAAGTGGGCTACGACAAAGTTGCGGACTTGGCGAGGACGGCGGGGATCACGTCGGTGAAGCCGACGCCGGCCATGGCCCTGGGGTCGTACGATGCATCGCCGCTGGAAATGGCGGGAGCGTACACCGTATTCGCGAACAGTGGAATGCGGCTGTCGCCGATCCTTCTGCGGTCGGTACGCAATGGCAAGGGTGACGTGATGGCCAATTACAACACGGATCAGAAACAAGTGCTGGATCCGAGAGTGTCCTACGTCATGACGAACATGATGGAGGCGGTGATCAATAGCGGGCTGGGATTCACGGCCGTGCGCGGGCACGGATTCCAAGCTCCTGCCGCGGGAAAGACGGGCAGTTCGCACGATGGCTGGTTTGCCGGATATACCACGAATTTGCTGTGCATCGTGTGGGTGGGCTTCGACGATTACAGCGACTTGCGGCTAACAGGTGCGCAGACCGCGGGACCGATCTGGACCGAGTTCATGAAGAAGGCGGCGGAACTTCCGCAATATTCCAATATGAAAGAATTTTCGCAACCTTCGGGCGTCGTGGACGTGCAACTTGACAAGATTACGAACCGCCTGGCGACGCCGAGTTGCACCGACGACTATGTTTCGGCTTTCGTGGCCGGAACTGAGCCGAGCGATACTTGTGAAGCCATGTCGGGGATGAAGGGCATTCTTTCTCGCTTCTTCGGAAATAAGCCGGTCATGCCGCAGGAAGCCGTGAACGGGCAAAATCCAAATGCCGCCGACGATGCGAAGAAGAAGAAGGGGTTCTTCGGAAAGATCGCAGGAATTTTTAAGGATGATAAGAGCTCGAATAAGCCGGCGGATGGGTCGCAGACGGCCACGCCGCATTGATTCAAGTTCCGACGTCAGAGTGCTACCGTTCTGAGGCGCTTTCTGGAAAGAGGCCAAACGCCTCCGCGCCAGCCAGCGGCCGCCCGGCGCTACCAAAATCTTCGCCGCCCGGATGGAAATGTGCCAAAATAGGCGTATCAGCTGGGGGGTGGCCTATGAGTTACCCGAAGGTTTTGGGCGTTCCTGCCGCGCTTTTCCTGATTTGCTTCTGGGGCGTTTCTTCGAACCTGTGGGCGCAGAGCGCTCATTCCGAACAAGTTCAAATCACGCCGCCGCAGATGCGGATAATTGATCCTCCTTCGGCGGAGGCGACTGCTGCCGATCTGGAGCAGAAGGCGGATGAATTGCGCGCCGAGAAACTCTATCTGGACGCGATGGACTACTATCGCGCAGCGTTGGCAAAGAGCGGGCGTTCGGCGGCCCTGCTGAATAAGATCGGGATCACGGAATTAATGATGCAGCGGTACCACGAAGCGAAGAAGACGTTTGATCAGTCGATCAAGGCCGACCGCCAGTTCGCCGACGCCTACAACAATCTGGGCGTGGTGTATTACGAAGAGAAGAAATACGGGGCAGCAGTGAAGCAGTACAAGCGGGCGATTGCGATGGACGACAATTCAGCATCCTTTTATAGCAACATGGGTGCGGCGCTTTTCGCAAAGAAGAAGTTCGAGCCGGCGGTGCAGGCGTACCAGCGTGCCATGGAAATCGATCCAGATGTGTTCGAACGAACGTCGCGGGGCGGAGTGCAGGCGCAGCTGCCCAGCCCGGGAGACCGTGCGCGCTATGATTACACCGTGGCAAAACTCTACGCCAAGATGGGGTTCTCCGACCGGTCGCTGGAGTATTTGAGAAAAGCGATGGAAGAGGGCTACAAGGATTTCAAGGACGTGTATAAGGACGCCGAGTTCGCGCAGCTGCGGAAAGACAAGCGCTTCGCGGAGTTGATGGCGACGAAGCCGGTGTCGCTACCGGAATAATCCTAAAATCTCCACCACAGAGCACACAGCAGGACACCCGAAAGTCTGTGCCATTGGCCCGTGTAACTCTCACTAGCTATTTGATGTTAGGTGTTACGGGAGCCCGATATTTACAAACATTTACAAAATTAGACGGAACTCCAGGTCGTTCGGGTGTTTAATTTTGTTACATACTCCTGAAAACAACAGGGTGAGTAAGGAGAAACGGTAGCCCATCGGATGCTGACCCGAGCACGCCCCAAGCAAGCATCCGGTGGGTTTTGTTTTGGCTGCCAGGCCAAAAACAGACCACAACCGCTTAGGACGCGGAGTACGCCGAGGATTTGAGGTGTTCGAGGTTCTTACCGGTTCTACCTTCCCATTTGAGACGTATCGAAATCGCTTGCGTCGTTCGCGTCTCTTTCATCTCCTGCCTTACTTAACTGTGGGGCTGTGCCCCCCGAGGTAGGCATCCGTTGTCTCTTTCCACTTTCCCTGGGCTTTGAGGATGAACTCTACGGCGTCGCGCAAGGCGCCTTCGCCACCTGCGTGCGGAGTGACATAATGCGCTTCTTTCTTGACTTCTGCGCGGGCGTTTTTCACGGCGACGGCCAAGCCACCGGCCCGCATGGCAGGTAAGTCGACGATATCGTCGCCAACAAAGGCGGCTTCGTCAGAGCGAATCCCCGCTTCCTTGACAATTGCGAGGAAGGCTTTTTGCTTGTCATCAATGCCCTGACGAACGTATTCGAGCTTGAGGTCGCGAGCCCGCAGGGCCACGGTTTCGGAAAAGCGCTTGGTAATCAGTCCGGTGGGCAGTCCGGCGACGCGCGCCAGAGAAATGGCAACGCCATCGTGGGCGTGAAAGCCCTTGAACTCGATGGAGCCTTGGGCGGTGAATTGCGCATTGGCTTGGGACGGGTCACGCTGAGGCAGGAAGAAGAGTTTTCCGTCGGTGAGGACGCCGTCCACATCGAAGAGCAGCAGCTTGATTTTGCGGGCACGGGCTTGAGCGGAGAGTTTCTTGGGCATCGAGGGAATTCTAGCAGGGGCAGCGCGGTCAGCTACTGCAGTCGCGCGTATTCCCTTCGCTCAGCTTCTGTTTTCGGTAAATCTCGGTGCCAGGCGCAGAAAGGGGCGAGGCGAACACGCGGGTTTTTCGCAGAACGAAGCCGCCGGCGGGAGCGTCCGCGACACATTGCGGAGCTTCGCTCCGGACAGCCGAGGGCGGTTGTCCCCACATGGAGTGGCTCCCCCACAGGGATCTAGTTCGGCTGTCCCCGCATAAATTAGTGTTTTGCTGCCAGCGCCGACTCCAGATCGTCCGCGGCTTTGTTGATACCGGCAGAGATGTTGTCGATAACCTGCGCGACCATAGGTATCTGGGCATCGGCCTCTTTCCATTTTTTCTGATCCATGTATTCGCGAACGGCGGCGACGGGCTTGGCGCCATATCCCGTGTAAGCGCCGGGAGCGTAGATCTGGTTCTTAAACCAAGGCCGTTCGGGCAATCCCCTGTCATTCAGGAAAAGGCGTGCAATGCCCATCAGGTCCGTATTGACCGTTTCCAGAGATGCGGGAGAAATGGAGTCATCCGGGGCGGCGCGGAACTTGCCCAGAGCCTTGGAATAGTGCTCCGCGGCCTTTTTCAGGCCTTCAATCGAATTCTTCATGGCCGCAAAGTTCATGAACGGGGGAACGGGTTCGATGAGCGGAGGCACAAAAGTTTTGTGGGGATCGGAGGTAGCCGTGAACACCCCCTCCTGGATTTCCTGATTGCGCTCGGTGATCTCCTCCTGCTTGTCTTTGAGCAGCTTTTCCAGATCGGATTCGTATTTGGAGATGGCTTCGGCCTGCGGGGTGTAATCGAAGGGGAGCAGGTCGGCGCCGGCGATACGCAGGACTAAGGTGCCCATAGTCTGCGCGAGTGCGCGCTCGTAAGCGAAATTGTTATCGGCGAAATGAGTGTACCAGTAGTAGTCGTCGTAAATGGAATGGTACTGGGTGCCGTCATCCTCGCCGCCGAAGCCGAGATCCAAGGAGGAGATTCCGGCAAAATCCTGGAATGACGTGTAGTCGGAGCCGTCGCCCAACTCTGTAATAACGAGGTCGTTGCGCTTGCGAAGGCCGCCGCGCTCTTCGGGATTTTTGGCGCGCATGATGGCTCGCAGATGCGCCCGTTCCCACACGGAGATGTGCTTTTCAGGATCGATGATGTCGTGGGCGACTGCACCCACGACGGATTGCAAATCCTGCGTTCCTCCGGTGAAGAGATAGCCCCGCGCGCTGCTGTCGGAATTGATATAGACAATCGCATGCTTTTTTAAGTCAGCGACGTGGGTTTCTACCCATTCCACGGAGCCCAGAAGGCCAGGCTCTTCGCCATCCCAGGCGCAGTAGATGAGGGTACGCTTTGGAGTCCAGCCCTGCTTGTGCATTTCGCCGAGCACGCGGGCTTCTTCCAGTTCGGGGGACATGCCGGAGATTGGATCCTCCGCACCGTTCACCCAGGCATCGTGATGATTGCCGCGAATGATCCACTGGTCGGGGTCGGAGCCTTGGAGCGTGGCGATGACGTCGTAAAGAGGTTTCGTGTCCCAGTTGGAAGTGACTTTCAGATGGACCCGCGCAGGGCCAGGGCCGATGTGATAGGTGATGGGGAGGCCGCCTCTCCAAGGTTCGGGGGCAACTTCGCCCTGAAGGGCGGCGAGCAAGGGCTGAGCGTCAGCATAGGAGATCGGGAGGACGGGAATCTTGGTGATGGTCTTGGCTTCTTTGATATCAAGGCGCTTTGCGCCGGGCACCGAGCCAATGCCGGGAGTGAGCGGGTCGCCCGGATAGTCCGTGTCCATCACGCTGCCGCGCTGGACGCCGTCGCGAGGACGCCAACCGCCGGTGGGATAGTCGTCGCCGTGAAAGAAGCCGTCGCCGCGGGGATCGGAGTAGATGATGCATCCGAGCGCGCCGTGCTCGGCGGCGACTTTGGGTTTGATGCCGCGCCATCCGGAGCCGTAGCGGGAAATTACGATCGCACCTTTAACCGAAATTCCCATGCGGTCGAGTTCTTCATAATCCTCGCGGTTGCCATAGTTCACATAGACGAGCGGGGCAGTTACATCTCCGTCAATGGAGTAAGCGTTGTAGGTGGGCAGTTGTTCGGCCGTCTGGTTGGAAGTGGGATCGACGGCGAGAGCCGGCTCTTGAAGCTTGGCGCGGAACTTTGTGGGGGCGACGAGTTCTACGATGCGCTCTTTGGGCGTAGGGAAGAGGACGTCGAAAGTCTCGATTTTGGCTTCGAATCCCCACTCTTTAAAGCGCGCGAGCATCCACTCGGCGTTGTCTTTGTCGTAGGGAGATCCGACGTTGTGCGGGCGCGCGGAGAGGCGGCGCATGTTTTCCTGAATGTTGGCGGCGATAACGGCGTCTTGAAACTTCTTCTCGAGGTCGCGCTCGGGAGCAGCGCTGCGGGTGGTGTAACCGAGAATGGGTCGCGATGCCGCGGGCGGCTCGGCGCCGCCTTCCGAGGTCGACTGGCCAAGAGCCATGTTGGTAAAGGTAAGAAGAAGGACAATAGAGACGAAGAAGCGCGCTGATTTCAATGGGGACTCTCCCGATGGACAGTGAGTGAAGGCGGAATTCTAACACCCAGAAACTGTTGTGCGACCGACAATCGCGTGGGCGAATAATTTGCGAAGGTGGCTCTATCGGGAATAAAATGACTGGATGCAGTTTGTACCCCCAACCTTATTGTGGGCCCACCCGCTTGTGGCAGAGTGGTTTGTCGGGAAGTTTGGCACTCCAACAGAACCTCAGGAGCAGGGGTGGCCCCACATTCTGGCCGGGCGCACGACTCTCATTTCGGCGCCGACAGGGTCCGGAAAAACCTTGGCGGCATTTCTGGCTTGCATCGACCGGTTAGTGCGCAAGGCGCTGGCGGGGGAGTTGTCGGATCGAACCGAAGTCCTCTACGTTTCGCCGCTGAAGGCGCTGGGCAACGACATTCAAAAAAATCTGGAGATTCCGCTGGGCGAGATTCTTGCGCTCGCGGGAGAGCGCGGGCTGTTGATGCCGGAGATTCGGACGGCGGTGCGCACCGGCGATACGTTGATGCCGGAGCGGCGGGCGATGCTGAAACGGCCTCCGCACATTCTGGTGACCACGCCGGAGTCGCTTTACATTTTGCTGACGGCGGATAAGAGCCGGGCGATTCTGCGCGATGTCGAAACCGTGATTGTGGACGAGATCCACGCCGTGGCAGACGACAAGCGCGGGGCGCATTTGACGCTGTCGCTGGAGCGACTGGAAGCGCTGACGCATTGTCCGCCGGTGCGGATTGGGCTCTCGGCGACCCAGAAGCCGATTGAGGAAGTGGCGCATTTTCTGACGGGAAGCGGACGGCCAAAGCCGGTGATCGTCAACATTGGGCACAGGCGGAAACTGGATCTCGCCATTGAAGTGCCGCCCATGCCGCTGGGGCCGGTGGCTTCAAACGAGATGTGGGATTCGATTTACGACCGGCTGGTGCAGTTGGTCGGGCAGCATCGGTCGACGCTGGTGTTTGTGAATACGCGGCGGATGGCGGAGCGGCTTGCTCATCAGTTGGGCGAGCGCATGGGCGAGGAAAACGTGGCGGCGCACCACGGCAGCCTGTCACGCAAACTGCGGCTGACGGCCGAGAAGAAGCTGAAAGAAGGACAAATCCGAGTGCTGGTGGCGACCGCATCGCTGGAGTTAGGAATTGATATAGGCGCGGTCGATCTGGTGGTGCAAACCAATTCCCCTAGGGCAATTGCCGTGGCGCTGCAGCGCGTGGGCCGGTCAGGGCACTGGCGCGGGGCGGTGCCGAAGGGAAGGTTCTTTGCGACGACGCGGGACGATTTGATGGAATGCGCGGCGCTGGTGCGGGCGATCCGAATGGGAGATCTGGACCGGCTGATGATTCCGGAGGCGCCATTGGATGTGCTGGCGCAGCAGATTGTGGCGACTTGCGCGGCGGGACGGGGTTCCGGGGGGAACCCACAGGCATCATCTCGGCGGACAGCCGACGGAGACCCTTCGACATCGCTCAGGGCAGGCGCCGGCGCTGCAGATACTGGCGCGATGGATTCTGGGTGGGACGAGGATGAACTCTACGATCTCATACGGCGCGCTTATCCGTATCGCAACCTCAAGCGGGAGAGCTTTGATTCGATTCTGGAAATGCTTTCGGAGGGGATTGCGGCGCGGCGCGGGAGGTATGGGGCGTATCTGCATCGTGATCGGGTGAATGGCAGGCTGCGGGCGCGGCGCGGGGCGCGGCTGGCGGCGATCACCAGCGGGGGAGCGATTCCCGATAATTCGCTGTACACCGTGGTCGCAGAGCCGGATGGTGCGATGGTGGGCACGGTCGATGAAGATTTCGCGGTGGAGAGCAATCGCGGCGACATTATGCTGTTGGGGAATACATCGTGGATCATCCATCGCATTGAAACGAATTCCGGCCGGATGCTGGTGCACGATGCACATGGAGCGCCGCCCAGCGTGCCGTTCTGGCGCGGCGAGGCTCCGGCGAGGACGGAGGAGTTGTCGGCGCATGTGGGCGAGTTGCGGCAGAAAATCAGCGAGATGCTGCCGCGGACTTCGCCGGTAGGATTTTCGACGACTCAGCCTGAGGTTGCGGAGGCGGTCTCGTGGCTGAAAGAAGAATGCGGGCTGGACGACTCCGGCGCGGAGCAGGCCATTGAATACATCTTGCAGGGGCGCGCGGTACTGGGCGCGGTGCCGACAAAGACGACAGTCATCGCAGAGCGATTTTTTGACGAAGGCGGAGGAATGCAGTTGATCATCCATTCGCCATTCGGCGGAAGAATCAACAAGGCGTGGGGACTGTCGCTGCGTAAGCGGTTTTGCGTGGGATTCAACTTTGAGTTGCAGGCGGCGGCTACCGATAACGGCCTGAATATCGCCCTGGCGGAACAGCACAGTTTTCCGCTGAGCGACGTTTTCAATTTTCTCCAGGCAGAGACAGTGCAACCCATTCTGGAGCAGGCGGCACTGGATGCTCCGGTGTTTGGCACGCGCTGGCGCTGGGATGCGAACCGGGCGCTGGCGCTGCTGCGTTTTCAGAACGGCAAGAAAGTTCCGGCGCAGATTCAGCGCATGCGGTCCGACGATCTGCTGGCGTCGGTATTTCCGGATGCGGCGGCATGCTTCGAGAACATTGAGGGCGAGCGCAAGATTCCGGATCATCCCCTGGTGGGCGAGGTGATGAAAGATGTGCTCACCGAAGCGATGGATGTTGAAGGACTCAAGACCCTGTTACGTGGGATGGCTTCAGGGGCGATTCGGACGATCGCGGTGGATACGCCCGTGCCATCGCAGTTTTCGCACGAAATTCTGAATGCGAATCCGTACGCGTATCTGGATGATGCGCCGCTCGAGGAGCGGAGGGCACGTGCAGTAGAGATGCGACGGGTGCTGCCGGAGTCGGTGCTGGAGGAAGTCGGCAAGCTGGATCCGGGGGCCATTGCGCAGGTCCGGGAGGAGGCGTGGCCGGATGTGCGCGATGCGGATGAGTTGCATGATGTGCTGCATACGCTGCTGGCAGTGCCGGCGGATTTGGAGTTGTGGGCAGGTCCATGTTCGCTCGACCGGACGGGCGAGGACGGCGGTGCCCGCATGAGCACCGCCAAGTGGGGCGTTTACTTTGAGAGTCTCGTGCAACAGGGACGGGCCGGGGTTGCAGTCGGGGCACAAGGCGACACGCCCTTCGGACAGCCGGGGAGACCCTTCGACTTCGCTCAGAGCAGGGGCCGGCGCTACTGGGTTGCGGCTGAACGAGCCGGGAGTTTTGCTGCGTTGTTTCCTTCAGCTGATTTTGAGCACGAGTTGGCTGAGGTCAAGACGGGGGCAATTTCTCGCGATGAGGCTTTGCTTACTCTGGTGACCGGATGGATGTCGCATATCGGGCCGACTACCGCCTCGGCTTTGGGCGAGACTCTTGGACTGCCTGCTTCGGAGATCGAGAAAGCCTTGCTGCGGATGGAGGCTAGCGGGACTGTGCTGCGGGGCAAGTTTATGCCGAGTGCAGGTATGCCGGCCGCGGCAGTCGAGCTCCGCTCGACTGGACAGCCGGGGCCGGCTGTCCCCACACAAGATCCCTCTGCCCAAGAGGTCGAGTGGTGCGAGCGCAGGCTTTTGGCGCGGATCCATCGGCTGACGGTGGGGATGCTGCGGAAACAGATTGAGCCGGTGACTGCGGCGGCGTTTTTGCGCTGGTTGCTGCGCTGGCAGCATGTGGCTCCGGGATCGCAGGTGCTTGGAGAGCGTGGGACGCTGGAAGTCCTGCAGCAGCTGCAGGGCTTTGAAATTCCGGCGAACGCGTGGGAGCGACAGGTGTTGGCGCGGCGGATTGCCGACTACGATCCGAAGTGGCTCGATCAACTTTGCCTGACTGGAGCCGTGGGATGGGGACGGTTGTCGCCGCATCCGGCGACGCTGGATTCGGGCGGGACGTCGGACTCGAACGGTCCGAGACAACGACGGGTGATTCCAACCAGTGTGGCTCCGATTACGTTTTTTATGAGAGAAGAAGCGGATTGGATGTCATTGCGGAAAAATCCCCACTTCTCCCAAAACCCGGAAGCAGGGCACCCCGGTTCGGAAACGAAGAGCGACAATTCTGAAGGGCGCGGACTGAGTCATGGGGCGCAGCTGGTGCTCGAATTTCTGCGGGAGCGCGGGGCTTCATTCTTTGCCGACATCGTGCGCGCGACGGGCAAGTTGAAAGCGGAGATTGAGACTGCGTTGTGGGAACTGGTGGCGGCGGGGCTGGTGACCGCCGATGGATTCGATAACTTGCGGTCGTTAATCGATCCTAAGCGGCGGGCGGGGCAGGGAGTGGGAAGAACGACTCGTCCGCGGCATAGCGCTGGACGATGGGCGGTGCTGCATGCGGATGTGGCGGCGGAGCGTCCCAGAGCTGCGGAGTCGGCCTGCTGGATGCTGCTGCGGCGGTATGGGATCGTGATCCGCGATCTGCTGGCGCGGGAGTCGAACCTGCCGCCGTGGCGCGAGTTGCTGATGGGATTCCGACGGCTGGAGGATCGAGGAGAGATTCGTGGCGGGCGGTTTGTGGATGGATTCCTGGGCGAACAATTTGCACTGCCGGTCGCAGTCGAGTCGGTGCGGGCGATGCGGAGTTTGCCGTTGAGCGGGGAGACGATCACGTTGTCGGCGGCGGATCCATTGAACGTTGTAGGTATCCTGGTACCGGGGGAACGGGTACCGGCGATCTCGGGCAGGACGGTGAGTTATCAGGACGGGATCGCGGTGATTCCGGAAATCGTGAAGGCGGGAGAAGCTGCGGCCGGGGATTGATTTATGAAGACCTTCTAATCGGGAAATTTTCTAGTTGAGTAATTTGAACGCGGCGCAATGCGGCTATTCCATTTTTCGCTCGGAAAGAAAAAAGCCAGGAACTCGATGAGGGGGTCCCCCGAGTTCCTGACCTTGGCGATGTCGGCTAGAACTGCTCGAAAGCGCTTCCCCCATCGCTTTTGCCGAGCATCCACTTTGTTCTGGAGCATGCGGAATACCATACCAAGAGAGTCCTCGGGGCGATGCGTACAAGCCAGCCAAGCTTCTGCCTCCTAAGTAGTTAGCGATTCGGCGCATCTTCTCGGTAGAAGGCTCAGCCAAGCCATACGCTATCTATTCGGATAGCGCCCCTATCCGTTCGGATATTGGAAATTCACGAAATCCGGCATGCAGTCCTGGCGTAGCTGTGGTAAAAGAGGCAGCACGGAGTGGCAGAGCCCAGGGAGAACTGCTTGCGGCCTAGACTGCTGGTGATCGCGGGACCCTCGAAAGATTCAACTATTCCGTTGCCAGACGGAGAAGCCACAGTTGGACGCGATTCGGCCAATGCGGTCGCGATTATCGATCCGTCTGTTTCCCGAAAACATTGCCTGTTGCGGCGCGAAGAAGATGGGCGATTTCTGATCAAGGACTTGGACAGCCGCAACGGAACGCTGGTGAACGGCGTTCCGGTGAAGGAGCAGTGGCTGCATCACGGCGACGAGATCGCGACCGGCGACTCCTCATTCTTATTTTTGATCGAGGAAGAGGACCGGGCAACGCCAGCCAGCCAGGTTGAGTTCGATGACCAGCCTGCGGCCGAGACAAAAGTCATTTATCCCAAAGACGTGGTGTACTTGCAACCGGACCGGTTGTTGCAGGAATTGCCTGCCAGTTCGCAAGTAGCACGGAATCTCAACGCATTGCTGAAGATCAGCCGAGTGGTTCATGCGATTCGCGATCTCGAGGAGTTGCAGGCGCAGTTGCTGGATTTGATCTTTGAAGTGGTTCCGGCGGGGCGGGGAGCGATTCTGCTGGCGGAAGGCGCCGAGGAGGAGTTCAGCTGTGTGTATGCGCGAACGCGGCATGCAGGGCATCCGCAGCTGGTGCGGGTAAGCCGCACGATCGCGCGCAAGGTGAGGAAGGAGAACCTCGCGATTCTGGGCGTCGATGTTCCGGGGGGCAAACTGCGGGAAGTGGAGAGCCTGGCCGCCTCGGACGTACGATCCCTCGTGTGTGTACCGCTGAGTGTGTTTCAGCGCCGGATTGGTTGCATTTATCTGGACAGCACCAGCGCGGCGAACCGGTTCAATGAAGATCATTTGCAGTTGATGGCTGCCGTGGCGGGGATATCGGCGGTGGCCCTGGATAATGCTCGTCGCCTGCAATGGCTGGAGCAGGAGAACCAACGGCTGACGAGCGAGGTCCGTCAAGAGCAGAGCCTGGTAGGCGAAGGCACGGGCATGAAGGAAGTGTTTCAGTTTCTAGGACGGGTGGCGCCGACGGACTCGACGGTGCTGATTGAGGGCGAGAGCGGCACGGGGAAGGAATTGGCGGCGCGGGCGTTGCATCGCAATAGCCATCGAAGCGGCAAGCCATTTGTGGCGATCAATTGCGCAGCGATTCCCGAGACGTTGCTGGAGAGCGATCTGTTTGGGCACGAGCGCGGAGCGTTCACCGGGGCGGCGTCTTTAAAAAAGGGGCGGCTGGAAGTCGCCGACGGCGGCGTGGTTTTTCTGGATGAAATCGGAGAACTCGCGCTGGGTCTGCAAGTAAAGCTGCTGCGCGTTTTGCAGGAGCGCGAGTTTGAGCGTGTAGGCGGAACGCAGCCCATCAAGATTGATGTGCGGCTGATTGCGGCCACCAATCGCGACTTGCACGAGGCAGTACGAAAAGGCGAGTTCCGGCAGGATTTGTATTACCGGCTGGCGGTGGTGAAGTTGACCATGCCTCCACTGCGGGAGAGGCGGGAAGACATTGCGATGCTGGCGCGACATTTCGTGCAGAAGAATGCGAAGCGCTGCAAAGTGAAGCCGAAGCCGGTGTCACGCGAAGCGATGGCGGCGCTGGTCAATTACGAGTGGCCGGGAAACGTGCGCGAACTCGAAAACGCCGTAGAACGTGCGCTGGTGATGGGAGCGTCGGAGACGGTGTTGTTGGAAGACCTGCCCGAATCGCTGCTGGAGCAGGCTGCGCCGGAGGAAATTCATGAGGGTAAGTATCACGCACAGGTGAGAGAAGTGAAGAAGCAGTTGATTTTGGAGGCGGTGCGGCAGACCGGCGGAAATTATGTGGAGGCGGCGGGCTTTCTGGGAGTGCATCCCAATTACTTGCACCGGCTGATCCGGAATCTGGGATTGAAGGATGAGTTGAACCAGTTGTTAAGCCGGAGGAGCAAGGTTTCCGGGGGAGCGGCGTAGGTGCGGCAACGGAAATTGTAACCGTAGAGGGCGCAGAGAAAAGCCGCGGAGAACGTACAGAGCCTAGATTCACTCATTGACAATTAGCTTCGGGATTCTACGGTAGGCGCAATTGTAGGAGGATGGCCGGGTCAAGGTAAGTGCCCTGCCAGCGGACGGCGACGTGGAGGTGGGGGCCGGTGGCGCGTCCAGTGCCGCCGCTTAGACCAATTTCCTGACCACGCTTCACCTCCTCTCCTTCTTTCACTTTAAACTCGGAGAGGTGCAAATAGAGCGTCAGCAAACCCTGCCCGTGATCAATCACCACGCAATTTCCTTCGTAGTACAGGAAGCGCGCCAGCAGCACTGTGCCGGAGTTCATGGCTGCGACCGGGGTTCCGGTGTGGACGCGGTAGTCGAGGCCAAAGTGCGGGCGCTGCGCGACTCCGTTGAAGATGCGCTGCGATCCATAGACGTCAGAGGTTGAGGCGTCTACAGGCGCCATGAAATTGCCGTCCCATTCGCGTTCCGGGGTGAGGCGGCTGAGATAGTCCTGTTTGACCTTTACGGCCTCGGCAATCTGCGCCTGCTGCTCGGGGTCGGGCTCGGTGAACTTTTTTTCAACGGTGAGGTGGACCTTAATTTTGGGATATTCCGTATGACCGATCACGACGAGGCGCTTGAAGGTGACGGGAGTTGTCCCGGCTGCGCTTTCCCCGGAAAGTTCGAGAGTGTACTTTCCGGGCTTTTCTTCGAAGCTGACGCCGGCCAGTGCGAACCAGTTTTTTGTGGCCGCGTTGTAGCTGAAGGTGAGGTCATGTCCGAGCCAAGTGCCCGTAAGGGAAGCGAGCTTCCTTGCCGGTTTCACCCGGAAGAGAAACGGTGCACCATTGACGAGGCGTGCAGGTTCCGTGCGGACAGTCCAGGAGGCGGCGAGCGCTTGAATGGTGGCGACTAGCAGGACGACGGAGACGGAAAGGACTTGGAACCGCACCTCATCAGCGTAGCATTTTGTGCGGTGTCAGAGGCTATAATCCGGCGATGCGTATCCGGGTTCTTACCGCCCTGAGCATTTGCATATTCTGCGCAGTGACCTTGGCGCGGCGCCCCTGCATGAGGATCGCGTAGTGGAGTCATTCACGCTCTTTATGCCCCTGTTCTCGGATGAATCCGCAACTTTCTGCAGCGTGCAGCGCGTGTTACATTGCACTGCGCACGCTCTGACCGATTATGGGACCGCCCATTCCAGTTGAAGGGAAAAATATAAACGGCTCTGCGGCCGGAGCCAAGCGGGGGCCGCAGTTGGTCCGCGGCTTGAACGCATGGCATGCCACCTCGATCGTGGCCGGAACCATCATTGGCAGCGGGATTTTTCTGGTCCCGGCGGAAATGATGCAGGCGGTTGGTTCGGCCGGGTTGGTCTACCTGGCATGGGTGGTTGGGGGCTTGCTGTCGTTTTTCGGCGCGCTTACTTATGCCGAACTGGGATCGGTTCGGCCATTTGCCGGCGGAGAGTATGTCTATGTGCGCGATGCCTACGGCCCCCTGCCGGGATTTCTTTATGGCTGGACCTGGTTTCTGATTGCTAAGCCGGCTTCGATTGCGAGCGTCACTTCGGGACTAGTGCGCGTGCTGGGGACTTTTTCGGCTTTCAGTTTTCTGCCGCAAACCCTTTTTTCGTGGCATGTGACCGCGAGCCGCGTGTTGGTGGTCAACTACGGGCACCTGTTCGCCATCGGCGCTAACGTTTTGATCACCGGTCTGAACTATGTGGGAGTGCGCAAGGCGGGAGACTTTCAGTTCCTATTCACGGTGCTGAAAGTCGCGATGATTGTGGGAATTGCTTTCGTAGCGCTGACCGCATCTTCGGGGTCGTGGAGCAATTTCGAGACAAGTTTCGCCGGGGCGAAGGGTGGAATGGCGGGATTCATGGCGGCACTCGTGGCCGCCTTGTGGGCCTACGACGGTTGGAATGACTTGAATATGGTGAGCGAAGAAATTGAGCGTCCGGAGAAAACGATTCCGACGGCGCTGATTCTCGGAGTAGCCCTGGTTGCGGTGCTCTACATGGGAATGAATGCGGGCATCCAGCGGGCGCTTCCGGCGACGGCGATCGCGCAGGCGGCAGTGCCGGCATCGTCGGCAAGCGAGGCGGCGCTGGGGCATTTGGGCGTTTCGCTGGTCTCGATCGGCATGATTGTTTCCATGCTGGCGGGACTGAACGGAACGATAATGAGCGGAGGCCGCGTGCCGTTCGCCGTGGCGCGCGACGGCTATTTATTTAAGGCGCTGGCAGAGGTGCATCCAAAGTTTCACACGCCGGCGCTGGCGCTGGTGATTCAAGGAGCGATAGCGGTGGTGTTGGAGTTGGTGGGAGGGGCATTCCGCGAATTATTTTCGCTGGCAATCTTTGCGGAGTGGCTCTTTTATGCAGTGGCAGCGAGCACAATCTTTGTGTTTCGCCGGCGGGAACCCGATGTAAAGCGGCCCTATCGAACCATCGGCTATCCATTTGTTCCTGCGCTATTCATCGCAACGGCCGCGGTTCTGCTTTATTACACATTCACCAGCAATCTGCGAGATTCCATCGGCGGACTGGTAGTGATTCTGCTGGGCGTGCCTGTCTACTTGTGGTTTGCGCGGAAGAAGCGGCTGGCGACGGGATAGGCTGCACAATTTGGGTGGGCAGACACCGTGGAAGACGATTTCCAGAATGCGTTTAGGCTATTCGCAACCTCCCCTTTCGCCGCTGAGTTGAACCGGCGGAAGTTCACGATACCGAGCCGGGGACGCCGGTGGTCGCCCGGACGATTTGGACGACTAACCCGTCAGTGTGGAAGTTCTACGAATGTTTAGATGTTTAGGAATTGGTGGACCTGGTCGGGATCGAACCGACGACCTCTTCCATGCCATGGAAGCGCGCTCCCAGCTGCGCCACAGGCCCACTTTGGTGGATAGTTCTCCGCTGAGTTCGGAGAACCCAAAAATATTGTCGCCGATATGAATTCGTCCGTCAATGCGACGCTTTTTAGTTTCTTTCCACAAGCGGGTTTGCCATAATTGATCGTGCACCCCACCTGCACCATTTTTCAAAAACAATTTAAAGCGAGGAAGAGATGCCAGCGAAGTACATCTTTGTGACCGGCGGAGTTGTGTCTTCCCTGGGCAAGGGATTGGCCGCGGCTTCGATCGGCTGCCTGCTGGAGAGCCGCGGGATCAAAGTCAACCTGATGAAATTTGATCCGTACTTGAATGTGGACCCGGGAACCATGTCGCCGTTTCAGCACGGCGAAGTTTTCGTGACCGACGACGGAGCGGAGACGGATCTTGATCTCGGCCACTACGAGCGCTTCACGCACGCCAAACTTTCTCGCGACAATAACTGGACGACCGGACGTCTCTACGAGCAGATCATCGCTAAGGAACGGCGCGGCGATTATCTGGGCAAAACGGTGCAGGTGATTCCGCACGTGACCAATGAAATCAAGGCTGCAATGAAGAAGGTGGCCCAGGACGTGGACGTGGCGATTGTGGAGATTGGCGGGACCGTCGGCGATATCGAGTCGCTGCCGTTCATGGAAGCGATCCGGCAGATGCGCCAGGAGTTGGGCAGGGATCACACATTATTTGTGCACGTAACGCTGGTGCCGTTTATTGCGGCGGCTCAGGAGTTGAAGACCAAGCCGACGCAGCACTCCGTAAAGGAACTGCTGAGCATCGGAATTCAGCCAGACATTTTGCTGTGCCGCACGGACCGGTTTCTCTCGAAGGATCTCAAGTCGAAGATCGCGCTCTTTTGCAACGTGGAAGAGGAAGCGGTAGTTACGGCGAAGGATGTGGCCTCGGTTTATGAGGTGCCGGTGGTATTCGCGCATGAAGGCGTGGACACGCTAGTGCTCAAGCATTTGCGCATGGAGGCGAAGGATCGCGATCTGGCAAAGTGGGAGGACATCGTTCATCGCATGTACAACCCGAAAGACACGGTCACGATTGGGATCGTGGGGAAGTACGTGGAATATGAGGATTCGTACAAATCGCTGAAAGAGGCGCTGGTGCACGGAGCGCTGGCACACAATCTGAGGCTGCAACTGAACTGGATTGAGGCGGAGGGACTGGAAACCGGGGATCAGAGTTACGAGTCGCAACTGGAAGGATACGATGGGATCTTAGTGCCGGGAGGATTCGGTAAGCGCGGGATCGAAGGGATGCTGCGGGCGATCCGCTATGCACGCGAGAAGAAAGTTCCGTACTTCGGGATTTGCCTGGGGATGCAGACGGCATGCATTGAGTTTGCTCGCAATGTGGTGGGACTGGCAGAAGCGAATTCCAGCGAGTTCGATCCGGCGACGCCGCACCGCGTGATTTACAAGCTGCGCGAGCTGCGCGGAGTGGAAGAACTGGGCGGCACGATGCGTCTGGGCGCGTGGACTTGCAAGATCGAGCCGAATACGCTGGCTTACAGGATTTATCAGAAGCCGGAAATCAGCGAGCGGCACCGGCATCGCTACGAGTTCAATCGTGAGTACGAGGAGCCCATGACCGCGGCGGGTCTGCGCATTTCAGGATCGACACCGGACGGGACTTACGTGGAAATGGTGGAGTTGCCGGATCATCCCCATTTTATTGGCTGCCAGTTCCATCCGGAATTCAAATCGAAGCCGCTGGAGCCGCACCCGTTATTCCGGACGTTTATTGGCGCGGCGTACGAGTACGGTCAGAAGCGGCGTGCGGAAAAAGAATCAGTGGAGGTGGAGATGTTCCACCGGCCGGAACGGACGAGAGCTTAAATCAGCCGCGGATTTTCACGGATCTACACGGATTTTTCTTGATTGTGTTTTTGGCCCCGTGAAACCCATGCCGCTTCGGGACCTGTATTTGATGACTACTTCATTCCAAGTTGGCGACATTCACATTGGCTCAGGGGATCTGTTTTTGATCGCCGGGCCCTGCGTGATTGAGAGCGAAGAGCACGCCCTTCGCATGGCGGAGATCATCAAGGGCGTGGCGCGATCGCTCGAATTTCCTCTCCTCTTTAAGGCGAGTTACGACAAAGCCAACCGTACGTCGATCCGCAGCTTTCGTGGTCCGGGGCTGAAGGAAGGGCTGCGGATTCTCAGGAAGATTAAAGATGAACTGAATCTGCCCGTCTTAACTGACGTGCACGAGACTGCTGACGTGGGCAAGGTTGCGGAAGTGGTGGACGTGATCCAGATTCCCGCGTTTCTGAGCCGGCAGACGGATCTGGTGGTGGCGGCGGCCTTGAGCGGGCGCGCGATCAACATCAAAAAGGGGCAGTTCGTTGCGCCCTGGGACATGCGCCACGCAGTCGAGAAGTGCCGCGATGCAGGCAATGCGCAGGTGTTCTTGACCGAGCGGGGTTCGAGTTTCGGGTACAACAATCTGGTTGTAGATATGCGGTCGTTGGCCATCATGCGCAAGATCGCGCCGGTAGTGTTTGATGCGACGCATTCCGTCCAACTTCCGTCGTCGCAGTCGAACGGGGACGGCCCAACAGTCAGCGGAGGTCAGCCGGAGTTTATTCCGCTGCTGGCGCGGGCGGCAGTGGCGGCGGGCGTGGACGGCGTGTTCATGGAAGTGCACGACAATCCGAAAATAGCGAAATCGGATGGAGCCAATTCTCTGGAGTCGACCAAACTACGCGGAGTGCTGAAGGAGTTGCAGGCGATGAGGAAGGCGCTGGCCGAGGCGCACGCCACGCCCTAGGGAACGTTGGCAGAAAACACGATGTGCCGATAAAGTCCCCAGGGACGAAACCATTTAGCCCAGCGCTTTGGCGCTGGGCTAAGTTGTATCCCGACCTCCGGTGCTGCCGGAAATGCTCGCGGGATGAGCGCTTATTTGCGAATCCGGTTCCCAGGTTTCCCTCGCTCCTTTCAACACCACTTCCCCGCCTTATTCCAGCACGAAGATCCTTTTCTTCGCGCACATTTCCCTTAACACTTCCGGCCACACGGTGACACTGACTTCGCCGAGGTGTGCTTTGCGGAGCAGGAGCATCAGCGTGCGAGACTGCCCGATGCCGCCGCCGATCGAGAGCGGGAGTTCGTTGTTGATGATGCCCTGGTGGTAAGGGAATTTGAGATTGTCGAGCAGGTTCGACATCTCGAGTTGTTTGCGCAGAGTCTCCGCGTTCACGCGGATACCCATCGAGCTGAGTTCGTGGCGGCGCTGGGTGACGTGATTCCAGACGAGAATGTCGCCATTCAAACCGTGCGTCTCCCGATGAGTCTCCGCGCTGGTGTCGGTGATCCAGTCATCGTAGTCGGCGGAGCGCATCTCGTGCGGGTAGCCATCTTTCAGCGGCCAGCCGATGCCGATGATGAACAGCGCAGGATATTTTTGTAGGACAACCGTCTCGCGGCGCTTGCGGGGCAGGTCAGGGTACATCGCAAGCAGTTCTTCAGCGTGCAGAAACGTGAGTTCCTCAGGAAGATTGGGATAACGCGGGTTGCGCAATTCGGGGAATTCTTCCTGAGCGAATTTCTCGGCTCCGACCAGAACCTTCCAGATCTTGCTTACGATCGCCTTCAGGAAATCCAGATTACGCTGCTCGGGGAGAACGACGCGTTCCCAGTCCCACTGATCCACGTAGGCGGAGTGGTCGTGGTCCAGGAAATAATCCTTGCGGACGGCCCGCATGTCGGTGCAGATGCCTTCCCCGGGACGGCAGTCGAACTGCTTCAGGGCGACCCGTTTCCATTTCGTGGCAGCCTGCACGACTTGGGCGTCAATAGGATGCTTGCCGCGATCGTTGGAGATGTGGAACTGCACCGGGGTGCGTGAGCCGTCCCGGTCGAGCATGTCATTGACGCCGCTCTCCGCGTCCACGATCAGCGGAACCTCGACCATCATGAGGCCGAGTTCTTTGCATAGATTGTCTTCGATATATCGTTTGAGTTCGAAGATTGCCTTTTGCGTCTCTTTGCGATTGAGCAGCGAGTTGTAATCCTGAGGAAGAACTCTCTCGAGTTCGCTATAATCGCCGATGCCGGGGCCGGCCAGATCGGCTTTCTTTTGGGCCTGCTCGTCTTGATTGTCAAGAGCAGGTTTCTGGACCAGATCACTAGCGCGGTTGATCTTCTTATCAGAAGTAATAACGTTCATAAACGGAGTACTCCTTGAGACCGGGCAGCGTGGGCAATCCGCTGGCGAAATGGCGGTCCTACCCATTGAACGGCGGTCGCGGGCTGCTGCACTGTGACATCGATCACAGATGACTGTGTGCTGGGCAACAGAGGCAGGCAGAGAAAGCGTCCAAGTGGAGTGTGTTAGATTGAAAATCTCGCCATGAAACACGTAGCGCACTGGGCTTTGAACAGCGCCGCCGCCCGCGGAGCGAGCTTCGCCGATGCACGAGTGATTGCGCAGCGCAGCCGCGCCCTGAGCACGAAAAATGGCAAGGTTGGCAGCGCGTCGGATGCCGAGTCGGTTGGGATGAACGTGCGCGTCATTGCAGACGGAGCATGGGGATTCGCCGCATCCTCGGATTTGGGACGCGGGGCGGTGGAGGCGATTGCGGCTGAGGCTGTGGCGATAGCCAAGGCGTCAGCGCGGGTTAAACGCGAGAACCTGCGGCTGGCTCCGGAAAAGCCCGTTGTAGCCGAGTGGACGACTCCTTACCAGAGCGATCCTTTTTTGGTGTCGGTCGAACAGAATATCGATCTGCTGTTAAAGATAGATGCTGAACTGCGGTCGGTAGCGGGCGTCACGTTGGCTGAGACGAATTTGAACTTCAACCGTGAGGAGCAGTGGTTCGCATCTACGGAAGGAGCGGACATTCATCAAACGAAGCTCTCGACGGGCGCCGGATATGCGGCGTATGCCTTCGCCGGCAATGAAATTCAGAAGCGTTCGTATCCCAACTCGTTTGGCGGGCAGTGGCAGAACAAGGGATATGAGCTGATCGAAGACTTGAAGCTGGTGGAGAATGCGCGGCGGATCGCTGAGGAAGCGGTGGCGCTGCACCAGGCGGATCAGTGTCCGGAGGGCAGGTTCGACATTATTCTCGACAGCTCGCAGTTGGGGCTGCAGATTCACGAATCGGTGGGACATCCGATCGAGCTCGACCGCGTGCTGGGCATGGAAGCGAATTTTGCCGGGACCTCGTTTCTGACGCTCGATAAGTTGCGGACGCTGCGCTATGGCAGCGACTTGGTGAATGTGGTGGCGGATGCCCGGCAGGAGCACGGTCCGGGGTTGGGTACGTTTGGGTTCGATGACGAGGGAGTACCTGCGCAGTGCACACCGATTATCACGAACGGGCTCTTCACGGGATATTTGACCTCGCGCGAGACCGCGTACAGGATCGGCGTCGAGCGTTCGGGCGGAACGTTGCGCGCGGAAGGATGGAACCGGCTGCCCATGATCCGCATGACCAACATCAGCCTGTTGCCAGGTGAGAAGGCGCTCAGCCTGGAGCAACTCATCTCCGCGACCGACCACGGGGTGCTGATGCAGACCAACCGGTCGTGGTCCATCGACGACAAGCGCTACAACTTTCAATTCGGCTGTGAGATTGGATGGGAGATCAAGAACGGCAAGCGCGTGCGGATGGTGAAGAATCCGTCCTATTCGGGGATTACGACTGAGTTCTGGAATTCGCTGGATGCGGTTTGCTCGCGGGATGAATGGATTTTGTGGGGCACGCCGAATTGCGGGAAGGGGCAGCCGCAGCAGGTGATGGGTACGGGGCATGGGGCGGCGCCGGCGAGGTTCAGGAACATCAAGGTAGGAAGTGCATTTAAAGGAAATTAATTCCACCACAGAGTCACCGAAGCACAAGTCATTTCTGAATGCTGACGAAAGAACAAGCTGGCGACATTTTTGATCGCATCCGCAAGCTCGCATCTGCAGATGAGGTGGAAGTGCACTTCTCGGGCGGCCGGTTTGCTCTCACGCGTTTCGCGAACAACATCATTCATCAGAACGTTGCGGAAGAGAATCATGTGGTGTCGGTGCGGACTGTGTTTGGCGGGCGGACGGCGAGGGCTTCCACCAACAAGTTTGATGATGAGAGCCTCAGGCAGGTGGTGCGGTCGTCTGAGAGTTTGGCCAAAGTCCAGTATCCCGATCCGGACCTGCTGCCGATGCCTGATGTGCTGGAGGCTTGCCGCGGCCAACGCGCGCCATCGATCCCCTCCAGATACTTCGAACAGAGTGCCGCCATCACTCCGGAGATCCGTGCCGAAGGCGTGAAGATGATGGTTAAGGTTGCCGACCAGCACAAGCTCACCACCGCCGGAGTGTTTTCCAGTGGGGAATCGCTGGAGGGAATGTTCAACTCCCGCGGATTGAGCGCATGGCACACGCAGACTTCCGCGGAGGTCTCAGTTACCATGCTGGCGGCGGATTCTTCGGGCTGGCAGAAGGCGAATTCGCCGGACGTGGCGAATCTGGATCCATCGCGACTGGCGGAGATCGCGGCGAAGAAAGCGGTGGATTCGGCGCATCCGCGCGAGATTCCAGCGGGGAAGTACACCGTGATTCTGGAACCAGCCGCGGTGCTGGATATTGTGGGATTCATGTTCTGGGATTATTCAGGAATGGCCATTCTTGACCAGCGCTCGTTCCTGACGGGACGAATCGGCAGCAAGCTGTTCGGCGACAACATCACCATCCGGGATGATATCGCCCATCCCTTGCAGGCGGGTTCCCCGTTTGATGGAGAGGGAGTGTTACGGCAAGAAGTGGGCTTGGTGGAGAACGGGGTCGTGAAGCGCGTGGTTTACGCGCGGGCCACCGCGGAAAGGATGAAGCGTTCGGAATACAAAGACAGTGTAGGGCCGATTGCCGCGACCGGCCACGGTTTTCCTCTGCCCAATGAGATCGGAGAGATGCCGCTGAACATCGTATTCGCACCTCCCCGTGATCCCAAAAAAATCGAGCAGATGATTGCTTCCACCGAGCGCGGAATTCTGGTCACCAGATTCTGGTACATCCGCGAGGTCGAGCCATTTGAAAAGATGTTGACGGGGATGACCCGCGACGGAACCTTCTACGTGGAAAATGGACGGGTGCAGGGCGGGGTACGAAATTTTCGTTTCAACGAAAGTCTCCTCCACATGCTGTCGAATGTTGAGGAGATGAGTCAGCCGGCGCGCTCGGCCGGGGAAGAGTCGTTTGACATGGTAGTTCCGGCGATGAAGGTGCGAGAGTTTAACTTCACGGAAGTGACGAAATTTTAGCCGTCAGTTCTCAATTCTGCTACCCTCACCACAGTTTTTTTTGCCTTCCTGATATCAGCCGCAATTGCTGGAAACTCTACCCGGTTTTAGCCGGAATAGCCGGGGCCGAGCCGGCTTTTGTGGGCTCCTGCTAGACCTCTACAATCTTCTCTAATCTATTCAAAAAGAAGCAGTTACCATCACCTGTTCCATGACTTCGGTAACTTTGTTCGTCAGGTTCGCAGGTGTACGCTGCCATTGAGTTGGAAGACAGGTCCGGGAAGCGGAAACGAGCTTACGGAAGGAAGGTTCAATCGAGAGTGGCAGGGCAAGGGAAGGCACCCATGACCGATGCGCAGATCAGCACCGGAGGCTATCAGGATTTGCAAAGCGCGCCACGGTTTCCGCTGCACCTGTCAGCATCCGTGAAAACAGAGGGCAACGCATATTCGGCGGAGACGGAAAACATCTCGGCCAATGGCGTGCTGTTCGCGATGGATCGCGATGTGCCCGTGGGTTCGATGGTGGACTTCACAATTCTATTGCCCGCCGACGTGGTAGGCGCCCGGCGCGACGTGCAGATTGATTGCCGGGGCCGCGTAGTGCGCAGCTTCGAAGACGGAGGCCGCCGCGGCGTCGGAGTAGTGATTGACGAGTACCAGATCGAGCGAGAGTAGAGCAGGGAACTGAATGGCTACCATTCCGGTTGGCATCGAAGAATTCGAAGCAGGCGACGGTGGCAACGGCCAGTTCGTGCGGGTCATCGTGGCTGATTCCCAGGCGATCTTCCGCGCCGGCCTGCGCAAGATTTTTGCGCTCGAAGATGACATCCGCGTAGTGGGACAGGCCGAAACGCTGGCGCAAGCGCAGGCGGCGGTAGCAAAATTTTCCGCCGACATCCTGATTTTTGAATCGGCCTTGACTCCGAATCCGGTCGAGTCTGTCACAGAGTTGATGCGACAGTACCCCAAGTTGCGGATTGTGGTGGTTACACCTGGAGCCGATGAAGAACTCACGCTGGAATTGTTCCGCCGGGGCGTGCATGGCATTCTGTCGCGCGAAGTTGAGCCTGAATTGCTGGTGGAATGCCTGCACAAAGTAGTCGCCGGCGAGAGTTGGCTCGATACGCAGGGCATCCATTGGGTGATGGAAGCGTACCGCAACCAGGGCAATCGTCCCGCGGGCTCGCGGCCCAAGGTGCAACTCACGCCCAAAGAAACCTTGATTGTTTCCTGCGTGACCCAAGGCATGAAGAACAAAGAAATTGCCTTGCGGGTCGGCACCACCGAGCAAGTCGTAAAGAACTATTTGCGCAAGGTCTATGACAAGCTGGGAGTGGCGGATCGCCTGGAATTGGCGCTCTACTGCCTGAACCATCACGTCGTTGACAGTACAAAAGTGCCGCCCTTGCCGGCTGCGGGCGCGAATAGCAGTGGCGCGAACGGCAGTGGCAACAAAAGCGCGGCCAATGCCGCCGCGGCAGGAGCATCTGCTTCTACCGTTTCATCCGGCGCAGCTTCAACGCTATCGCCGGCTTCAGATTCTCCGGAAAAACTCTCCTAAATCGCTCGCCTTCTTCTCTTAGCTGGCAGCACCGCGCTTGCGGCCGCGTGAGCTTTGTGCGGTTGCGGTTCCACGACTTCACCCATAGAATTGAGAAGCAGGAAACCAGCAAGGATTGCCGTTGTTGCGGCGATTCAAGTGCTGCTCAAGAAGTTGTTCGTTCCATCCGACGAACGCCGGAGAGATGGCCGAGTGGCTGAAGGCGCACGCTTGGAAAGCGTGTTTAGGGGAAACTCTAACGTGGGTTCGAATCCCACTCTCTCCGCCAGTT
>DASYYT010000034.1:0-19152 GCA_035949755.1 Candidatus Sulfotelmatobacter sp.
TTCCCTATACCCAATATGCGGCGGTGAACGGGGCACAAACAATTCTTTTGCCCAAGCGGGCGATCATGGCGGACGCGCTGAGTTCGCTGCCGATTTTCCGCGTGGCTTACAGCGACGATGTTGCCATCGTGTTGAGCAGGAATAGCGCCGATGAGTGACCCGGCGGCAGTCCCGGAGCTAACCGAAACGCCGGAGAGCGGGGCCGGCGTCGCTGCAGGTGAAATCCATCTTGTGTCGTCCTCAGCGTCGCCGATGCCTGCTGCCAGGTGGTGGAGGCTCGCGGATTTCGGCGTTCTGGGGATCTGGATTTTCATCGTGGGTTTCACCCTGCGTTATCACGAGAAGTGGGCGGACGAGGCGGAAGCCTGGCTGATCGCGCGCGATCTCGATCTCAAGACCATCTGGTTTCATGAGCTGCGCTACGAAGGTTCGCCGGGGCTATGGCACACGATTTTGTGGATCGCGCAGCACGTGTTTCACGCACGTTATGACGCGATCGGTTCTATCGGCATGGCGGGCGCGACGGCGGGGGTGGCGCTGCTGATTTTCAAGGCGCCGTTTCCGCGGTATATCCGGTGGCCGCTGGCGTTCACCTATTTTCTGGTTTATCAGTACGCGGTGATTGCGCGGCCGTACACGCTGCTGCCGCTGCTGGCATTCGCGGCGGCGATGCTGTTCAAAGATATTCAGCACCCGGGGCGAATGACCGTGGTGCTCGTGCTGCTGGCGAACTTGAGCCTGCATGGGACGATACTGGCGGGATGCTTCGGTCTGGCGTATCTCGTCGACGCGATCAAAGCGTGGCCGACGTTAGACGCGCGGGTGCGCCGGAAGTGGTGGATTTGCGCGGCGGTGATGGCGGCGGTGTTTGTGTTCGTAGTGGTGGTGGTGAAACCGACACCGGATGTGGAGGACTTTGCGTTCCGGCGACAGATAGCAAGATTGCCGGTAGAGGTTCGAGCGCAACTTCCCGGCCGGTGGCAGAAGTTGGAAGCCCTCGTTTCGGGCGCCTTCCTGGACTGGCTGGCGCCCTCGGTGATTTTTGTGATCGCGGCCGCGGTTTGGCTGTATATGCGACGCAGATTGCTGGTGTTTGCGACGTCGGCTGCGGCGTTGTCCGCCTTGTACTTGTTTCACGGCTATGCGCACCATCATGGGGCTGTGTTCGTCGCCTTGCTGGCGGTGTTATGGATTGCCTGGCCGCGGCCGGATGAGGCGGCCGCTTTTCCGGTGAATCAGCGCCGCGCGCTGGCAGGCATGTCCTTACTACTTTTGGCTCTATGCGCGGTGAATTTGTGGGACGCGGCGGTCGTCGTGCATCGCGAATACCTCTTGCCCTACAGCGGCGCTGAGGATGCGGCCGGATATTTGAAACGAGTGGGAGCCACCCGCGGACCCGTGTTCGGCCTGACCTACGGAATGGTGGGCGTGCAGGCCTATTTCGACCGCAATATTCTCTGGAACACGCCAATCTCGTACTTCCATCATGGAACGCCGTTCGTGGGTACGAGCCTCAATATCGACGAGTTAAGAAAGGTGCAGCCCGAATATATTGTCGTTTGTTCGAAAGATCCGGAGTCGGAGGCGAGGAAGGTGATACCCGTCATCACCGCTGAAGGCTACGAGATGGTTCACTTTTCGGATGGCTATTATCTCTACAAGCGCAGCGTGTACGAGCGGCAAACATACTTCATCTTCCGTCGCGTTCAAACGTATTGAAGGATGTCCTCGCCACCTGCGTGACCTCGGTCACTGCGGTTGTGGTAAAGGGGCGGACAATCATCCGTAGACAAATAATGCGCGCTACGGAGCGTACGATGCGGCGATCTGATCTTGCAGTTCCTTCTTCTACCAATTTTCCCGCGAGCATTCCTGCAGTTTCGAGAGCAGCCATCATCACTCTGTTTTCGCTTCTGGCGAGCTCTTCGATGACGGTGGCGCAATCGCCAGGCGCCGCCGACGTTCTTGGACCCCACAATGACGGGGCACGCGGGTGCGTGGTGTGCCATGTTCCGCGCTCCGGAGCTTGGGGTGATCAGCGGAACGAAGGGGAAAGATTCGTCAGCGGATTGTGGGGGGCGATCTCCGGCCCTGCGTATGGGTCCAGCGTAACTCTGGTCGACGACACGCGCGTGGCCACATTTCGTCCGGCATCGATTGCGGGTGGAAGCGAGGAGGTGAAGGGCATCCTGCTGTGCCTGAGTTGCCACGACGGGAACCTGACGCCGCAAAATATGATGCAGAGTTCGTCGTACGAGCAGCAGACGGGACTGCTTGGGCACACGGCGTACGGGAGAGTCCCAACACTGATTACCGACAACGACGAAGGACAAAGGGAGCATCCGCTGGGGCTGAGCGCCAGGATCAATCCGGGCAACGGGTTGGTTTGGTCCAATGGAACGTTCAGCGTAATTCCCGGGACCCCTTACGCGCAGTTTGTGGCCAACTACGGCAGCCCCGCGCTGGTGGGAAAACGAGTCGGCGCCTACGGAATCAGCGAAGACGGCGAGCCTTACGCCATGTGCACGACCTGCCACGATCAGCATGTGCACAGCGTTTACGCGTCGAAAGCGGGCAATTCGATTGCGGGCGATGGCGGCGGCAAGATTTACACCACTTATTTTTTCGTGAACGGTCCGTACAATCCGATGACGGGCAGGGAGCAGCAGAGTGCGTCTTCGGCGGAACAGTTCTGCCGGCAGTGCCACTTCGAACTCGCGAATGAGGGGAATAACTCGAACGGGGTGCCGACGTTTTTTTGAGGCAGTACCGAGTGCTCAGTGCTCGGTACTCAGTACTCGGTGCTCTGGGATCTGCGGGCGAAGACGGTCGCGATCGGATCGCGGTAGATCAGTTGAAAGCGGGGGTCAACGGTGAGGAGTTTGGCCAGCGGCAGATCGGAAAACAGCAGCACCACGCCCGCTTCGTTCAGGTAAGGATCGGTCTGGTAGGATTTCTCGCCGTTCTGGGAGTTGAAGAAAATCTTGTCGAATTGGTCGCCGTAGAGGTCGTTGCGGCCGTCGATGGCCACCGGGTACTGGGGCATATACCACATCAGAAATCCGCCCCAGTTGAGATTATTGTAGAGCGGGCCGGGGACGGGATTGCGGCGCAGGAAATTGACGGCGTTCACCGGATATTGGCTGCTGATGACGCGGTCGAGCCCGCGCTGAGTGAAGTCGGTGGCGTTGGACATGAGGGCCAGCAGCACGACGACGGCGGCAGCGATTCCGAGTTTCTCGAGCCAGCTCTCGGCAAACCATTTTTCGGCAAACCGGTTCTGGGGGGTGTCGGCGGCAGCTCCCGCGCTCTTCGATTGAACGGCGAGGGCCTCGGCGATGCAGGCGGCAGCGGGCAGGCAGATAAACCAGGCGTCGCGCATGGTGCGATAAGCGATTACGCTGGCTGCCGTCAGCAGAGCCAGTTGGAAAAGATCGAGCTTGCGTTTCCACCCCACGGCGAAGAATGCGGCGGCGGTAAGAAACAATTCCACGAAGTTGGTGAAATCACGAAAGGCGAGCGGCTGCAACTCAATGATGACCGAGTAAGTGAACTTCGCTTTCGAATACTCGTAGACGACCTGGTAGGGGTGATACGTGTAGGGTCCAAGGAGCGTGGCCGCCAGGCATCCCGCCGAGAGCACGATCAGAGGCGCGAGAGGGAGCGATGGGGCCAGAAGAAAATCCCGGGTGACCCGGAAAGCGCTGCTCAGACGAAGGACGACATTCACGGCGACGAACAGGCCTAGCAGGAACAACCCATAAATGAACTGGATGTGCAGGTTGGCCCAGAGGCAGAAAACCAGCGGAAGCCAGTAAAGCCGCTGGATGCGCCCGGTGCGATTCGCATCCAGTAGAAGCGTGAGCGTGACCGCGAACAGCGCAATGGAGAAGAAAAAAGGCCGCGGCATCCCGTCAAACAGAAATGCGGAGCAGGTAACGGCGGCGCCGATCCACGCGACCCAGAACCGTCCCGAGACGCGGCGCAGCATCC
Source organism: Candidatus Sulfotelmatobacter sp. (assembly GCA_035949755.1). Lineage (GTDB taxonomy): Bacteria > Acidobacteriota > Terriglobia > Terriglobales > Acidobacteriaceae > Sulfotelmatobacter. The sequence continues at coordinate 3,994 of DASYYT010000034.1, forward strand.
AGTAGACCGCGTAAGCGACCATCAACGTGAGCAGGGTGCCGTAAAGGCCAATGCCAAGAAGTCCGAACCACGCGTAGGCGCGCGAGATCAGAATTTCGTATCCCCAGCTGTAGGCGATCCAGGGACGATTGGCGGCGGTGCGCGAGAGGATGCCGGTGTGGGGGACGGCATGATGTTCGACGATCCAGTCGCCCACTTTGAGGTGCCACCAGATATCGGGATCGAGTACACAGAGCTTGTATTGAAAAGCGAGCGTGCCGACGGTGACGAGCAACAGGGTGAGTGCGGCGAGTTTCAGCAGGCGGAGTTTTAAGAGTTCGGGAATCCCACTTCTGGCAAAGGAGGCGAGAAGCGCGGCACCCACGGCGGGGGAAGCCACGGGGGTGGGATCAGTTCGGGCCGGGGTGAGTTCGACATCCGGCGCTGAAGTTTCGGGCGACGCCATGTGCATCTCTCACGCTGCTCCCGCGACGGTTTCTTGCGCAGCGAGTGCGGCAGCCCCGTTGCCGGTTTCACCGGCGCTGCCTGACTCGTGATATTCGGCGTCCTGGTTGACCGCCCAGACGTCGTAACGGCGCTCGCCCGCGAGAATATTTCTGGCGCTCAGCAGGGCAGTCATCATGGCATGGTCTTGATTGTTGTACTTGTGCATGCCATTGCGGCCGACGAGGTGGAGGGTGGGGAACTGGCGCTCCAGAGCGGTGCGGATGGCGTCCACGTGTTGCTGATACTGGTCGTCGTAGACGGGATAGGCTTTGGGCTGACGGATCACGCATCCGTCCACGACGTCGGCCGCTTCGGCCAGACGAATTTGCTGCACTTCCTTTTTGGCGAGGGCGATCAGCTCGGCATCGGTGGAACTCCACAGGCGGTCGCCTTCGAAGCAGAAATATTCCAGTCCGTAGGAGCTGTAAGCGGCATCGGGAACCATCTCGGGCGACCAGGACTTGTAATTCTGCACGCGGCCGACCTGCACCGAGGGATCGTGGATGTAGATCCAGTTATCGGTGAAGCGGCCTTTATCGCGGACGATGAGGCCGACGGTCAGGAAATCGCGATAGCGCAGAGAATCTGCCGCCTGAAGTATGGAGGGAGGAAGTTGCGGCTGAATTTGACCGACCAGGTCGCGCACGGGCATCGAGGAGATCAGATGTTCGGCGCAATAATGCTCGATGTGGCCGTCGCAGTCGTGCGTGGTGATCGTCCAGGAATTAACATCGGAATCATAGCGGCAGCTGGTGACGCGACGTCCCAACAGAACCTGGCCGCCGAGAGTGCGGATTTTCGCGGCGAAGGCTTCCCACATCATTCCCGGACCGAGGCGCGGGTAGCGGAATGTGTCGATCAGCGTCTTGACGACTTGCTTGCGATCTTTGGGTTTGCGGGAGAAGAGCGCGTGCCGAATGGCGGAGCCGAGCGACAAGCCTTTGATCCTTTGCGCCGCCCAATCGGCCGAGATTTCCTGGCACCTCATGCCCCAGACTTTTTCGGTGTAGGTCTTGAAGAAAATCTCAAACAGGCGGCGGCCGAACTGGTTGACGACCCAGTCCTCGAAAGTCTTCGGGTTGGGGGTGGGCTGCAGGCGGGCTTTGGCGAACGACAGCATGCAGCGCGCGGCTTCGACCAGGCCCAGCTTGGAAAGCGCTTCGAAGGGCTTCAGGGGATAAGTGAAGAATTGGCCGCGGTAATAGATCCGCGACGAACGCGGGCGCTCGAGCATGTCTTTGCCCGCGACTTCGGTCCATAGGTCTTCGACTTCGCGGGATTTGGAAAAGAAGCGGTGGCCTCCGATGTCGAAGCGAAAATTCTTATAGTTGACCGTGCGCGAGATGCCGCCGACGTACTGCGGATCGCTTTCAAGGACGACGACGGCAGCGCCCTGCTTGGACAGTTCGTAGGCGGCGGTTAGGCCTGCCGGGCCGGCGCCGACGATCACGGCTTTCACTTTTGTTTGCGGCATGATGCTCGCTCGGAGTTCCAAGTCACGCGCCCGTACTCTGGTGTGCCCACAGCAAAATCCCCAAGATGCAGGGGCAATCTGCGTGCCAGCAAGGGCAAGTCACTTAAGTGCTTAATGCGGAGCAGCTTATCGCGCTCGGGAGAAGCCGGCTCTGGAGCAGAAAGGGTTAAATCACGCGATGAGTGTGGGGAAATGCTCGCCGTAAGCCCTGGTTTCGGTTCCGAAATGGGAAAGGAAATGGGTCATAACTGACTGAAAGGAAAGCGGCTGAGGCAGGCGTCGGGCGGACGGAGTTTTTGGCAGTGACAGTGCAGAGATTGAGCGGTTGCGACGCAAAACTGCGCCTGGCTTGGTTTTTCCTCTGCCCCCAGGAAATGTCCTGCGGAGTGGCGGGGGAATCGGAACAGGGCTGGATCATCAAAGGTTCGAGGCCGTGGTTAGGCCCACGGAGTCGGGCTGATCCAGCCCTGGATGGTGAAGGCCGCGGCGCACATCGATCTTGAGGGCGAATTTGATGCCGGTGGTGGCAGACAGCACGACGAAACAGGCGAGCAGGCGCCTGCGGTGGGCGCTACAGGCGTCGAGCGCAATCCTGGTTCCGTTGCTGTTGCTGGGAGCGGTCGAGGGCGCGTTGCGGCTGTTCGGCGTTGGATTTCCCACTAGCCTTACCGTTCCCTGCACGGTGCAAGGAAATGCGGCGGCCTGTTATAACCTGTTCTTCCCAGCCCCGTTTTTTCCTCCGGGGATGATCAAAACCCCGCAAGCGTACGCCATTCCAGCGGAGAAGGCTCGCGGAACGTTCCGGATATTTGTGCTCGGGGAATCGGCGGCGATGGGCGATCCGGATCCTGCGTACGGGTTCAGCCGGTATCTGGAAGTGATGCTGCGCCAGCGGTATCCGGAGATGAAATTCGAAGTTGTGAATACGGGCAGTGTGGCGATCAACTCGCACGTGTTGCTGCCGATGGCAGAGGGACTGGCGAAGCAGCGTCCCGACTTGTTCATTATTTACTCGGGAAATAACGAAGTGGTCGGGCCGTACGGGCCGGGAACGGCGCTGACTTCGTCGGGCATGAACATGGCCGTGATTCGCGGCAGCATTTTTGTGCGCTCGACGCGGGTCGGGCAACTGCTCACCAAAGTCGGGACGCAGAAGCGCGAATGGGGCGGGATGGAGATGTTTCTCGATAAGCAGGTTCGGGAAAGTTCTCCACTGATGAAGCACGCGTACGCCAACTTCGAGCAAAATTTGCGCGACACGGTGGCGGTGGCGCAGCGCTCCGGGGCCCGGGTGATTGTCAGCACGGTGGCTACGAATCTAAAAGATTGCGCGCCGTTTGGCTCGCTGCACCGCGAAAATCTGACCGCAGGCGAACTGAGTGCGTGGACTTCGCTGGTGCAGCAGGGAGCGGAACTGGAGAGTGAGCGGTCCTATGACGAGGCGCTGAAGGCGTACCAGGCCGCCGGCAAGATCGATGATCAGTACGCGGAGCTGGAGTTCCGCATGGCGCGCAGTTTGTGGATGCTGGGTGACTATGCGGGCGCGGACCAGCATTTTCGGCGGGCGCGCGATCTCGATACGCTGCGGTTCCGCGCCGACTCGAAGATCAACCAGATCAATCGCAGTGTGGCCTCGGCATCGGGAGCCGAGTTGGTGGACGCCGATGTGATTTTTTCGAAAGAGAGTCCGAACGGAATCATCGGCAGCGATCTGGTTTATGAGCACGTGCACATGACGCCGCTGGGAAATTATCTGCTGGCGCGGGCGATGTTGCTGCAGATTGCGAGCAGGCTGCCGGCGCCAGCGGGACGTCCCGTGGCGGATGTTCCTTCAGAAGCCGAATGCGAGCAGTGGCTGGCGTTCACCGGGCATGACCGCTCGCGTATCGCAGTAGAGATGTTGGAACGATTGCAGAAGCCGCCGTTCACGAATCAGCTGAACCATTCCGACCAGGTGTTACGGCTGACGCTCAAAGCGCAGGAGGCCGCAGAAACGCCAGAAGAGACCGTAGCGGAGTACGAGTGGGCGATCCGGCAAAGGCCGGATGACCGCATTCTGCACTACAACTATGGACTCTTTCTGTTTGGGCTGAACCGCGCGGCAGGGATTGAGCAGTTGCGGATGTCGCGTCCGTGGGACGGGTTTCCGGTGTTTGCGCCGGATGGGACGCAGGTGGAGTGACTCTGGGTGCCGCTTTCAGCGGCTGGGGGGAAGGTTGCTGCAAGGAATTCTCTATGCGCTTTTGTTTCTGACCAGCGTTACGGTCGGCGCGAAAGTGCGCTCGCCAGGGGCACGGCAAGGCGTTCTGCTGGTGGCCAGCTATGTCCTGTATCTGACCTGGGGACCGTGGTTCGCACTCGTGCTTCTCGCTTCAACGGTAGCGAACTTTTTTCTTGGGCGCTGGCTTCGCAGCCAGCCGAGCGGCGGTGCGCTTGCCGTTGGAATTGTGGTCAACATCGCATTGCTGAGCAGCTTCAAGTATCTGCCCGATGCCGCCATCCATTCTTCTTTCGCGTTCTTACAGCCTTTCGCGCATCTCGCCATGCCTTTGGGAATTTCTTTCTGGACTTTCCAGGCCATGAGTTATCTCTTCGACCTTTACCGCGGGGAGGAACTCGATCCGTCGTTGGGGGAATTCGCGTTGTACATCGTTTTCTTCCCGGTCGCGATCTCCGGGCCGATCTGCCGGATGCCGGACATGCTGCCCCAGTTTCGCCGCAACGAAACCACCAAGTGGGGCGAGATCGAGCAAGGAATGCGCCGCATAGCCACCGGCATCTTCATGGTGCAACTGGCCAAGTTGCTGGGACAGGGAATTCTCGGCGGGGACGGCATCAACAGGGGATTCGACCGGCTGACCAAGTGGAGCGGCCCCGACGTATGGTGCCTGGCGTTGGGATACGGGCTGCAACTGTTTCTCGACTTTGCGGGCTACTCGCATATGGCAATTGGCGCGGCGAAGGCTTTGGGCCTGAACGTGCCAGAAAATTTCGCGCGGCCATTTGAATCCGGGACCCCGTCGGTTTTCTGGACCCGCTGGCACATGTCGCTGTCCTTCTGGATTCGCGATTATGTGTTTCTGCCGCTGGCCACGGTGCGCCGCGAAATCTGGTGGCGCAATCTTGCGCTGGTGATCTCGATGGTGGCGTTCGGGCTTTGGCACCGGGCCAGCGCGCTGTTTCTTCTGTGGGGGTTGTACCAGGGCGGGCTTCTCGTGCTGCACCGTAATTTCCAGCAACTCCTGCGTCGATGGAATTGGCAACCTGGCCGGCTGGGCACCGTAGCCGGCTGGTTTGTAACTATGGCGCTGGTCAACCTGGGATGGATTTTCTTCCGCGCCAACTCGCTGGCGGAAGCAGGCCAGATGCTCAGCGACGTGGTTTCGCCCGCAACTTACGGCACCCATCTTCTGAGCACGACGTTATTTGTTCTGGTGGGGAGCATTGCCATTGGTTACGGCTTAGCCATCTGGATGATCGAAGCAGTGGAGAGCCAGGGCAGGGCAATGGAAGGTGGGCAGGCGGGCGCGGGAGTTGTGCGGCTCATTTTGCGCTGGCGATGGTACTGGCTGCCCGCGCTCTACGGCCTGGCCATGCTGGTCTTGCTGATGGTAACGCTCACTGGCGGCGCCACTGCCGCTCAGTTCATGTACCGCAAATTCTGACTGGGAACCTGGCCTTGATTGCATTCCACAATTTGATCGAAGCGCTGGAGTCGGCTCCCGATAGCCGTCCTTTTGTGACCTTCTGGATTGACGAGGACGAGCAGGAGACGGTCACCTTCGGAGAGTTTCGCCGGCGCGCCCGGGCGCAAGCCGGAATGCTGCAGGGTGAGGGAATTGCCGGCGGCGATCGCGTCGTCATCATTATGCCGCAGGGCATTCCCGCGATGACAGCCTTTGCCGGAGCGATGATGCTGGGAGCGGTGCCGGCTTTTCTCGCCTATCCTAATTTCAAAGTGGACGCGGAAAAGTACCGCTCGGGGCTGGCGGGAGTGACGGCGAACCTCAAGGCCAAGGCGATCCTGATGGATGAAGAGTTTCCCGAGGACATGCTCGGGTATGTGTCGCTGGGCGCTGGGACAAGGCTGCTCCGTGCAGCAGAGAACGAGATAGCTCCGCACCAGCTTGCGCGCTGCACGATTCAAGCGACGGACCTGGCTTTCATCCAGCATTCAGCCGGAACTACCGGACTCCAGAAGGGAGTGGCGCTCACGCATGGGGCGGTGTTGCGGCAGCTCGAACATCTGACGACCGCGCTGAAGATTGATGCGGCGGCCGACCGCATCTATAGCTGGCTGCCGCTTTATCATGACATGGGATTAATTGCGTGCTTCGTGCTGCCCATGGCCTGCCATGTGCCCGTGGTGATGCAATCGCCGCTGGACTGGGTTATGCATCCGGAGACCATGCTGCAGGCGATCAGCCAACACAGGTGCTCGCTGCTGTGGCTGCCGAATTTTGCTTTCCAGTTTGTGCCGCGGCGCACGCCCGCGGATCGCCGGGAACCATACGACCTTTCGTCGCTGCGCTCGCTGATCAATTGTTCCGAGCCGGTACGGGCGAGCAGCATGGGGGAATTTCAGAAGGCGTTAGGGATCAGGAGCGAAGTGTTGCAGACGTCGTATGCCATGGCGGAGAACGTGTTTGCCGTGACCCAATCCGAGTGGAACGCGCCACCTGCCCAGATTTGGGCCGACGGGCAACAGTTTCGCAGCGCGCACCGGATCGCCGCCGTGGAAGAAGGCACACGCGGCGCGGTTTCCTTCACCTCCTCCGGACGCCTGTTGCCGGGGCACCAGCTGCGCATTGTTTCCGACAGCGGAGAGCCTGGCGATGGATGCGTAGGAGAAATTTTGATCAAAAGCGATTGCCTGTTTGACGGCTACTACAACCGCCCTGATCTGACCGAACAGGTCATGGTGAACGGCTGGTACCGGACGGGCGATCTGGGATTTGTTCTGAACGGCGAATTGTTTGTGGTCGGGCGAAAGAAAGACCTGCTCATCCTTGGCGGGGAGAATATTTATCCTCAGGATATCGAGGAACTGGTGGGGTCGCATCCGGCGGTGCATGACGGGCGGGCAATCGCGCTCGGCATCTACAATGCCGAGCTTGGGACGGAAGAAATTGTGGTGGTGGCGGAGGTGGAAGACCAGGCGCTGCTCGACGACGCGGCGCGGATCGAGCAGGAAATTCGCAGCCGGATCGTGGCCGGAATGGGAGTCGCCGCTCGAACCATTTTGCTGAAGTCTCCGAAGTGGATCGTGAAGAGCACCGCGGGAAAGCCGGCGCGGTCGGCCACGCGCGAAAAGTTGCTCAGAGAGCATCCGGAACTCAACCGGGAAGAGGTGCGGCAATGACACCCGAGGCCGGGCAGATGATTGAGCATATCCGGCAGTTGATTCGGAAGCCGGATATTGCCATCGAGGAGAACACGCCGCTGGTCTCCTCCGGCCTGATCGACTCGATGGCGCTGGTCGACCTGCTGCTGAAGCTGGAAGACCTCACGCACATGCGGATTCCGGCAGGGAAGGTCCAGCCCAAAGATCTGGATAGCGTCGCCAAAATGTTTGCCACGGCGCAGCGCGTGGGAAGGCCCCGCAAGTAGCAGGGCCGATGCCGTGCAGACAAGTTCCGTGTCGCACCCGCCGCGCAGCTGTGGATTAATGCGGCTGACTCCATCATCGCGGGATCAAGCTGGTGCGTGATCGTGGCATGGCTCTCGGCTTCCTGCAGTTGTTGAGTGCGATCCCACTCCGGCCGGAGCACCATCGATTTGATGTGAAAGTGAGATTCTTTGGAGGCGTCGTCGATGCGAATCAGCATCTCATTTTTCTGCAGGCGGAACCGCGTGATTTCCGCCAGGGGAATGAGCGCGTCCGAGGTTTTGCCGCTGATCACGTAGACGACCTGATCTGCGACCAGAACATATTCCGGGCAGAGCGCGCCCGACTCGACCTTTCCTCCGCCCGACATGGCGGCCATGAAACCATGCTGCGGCCCCAGGCAATCGGTCATGCGCATGCGGATGATCGTGCCTTGCTGGGTTTTGTGCGCCTGTGCCGCCACCAGAGTGGGCAACATCAACAAAGCGATAGAGCAGAGAATGCGTTTCATAGGTCCTCAATTACTGGTTGTCTTCTGAAAAGTAATATCCGCTTCGGCTGCGGAACTGCAGGTTGGAATTGTGTGTGGGTAAAACCTGGAGAGCATGGAACCCGGAATCGTTGCTGGGAAGTTTGTAAGTGACAATGTAGCTGGCTTTGAAATCTTCAAGAATGACATTCATGGCCCGCCCCGGCGCGTTGGGGCCGGAGAAACAGCGGCCACCGGTGGCTTCGGCGAAGCGGTAAAGAACGGCGGAGCCCTGTGAGGAAGGGTTACGGTTCAAGTCGATGGCATAGATCTGAACGGCAGCTTTCATGGCCACGTCGGTTGCGTCAGCCAGGGAGTGGCGGCTGATGGAATCCTGGCCATCGGAGAGCACGATGAGAATTTTCTGAGCGTTGTTGTCGGCGCGTTGCGAGAGGAAGTTCGAAGCAAAGATGATGGTGTCGAACAACGGAGTCAGGTCGCCGCTGCGCGGGGCGGGGACTAGCTCAGCGGCATGCGGCTGGCGGCAATTGCCGGAGCAGACCAGTTCGGGCTGCAAATCGCGAAAGGAAAAGACGGAAAGATTCTTTTCCGGGATGCCGGCAGTTTGAGAAAGAAGATCGAGGAGGTCGGCCAGTTCGTTTCCGAAGCGCGGCGCCACGGAACCGCTGGCGTCGACCAGCACGGCGATTTCAAGCTGGGTGGAATTGGAGCGCGTAAAGCTTTGAAACCTGCGGACGATAAGATCTTTGTCAACCACGGCAAAGTCGCCGGCCTGCAAGGTGGCGACGCCGTGATGGTTCTGGTCGCTGACGGAAAATGTGAGGCGCACTTCGTTGGCGTGAGTGCGGTAGGTGACGTCGGGAGGATCCCCGGCGGCGTTGGCAGAATGTGCGCAGAAAAGCACGATTAGAACCAAGATCGGCGAGAATCGGTGCGAGTTGATAGTGGTCGCCATACAATCAGTACATCGGCCTTTGGTGCCTAACTTTAGGGCGCGTCCTATTACGGCAGTTAGAGGGTGGTTTGGGTACTAATGTTGTCGGCATTATTGCCGAGGATGGAATTCGTTAGATCTCTCAAAGAATGGAAGATGGAAATAAAAGTTCCGCGTTGCGTCCCCGCGCGGAGAAATGAATGGTTCGCAAGTTGGCGGACTGACTCGGAGGGAGATTTAATTATTGTGCGAGCTTGGTTTGCTGGGCTTGCGCGATCAACTTCTCGACGGTCTGCTTTTTCTCTTTAGGCAACGTGGGGTTCAGCTTCAACAACTGCCGCCAGGCATTCACCGCGCCGCTGGAATCGTTTTTGGCTTGCAGGCGGATCATACCGAGATTAAACAGCGAGTTGGCATCTTTAGGATCGTAAGTCAAAGCTTGTTGCAATTGCCGGATGGCGCCGTCGGCGTCGCCTTGATAGAAGAGGCACGAGGCCAAGTCGGTGCGAGCGCCGACATTCCTCGGATCGGTCTCAATCGCCTTCTGGTAGTATCCGGCCGCTTCCTGAAACTGATGGGCGGCTTTGTAGAGAGTGCCCAACTGATTCAGCAAATCCGAGTTCTTGGGATCGTTCTTAAGCTTGGCCAGCAAAGGTTCGGCCTTCTTGTCGGCCATCTGCTTCAAATCGTCGAGGCTGGGCATCTGGGCGGCGGGCGCAGTGGATGCAGCGGCGGCGCTAGCTGGAGGCGTTGCGGTTTCAGCCCGGCGCCGTGAATCAGATCCGCGGAATAAGTAGCCCACGACCAGTCCAATCCCCAGGCAGACGACGGCCATGCCATATACCTGGCTCGATTTCCAACTCTGAGGTCCGGCTTCGCTGTCGTTCATCGGGTTGCAGCTACCTTCCAGTAGGCGGTTTTCACAGTCCTTCGATAAGGAATGGCACGCAAACTGCCAATCTCGGCCATTCGTTTGCCCTGTGTTCTCAAAGACTTCCGCGGCAACACAGATCAGTCCGTTGCACCTTGGGTGGGATTGGCGTGTGTTCCCTCGCAGCGACTGCGGTTTTTGCCGCGCCTTCGTGACGCCGCGCGGATGACCATGCCCGGCTCCCCATGACAGGAATCACAGGCCGGGGTGAGCGGCTTCACGGTGAAAGGATTGGATTTCCCTAACAATGTTGTCGGCCTTCCCCCGCACCGTCGGAGTCGCCATCTGTTGGCCTCTTCTGTTCCGACAAGGCAGGCTTTGTGAACCACCCCGGCAGTTTGCCGCTTCGTTTCTGCTGTTCTCAAGCGGGTCTGCCCCCGCCGCTGGTGAGGCAAACCCTATTCCGCGCACGGAAGATGCAGAACAGCGCGCGGCCATCCTCCCAATGCTACGCAGATTTTTGCAGGAGGCGAACCATGTTGCGCCACTGCTTTTTCGTTTTTTCGATGTTAGTCATCCTGCCGCAGATTTCGGTGGCGGCTACGCCTAAGGCGAGTCCCGATCAATTTATCGATCAGATCACGGCGAACGAACGCGCGCTGTCGAGCACCATGCGGAACTATAGCCCGATGGTGGAAACCTACCTGCAGCGCTTGCAACCGGATCCCAGCCTCGGATTTGTGCCGACCGAAGATCACTATTTCCTGGGGCGGGTGCAATTTGAGCAGGGCAAGGAAGAGTTCTATCTCGACAAGCGACTGGTGGAACGGATGGCGGGATCTTTTTCCAAGCTGTACTCGCTGAGTCCGGTGGGATTTGCCAGCATGATTTTTGTCGACCGCAGCGGCTTCGATCGGAAGAACTACCAGCTACGTTACATGCAGAGCGAATTCCTGGGGGAGATTCGCTGCCTGGTCTATGAGGTGAGTCCGCGCAAGGATCAAGGCAAGCGCTTCAAGGGTGCGATCTGGGTGGAGGATAGCGACTACCGCATTGTGCGCTTTAACGGCAGCTACGGGACCTTCCACATCGATAGCTGGCGGATGAATCTGCAGCCGGGAGTCTGGCTGCCGTCGGTCGTGTATTCGGAAGAACTCGATTCCAACAAGCCGCAAGCGCACAATCCACATTTGAAGGCTCAGACTCGCATCTGGGGCTACAATCTTGGCCCACGCAAGGTGTCCGAGTTCACCGAGATTGTGGTCGATCCCGAGGCGGCCAAAGATTCGTCGGACAACCCGGATCAGAGCCCGCTCGATATCCAACGTTCGTGGCAACGGCGGGCGGAAGACAACGTGATCCAGAAGCTGCAGGAGCTGGGGTTAATCGTGCCCGAGGGCGAAGTCGACAAAGTCCTGCAAACAGTTCTCACCAATCTCGAAGTGACCAACAAGATTGTTCTGGAGCCGGAGGTGCGCTGCCGGATTGTGCCGACCACGCCCATTGAGGTGGCGACGATCGGGCACACCATCCTGATCAGCCGCGGATTGCTGGACGTGTTGCCGAACGAAGCGGCGCTGGCTGCGATCCTGGCGCACGCGCTGGCACACGCGGCTTTGGGGCACGATCTGGACAGCTCCTTTGCCTTCAACGATCGCATGGTGGTTCCCAGCCTCAAGCAGTTGCCGCTGTTTGATTTCAAGCATAGTGGCGAGCAGGAAAAAGAAGCGGATGCGCTGGGCGTGAAAATTCTTGCCAACTCTCCCTACAAAGACAATCTCGCGGAGGCAGGCCTGTTTCTGAAGGCACTGGCGAAGTACGGCAAAAGGCTGCCGAGCCTGATGAAGGCAAATCTGGGCGAGAGCCTGATCAGCGAGAATCACATCGCATTCATGACCGCCGTGGCTGAGGGGGCACCCGATCTCGAAGTCGAGAATCCGCAGCAGATCGCGGCCCTGCCGCTGGGCAGCAGGGTGAAGCTGGATCCGTGGGCCGGGCAGCTGAAGTTCGTCAAAGCGCGGCCGCCACGAATTTACTCGGCGAAAGACAAGCTCGCGCTGGAAGTCACACCTTTTTCCCCGTACCTGGTGCGCCTGAAGACGGAAGCGGTCACGGGCGCGCAGGCACCGAATTAGAGGCTTCTGATCGGAGGCCGGCATGAACTTGTGCGCGGGATTCTGGCGCTGGATGATGGTGATTTGCGTGTCCGGCGTATCTCTCGGTTATGCGGGGCAGCATCCCGTTGCGGTGGATGAGAACTCGCGATGTCTCGACTGTCACGCCGATCATGCCACCGGCGATCACGTGCATGCGGCGGTGACACTCGGATGCGGCTCCTGCCATAAGGTCGAGAAGCGACAGGATGTCAGCTATGTGGAACTCAAGCCCGCGAAATCGAGCGTGTGCTTTGAGTGTCATGAGCCGGCGTCATTTCTCTACCCGCATCTTCCCTATGCTTCAGGTATGTGCACGCGCTGCCACAACCCGCATTCGTCGGCGAATCCGCATCTGTTGAAAGCCAAAGTGAACGAGCTTTGCCTGAGTTGTCATCTCCGGCAGGCTGGAAGCGTGCCTTCCCAGTACCTGCCAACGATCGCGCTGGCGGACGATAACGCCAGGGGGCATCCGTATGAGCGGCATCCGGTAGGCAAGGTACGGGATCCGCTGACGGGCGAGGAGATGTCCTGTGTGAGTTGCCATGTCGCGCACGGGGGAGCGAAACTGCACCAGTTGAAAATGGGGGCGGCGATTCCAGAAGACGCTCTGAACCAGGTCACCGAGACCAATGACATGTGCCGGAAATGCCATATGCGGATCTGGGGTTTGGAAGGGTATTCCAACGGGAAGAAAAAGAATAAGAAGAAAGCCAACTAAGGATGTTCCCCCTGCCTCCGCCCCGTTGGTCAGGTGATGCTCACCTCTGTGTAAGTGCCGTAGACCTGGCGCAAGGCCTCGCAGATTTCGCCGACGGTGGCGTAGGCGCGGACTGCATCCACGATGCAGGGCATGGTATTGGCGGTAGAGACAGTGCCGTTTAGTCCGGCTTTGGGTTCCTGCGCCGCAGCTTTTTTGAGTGCGTTGAGACTGCGCCGCACCTCGTCGTTCGAACGGCGCGCGCGCAGAGTCTTCAGCTTGGCTGACTGCTGGCGGGCCACGCTCTCGTCAATGTAGAGCGTGTGCGGCGGCTGTTCTTCGATAGCGAACTCGTTTACGCCCACGATAATTTTTTCCTTGGCTTCGACCGCGCGCTGGTACTGGTAGGCCGACTCGGCGATCTCTTTCTGCGGATATCCGCGCTCGATGGCCTTGACCATGCCGCCCATCGCGTCTAGCTTGCCGAAATAATCCAAAGCGCCGTTTTCCATTTGCAGCGTGAGGTTTTCGACAAAGTAAGACCCGCCGAGGGGATCGACGGTCTGCGTGACGCCGGATTCGTAGGCGATGATCTGCTGCGTGCGCAGCGCAATGCGGGCCGCTTCTTCGGTGGGCAGAGCGAGAGCTTCATCGTAGGCGTCGGTGTGCAGCGACTGCGTCCCGCCGAGGACCGCGGCCAGCGCTTGCACCGCAACCCGCGCAATGTTGTTCATGGGTTGCTGGGCTGGCAGCGAAACTCCGGCAGTCTGGGTGTGGAAGCGCATCAGCCAGGTGCGCTGGTTCTTCGCGCCGAAACGGTCTTTCATGGTCCGATACCAGATCTTGCGAGCGGAGCGGTACTTGGCGATCTCCTCGAAGAAGTCGTTATGCGCGTTGAAAAAGAAGCTGAGGCGGGGGCCGAATTCGTCGACGTCGAGGCCGCGGCGGCGCGCCCATTCCACGTACTCGACTCCGTCGTACAACGTGAAGGCCAGTTCCTGCAGCGCGGTCGAGCCGGCCTCGCGAATGTGGTATCCGCTGATCGAAATGGTGTTGAAGCGCGGGGTGAACTTCGAGCCGAATTCGAACGTGTCGATGACCAGGCGCATGGAGGGCGCGGGGGGATAGATGTATTCCTTCTGCGCGATGTATTCCTTGAGAATGTCGTTCTGAATCGTGCCGGAAATTTTCTTCCAATCGGCGCCTTGCTTCTCGGCGACGACCAGGTACATCGCCCACAGCACCGACGCGGGAGAGTTGATGGTCATCGAGACCGTGGTTTTTTCCAGGTCGATGCCGTGGAAAAGAATCTCCATGTCTTCGAGCGAATCGATGGCGACGCCGCACTTGCCCACTTCGCCCTCACTGGCGGCGTGATCGGAGTCGTAGCCCATCAGCGTGGGCAGATCGAAGGCGACGGAAAGGCCGCTGCCGCCATGTTCGAGCAGATATTTGTAGCGCAGGTTGGTTTCTTCCGGCGAGGCGAAGCCGGAGAACTGGCGCATAGTGTAGAGCTTGCCGCGATATCCGGTAGCGTGAATGCCGCGCGTGAAGGGCGGTTGGCCGGGATAGCCCAGGTAATTTTCTTCGCTCCAGTCTTCGGGTAAATCCGCGGGTGTGTAGAGGCGGCGGATGGGCAGGCCGGAGATCGTGGTGAAGCACGCGTGGCCGTGCTCGTCCAGGTTGATGCCGCTGGGGGCGCCGATGGGGCGCTCGGGGGCTTTTTCGAGCGTGGGGGCCAGCGTTTTCTCGGCCCAGTTTTTTTCCGCGTTGGAGGGATGGCGATTCTCAAAAACATCGGCGATTGGAGTTTCGGCGACTTGCGGCGGATTAATCTGCGAAGACGGCTTCTTTTCCATGCGGACCCCAGAGGTCTGATTCGATGATAGGGAAGGGAGTGCGGTTGGGGCAAGAAGAGGAGCCCCCGGTGGAACGACCGGTCGGTCAGGAAAAATCTGCACCACCGAGGACACAGAGTGACGAGCGAATTACTTCCTTGGGACTTCCGAAGTCTGGCGCTTGCGGCTTAACTCCCAGGCCTTGGCATATTTCCAGGAGACGTAGACTGCGTGATAGAGGTGCAAGAGCAGGCCTTCGCGGCCGTCGAGGAATCCAAGGCGGAAGAAATAGTTGTAGATGAAGGTGAACAGCGGGCGGAGGACAATGTTGATGAAGCTGAATCGGACTTTGCCTTTGGCGACGACCATCTCCGCGCCCAGGGAGGAGTAGCGGTTCATGTGGTCGATGTAGTCGGACAGGGTGGGGTAAGAATGGTGGATGATATCGATAGCTGAGTTACCTTGCCAACTCCAGTGCAACGACGGGTTAAAAATCAACTGTCCATCCTTCAGTTTGATGTCCTCGTGAACCATCCTTTCCTGGAAACGGCCGCCCCCACTGGGTATGAGTCGAACCTTTCGATCCGGATAAAAACCGCCATGCT
>DASYYT010000035.1:0-3154 GCA_035949755.1 Candidatus Sulfotelmatobacter sp.
AATCCAGACAACCACTTCGCGCATTACCCGCCGGCCCACGTCGGAGCGGCCGGCACCCAGGGCCATGCGAATTCCGATTTCCCCCGTTTTGCGGCTCACCAGATACGACATGATGCCGTAGAGCCCAATCGATGAGAGGAACACGGCGACGATCCCAAAGAAAGCTGAGAGCTGGGCGATGATGGCCTGATTGGAGTAAGAGCGGGCCACTTGCGCATCGAGCGTGGTCACGTTCGTGATTGGTAATGAGCGGTCGATCGCGTAGATCGCCTGCCGCACTTTGGAGGCGGCCGCGCCAAAGCTGCCGCGGTATCGGACCTCGAAGTCTCCGAAGCCCCAACCCCGCTGCGCATATGGCAAGTAATCGATATATTCCTGTGACTCCGCCACGTTATTGAACTTCACGTCTTTGGCCACACCGATCACCCGCTTCTGGGCGGGCGCCTCCATTTCATCGGGAGAGCCGATGGAATAGGTACGCCCAATCGGCGATCCGGCCGGGAAGAGATTCCGCGCCATGGCTTCACTGATGATCGCGACCGGCTGCGAGGTAGCGGTGTCCTGCGGGCCGAACTGGCGACCGGCAACCAGCGGAATCTGCATCACTTTGAAATAGTCGTTGCCGATTGAGTTGTGCTTCACGTTCACCCTTCTATC
This sequence comes from Candidatus Sulfotelmatobacter sp., assembly GCA_035949755.1. Taxonomy (GTDB): domain Bacteria; phylum Acidobacteriota; class Terriglobia; order Terriglobales; family Acidobacteriaceae; genus Sulfotelmatobacter. The sequence goes on from DASYYT010000035.1 coordinate 658, forward strand.
GAAGGGCTTGCCGGGAACCATGACGGTGGTATTCCAACTGCCCTCGGCAAAGGTGAAGGCTGAAAAACTGGCGGCCTCGACGCCGGGCAGGGAGCGGACCCGTTCCTCAATTTCATGGAAGAGCGCCTTGAGCCGCGGGTCGTCGTCGGCATAGCCGGTGACGGAAGAATCGATGTCCAGGCGCAAAACATTTTCCCGGTTGAAGCCAGTGTCCACACGGCTCAAATTGTTGAGCGTGCGCAGGAACAGAAAGGCGCCCACGGTCAGCACAAGGGAGAGCGCCACTTGCGAAATCACCAGGGCGCGGGCGAGGGGAGTGCGCGCGCCCAACGTGATGGCGCCACGCCCTATTTTTAGACCGTCGCTTAGTTCCATCCGAGTCGCCCGTACGGCGGGGAATGTTCCGAACAGCAACGCAGTGCCGACGCTAACGGCGAAGGTGAAGGCGAGCAGGCGAAGGTGGAGGGAGACATCCAGAGGGATGGTCTGAGGGCCTGACGAGATCATGTGCAATAAAAGCCGGTTGGCGAAGGCTGCGAATGCAATGCCGAGGGCTCCGCCTGCCAGAGCCAGGACCAGGCTCTCGGTGAGCAGTTGACGGATGATGCGTATCCTGGCCGCGCCCAGCGCCTGGCGAACTGCCAGTTCCCGCGCCCGCGACGTCGATCGGGCCAGAAGCAGGTTCGCAATGTTCGCGCACGCGATGAGCAGAACAAGAGCGACGATGACCATCAGGACTTTCAGGGGCTCGGAGTAGGAGTTGCGCAGATCAGAAATACCGCGAGCCAGGGATTTCAAGGGCACGCGAGCGTGGGCCAGGCGCTCTGAGTTTTCCTGGGTGAGCTTCGCATCGGGAAAGCTGCGCAAGATCTGAGGGAACAGAACATTCACGTTGGCAGTAGCTTCCCCGGGGGTGAGGCCTGGCCTCAAGCGCCCGAGGATGTAAAGGGATTCGGAGAAATCGTCCTTTCGGCCATTCCAGCCCGGGGGAATGGACGCCATCATCGAGAGCGGCGCCCACGCGTCCGGAGCCTCGCCAACTTTCGTCCCGAAGAACTCGGCCGGCGCCACCCCGACGATATTGAACACGGTGTTCCCCAGCTTTATTTTGTGGTCGAGGACTGCAGGATCGCCGCCGAGACGGTGCTTCCAGAATGCGTAGCTGATGACCAGCACGGGATGGGCGCCCTCTGTGGAGTCGTCGCTCTCGTTGATCACACGTCCGATCTGCGGAGTTATACCGAGCGTCTGGAAATATGTGCCGGAGACGGTTTGGACATTAATTCGTTCCAACTGCTTGCCATTATCGACCAAGCCGTGAACCACATTCATCATGCTCATAATGGCGGCTGTGTCGGAAAAGACCCGATTATCCCGCTGGAACTGCCGGTAAAACGGGTAGGAGTAAAGTTCGGTGCAGGCAAAGCTGTCGGTGATACCGTCCCAGTCTTCGACGCCCAACTTGACGAGCTGTTGCGGATCTCTGACCGGAAGCGAGCGCAGCATTACGGCATCAAGGAAGCTGAAGATTGCAGTGTTGGCGCCGATTCCCAAGGCGAGCGTCAAAACCGCGACCACGCTGAGGACTGGCGAGCGGAATAACATGCGAAGCGCATAGCGGCAGTCCTGCAAGGCGCTTTCGATCAGCGGCAAGCCCTCTTCCGCGTGGTAGCTTTCCCGAACCGCCTCGGCCGGGCCGAATTTCACAATGGCCAGCCGCCGGGCTTCGGCAGGGGTCATGCCGGCGTGGATGTTCTCTTCGATCTGGAGCGCGAGATGCTCTTCCATCTCCTCGCGCAGTCTGCGGTCCGAGCTACTTCTGGTGACAAAGTTGACCGTCCGTGTCCATAAGCGCCGAATCGAACTCATGACAAATCCTCCGCCTTCGCCGAAAGGAAGCGGGCGATGATCTCGGTCGTCTGATGCCAGTCTTGAGCCTCGGCATGTAGTTGCCGGCGTCCAAGCCGGGTGAGGCGGTAGTAGCGCGCCCGCCGGTTGTTCTCGGAGGCGCCCCAGTTGGATGCGATAGCGCCTTCCTGTTCCAGCCTGAGCAGCACGGGATAGAGCGTGCCCTGGTTGACGGAAAGCAGGTTGCCGCTGATCTGTTCGATGCGGCGGGCGATTCCGTACCCGTGCAACGGACCCAAAACCTCAAGAGTCTTGAGGATCATCAGAGCCAGGGTTCCCTGCTGCACATCGGTTTTCTGCTTCATTGGAGCAGTTCCTTTTGGTTTCCCAAAGAAGAATGCCACATTTCCTCTGGCAAAACAACAGGAGCGGATTTCTACCTGGACATCAGCACGCCGCTACGATCTCCAGGGCGAAGAGAACGGATCAATCGCATGAAGTGATTTCCGTTTATCATGAGAACTACCCTGGGGCATCGAGAGAGACTCAGATCAGAAGCGCACAAAAAGGCGTTTGACCAATCGATTGCGAAAGTTGATACAGCCGTCCTTGCCGATGTGCTGCCGCCGGGTCACTCAAATTCTCGCGG
>DASYYT010000036.1:0-18292 GCA_035949755.1 Candidatus Sulfotelmatobacter sp.
GATCCGGCCCGCACCGCGGCAGCGAATCCCTCGGCGGCCGTGACCGCCGCGCGAACCATCGATCCCGCAGTACTCTCCGCTGGCGCGCTTGTTGACTCCATAGGCTGCGAGCGCGAGAGCGCCCGGTCGACCATGCCTTCAAACATGGGAATGAGCGAGTCGGCCGGCACGGGATGATGAATGTCGGAAAGGCTCTGTTCCCAGCGATGCGACTGCAGTTGCGAAGCGGACAACTCCCGCGTCGGGCGCCGGACCGCTACGTAGCCCAGCCACAAAAACAGGCAGCAGTTGTAGGCGCTCATGTTGACGATGCTCATCCACGGCCCGCCCAGGTGGTTTCCCACCCAGGAGGCGATCAAAATCAGTTCGGTGCAGGCGAATGCGCCAAAGCCCAGCGCGATCCCAAAGCTGTGCTGCCGCCGGCTGACGCCCACGTAATGCGCGAAGAACAGCAGGAACAACACCATCCCCACCTGGACCATGCGCACGCAGCGTTGCGCGGTCACGATGGCCTGCAACAACGGTCCGGCCTGGGTTGAGGTGGTCGAAACCGAAACCACTCCGGCCACCAGAAGCATGACCAGTCCCGCCCACTTGAACAACACTGTACCCAGATCCCGCAGGGTATGAAACGCTTTGAACACGTCCACAAAAATCTCGTAAATCACCAGGAAACCGCAGGCCACGCTGATGGCCGTGCATCCCCAGTACAGGTAAAATAGCGCCGAATAACTGCGCCAGACATAGGCAGGAAAGACAATCGCGAAGCTCAGCAGTTGGGTGAGAATGTAGGCGAAGAAAAACTTAAACTGCCGGAACAATCCGCGGCGCAGCATGAACGCTGCAATCGCCATCTGCAAGACGGGATGCAGAATCCAGAGCGCGTAGTAAAAAATCTTAACTTTCTCGCTCATGCTCCTCGTTCAGCGGTCCTCAGCGTCCACGCTGCGCGCACCAGCCTTCCAGCTTATAGCGCAAGGTTTACGGCAACGACCTGAGGCAAGATTACCCGGCACTTGTCACAAACTAGACCTTCCTAATCCGGCGTTCAATGGACTGAAGTAATCGCCAGTAACGTTACCTTTCTGGGTTACTTTGGGCAAGTTACCTTCGTAATAGGACGGGCAGGGGCTATCCCGGCGGCGTCCACCAACCGCGTAGCTCCGGACGCATTCGTCCGGCAGGTTGTTCCAGAACCCCGTTCTTGGCTCGCCGGGAGGATGCATGCCTCCTACATCACCTGATCTGCACAAATCCTGAAACGCAAAGTGCGCCGAGCACTCGCTGAGCACGCGAGGGGGGGCAATACGGGGGAGTTCTCCGCGACCTCCAGCGAAGTTCTCTCCGAACTCGGCGTTTAAAGTTTGGAGCGGGACCGGCCAACTTCAAAAGGCCAATAAGTCCTATGCATCCGGCGTGGAATGAATGTAGGCGCGCATCATGCGCACTTCGTCATCTTTTTCATCCAGATCATGCAGCAGGATGTCCCGCAGAGAAACCATGCCGATCAGCTGGCCCTCGTGGCAAACCGGCAGGTGGCGGAAGCCGTGGCGGCGCATCAGCGCCATGCAATTGGCCAGCTCCTCATTCGTGCTGACGGTCAGGGGATCGTCGGTCATCACCTCGGCCAGGCAGGTGCCGCGCGGGTCGCGGCCCTCGGCCACGACGCGGCGCATCAGGTCGCGCTCGGAAAAGATTCCGACCAGCGCGCCGTTGTGCACTACGGGCACGGCGCCGATGTTGCGTTCCACCATGGCGCGCACCGTCTCTAAAACTGTGTGGCCGAGATCGGCCTGGTACGTGTCCTGATTCTTGATCAGGTCGCAGATCAGCATTTGATACCTCCCGGGCAAGCTTCCGAGCTGTCCCAAAAGCATCTACCGGGGCGCGAGTATATGCCTAAGGCAAGATGTAAAGAAAGGAAAAAAGGTTGGGAAGGAATGGTTTTTCCGCGAATGGGGCCTTGCTAGCGAGCCGCGCTGGCTATCGCCTCTTTCTCCCCTGCAAAGACGAAGTAGGACGAATTCCATAGCGCCACCGGAATCGTTCCCCGACGCCGGGCCGTGACCACGATCTTGTAATCGTCGGAGTTGTTCACAGCGTCGGTTCGCAGTACGTCCTCGGTGGCCGCGGCAGCGCTCCCACTGGTGGCAGGCTTGATCACCGCAAGCTCCGCCAGGAACTCGTGCAGATCGCGAGTACGGGGCCGTCCGGGGACCAGGAAAGACGCCTCGGTTTCCTGCGTGGAGAAGTGCCACGCCAGCGATGCGGTCAGGTCCACTGCCCTTTCGTAGGCATCGTCGTTGAGAATTCCGGCCTCGGGATTGTCGAAGATAATGCAGAGCTTGCGCTCGTCTTCGCGGGCGAACTCGCGCACCTTGAGCGAGCCCGACTTCGCGGTGGCTTTCCAGTCCACGTGCCGGGCCGAGTCCTCTGGCATGTATTCGCGAATGCGGTAGAGGTCGGAGCCCCGGCCGCGCACAAAACTCTCCCACTCGCCCCGCACCAGCGGCAGGATTTGGAAGACTTCGTCGGTGGGCTCGACTCGGGGATATACCAGCACTTCCTTCTTCAGAGCGACATGGCGGGTCTTGGTAAAGAACGCGAAGGGAAAGCGCGTCGCCACCCCGAAGCTGTCCTCCCGATAACAGCCACGGCGGTCGAATCTCAATTCCAGGTCGGCGCTGACTTCCGCCTTTGGAGGAAGGAAGGGGAAGTACGCCATCCCCTGAAAAATTCCCGGAGGCGGCGGCAGCACGGTCACGCGCCGCAGCCGGCGGTCGGGCAGCCGCAGCCATTGCTCCTCGGCCGGACGGTTGAATGGAAACGTGAAGGTCGTTGCCTCCCACAGCCATTTTTTCGCCGGCTTCTTTCTCTTCTTGCGGGTGGAGACGACCCGCACCGAAAACGACGGCAGCCACCGCCGCGGATTGTTGAGCACAATGCGCCCCATCACCGGCCGCCCGGCAAATACGTGCTCCGGCAGGCGAATATCGAGTTCCAGGTAGCGCAGCACCAGCGCGGAAACGTAGCCGGAGACCAGAATCGCCGCCATCATCGCCGCCACCACGATATAGAGAAGATTGTTGCCGGTGTTGAGCGCTGCGATGGCAATCACCAGCGTCACCAGCACATAAACAATGCCGCCGCGCGTCACGTTGTAGTCGAACGATTCCCGCAGCCGCTCCACGGCCACGCGGCGCGCCAGGTACGGGACCGTCACCAGCCCGACCAGCGTAGCCAGCACCAGCGACGTGGAGGCCAGAATCACCGTCGCCCAAACATTCCCCGCATCGCGCGAGACGGTCGAGAACAGCGCCGCCCCAAATGCCAGTCCCAAGCCCAACAGCGAAAGCAGGAATTTCACCCACACCTCGGCACTCGCCGATTGCAGCCACTGCACGATGCGGCTGGGCGTGGACGCGCTGGCTTTTAACGGATTGGCGATCACGGAACCCACTGTTTCGAGCCTAGCATCCCCCGAGGGGAACGGACAATCGCGATCGGCTTGCGGAGTAAGCGTTCGTAACCACAAAATTGGCCACGGATTACACAGATGAACAGGGATAAACCTCTTCAGGTTTATCCCTGAAAATCCGTGAGATCCGTGGCCATGTCTTTAAGGTTTCAGCGAGAACACCACCCCATAGTTGTTGGCGCCGCCGTAGATGGTCGTTCCGTAAAGAACTCCTCCGGGGCCGATGCGCAGTCCGCCCTGCGGATTCGCTCCATTGCTGCCGTCAAAGGTAAACAACAGCTTGAGCGCCCAGCCTCCTCCAGTCCTCGGCAGCAGCGCGAACAAAGTTCCATTGCTCGAACTGGTCTGCGCGGTCTCGCCATAAAGGTTGCCGTTGCGGTCAAGGATCAAAGGCGAGTTCGGCTCACTCTCACCCGTGCCGCCACCAAAGCGATGCAGAATCTTCTCGCTCCATGCGCCATTGCTGCCCGGCGAAAGTTCAAAGATGGTTCCACAAGTGGTGGTCACGATTCCCGCCGCGCACTGCCCGCGCCCTCCGCCGTAGAGAGTCGAGCCGTACAAGTTCCCGCTCGTGTCCATGGCTAACTTCGAGTTGGGATTAATTCCGTCCGCACCGCCGACAAATTGGTGGATGGTGTTCTCCGAGTAGCCGTTTGCCGCAACCAGCTCGAACACGATGCCGCATCCCAGGCCGAGACACGGGTTGGAGCCGCCCACCGGCGTGGTCCCGAATACGTTGCCTTTCGCGTCCAGAGTGAGGCCGCCGTAAGCCAGATAGCCGTCGTTCGTTCCCCCGAAGCTGTGCAGCACCTTCTCGTTCCACACGCCATTGACCAGAGTCATTTCATAAACCGTGCCGCCATTGAGGCCGCCTCCGGTGACGGTTGTTCCAAACAGATTCCCATGCGAGTCGAACACCAGCGGACCCTGGGGATTGGTACCATCGGAGCCCGAGCCGAAATTGTGCAGCACCGCCTGCTCCCAGCTTCCGTCGGTATAGGACAGCTCATAAACCACGCCCGCATTCTGCGCGCCACCCGAATTGGTGACGCCGTAGAGATTTCCCGCTTTATCGGCAATCAGCGCGCCGATGGGATAGCTGCCATCGCTGCCGCCGGCAAAGTTGTACAGGATGGACTCATCCCACGTGCCATTCGAATCGGTAAGCTTGAAAATGGTTCCGTGATCGTAGGTGCCCCCAAACTCAGTCACTCCATACCAACTGCCGCCCATCGGCAGCAGAGCGCTGGACTGCACATAGGCACCGTCGGGCGATCCGCTGAAGCTGTGCAACACAGCCTCGCTCTGCGCGCTGGCGGCCTGCATTGCCATGCCCCCGAGCACGAACATCACTGTCCCTAGAACAGCAACCAGACTCTTCCCCTTTACTGCGCACTGCATGGAATTCCCTCCCCGGGATGTTTTGGTGAAAGCTATTTTTCTTTGTGAAATGAGCCCGAAAGGGCGAGAACAGATCGAGGCCCGGGCTAAGCGCGACGAAATGGTGCTTCCCCAGCGGAACTCCGAGCGCACATATGGATGAATAAACGCGCCATAAAGGTTGTCATGGTGGAATGCCGGCGAATTCGTCTCGACACTGGCGCTGGCTAAGCGGCAAGCTGCGGCGCAGCCGGTGCCCGCCAACACCAGAAATACCATCTAGGCTCACGCTCTGGCTTCATCCATCCTCTACCTGCTACGCGCGGTCGATTCCTCAAAGGACGATTTTTCCCGGGAAAAGACCGCCTTGCTATTCCCGCGCGGGGCCCGTTGACTTGCTCGTCCATGCCACCTAAGATGACGCGACAATGGCGGGTATTCCTACCCTGATCGGCCAAACCATCTCTCATTACCGCGTCGTCGAGAAGCTGGGCGGCGGCGGCATGGGCGTGGTGTATAAAGCCGAAGATACCCGGCTCGATCGTTTTGTCGCGCTCAAATTCCTGCCCGATAAGTTGGCCCTCGACCGTCAGGCCTTAGATCGTTTTCGCCGCGAAGCCAAGGCCGCATCGGCTCTGAACCATCCCAATATCTGCACCATCTATGACATCGGGGAGGATGCAGGCAAAACCTTCATCGCGATGGAATATCTCGAGGGGACGACGTTGGACCGCGTCATTGACGCCGAGCCCATGGAGCTGGACCGTCTGTTACGGATTTCCGACGAAATTGCCGACGCGCTGGCGGCCGCACATTCGAAAAACGTTACCCACCGCGACATTAAGCCTGGCAACATCTTCCTGACGTCGCTTGGTCATGCCAAGGTCCTTGATTTCGGTTTGGCCAAGATGGTCCGTCCAAATGAGGGCAACAATGAAGATGCCACTTTGACGCTGACGCAAGCCGGCACCGTCATGGGAACTTTGCCTTACATGTCTCCCGAGCAATTGCGCGGGAGCGCATTGGATCACCGCACCGATATTTTTTCCCTGGGAGTGGTGGTCTACGAGATGGCCACTGGGTTTCGACCTTTTCGCGGCGATTCCTCCATGGAGATCAGTTCTTCCATTTTGCGCGACAGCCCTCCTCCCGTGACCGAACTGCGTGCCGATCTTCCGGCCGCGCTGCAGCGAATTATCGAGCGCTGTCTGGCCAAGGAAGCGGACCAGCGCTACAGCTCGGGTCGCGAACTGCGCGAAGCGCTGGACCGTCTTCGCCGCGAGCTCAGCTCGGGCGCCCACACTGCGGCCAGCGGCGGCGGCAGCCCATCCATCGCCGTGCTGCCGTTCAGCAATATGAGCCCAGATCCCGAGAATGAGTTCTTCGCCGACGGCATCACCGAAGAAATCATCAACGCCTTGACCCAGATCGAAGACTTGCGCGTGGCCGCCCGCACCTCGGCCTTCTCCTTCAAGAACAAGCACCTCGACCTGCGCATTGTAGGTGAGCGGCTGAACGTGAAAACGGTTCTGGAAGGCAGTGTCCGCAAGGCGGGCAATCGCGTGCGCATCATGGCCCAGCTTATCAATGTCGCCGACGGCTATCACATCTGGTCGGAACGTTACGACCGCGAACTGAAAGATATCTTCGAAGTGCAGGACGAAATTGCGCGCGCCATTGCCGAGCGCCTGAAGGTCGCGCTGAAGAGCGGCCAGCAGCCCTCCATCAAGGCGGGAACCAGCAACCTGGAGGCGTATCAGCTCTATCTGAAAGGCCGCGCGCTGCTTTATCGCAGAGGACTCGATATTCGCCGCGCAGCGCAATGCTTCGAACGCGCTGTCGCCATCGATCCGCAGTATGCGGTCGCCTGGTCCGGGCTGGCGGATGCCCGCAACATGCTTGGGCTTTACGGATTCGGCCGGCCCGAAGCGATACTACCTTCCGCACGGCAAGCCGCTGAACGCGCGGTTGCACTGGATCCCATGCTGGCCGAGGCCCACTGTTCCCTGGCTTGCGTATGCCTTTTGTACGATTGGGATCTGCACAAAGCGGAGCGGGGATTCCTGCGCGCACGGGAATTAAATCCGCGCTATGTACAAAACCTGGCGTGGTACGCCCTGTTTTATCTGGTCTGGGCGCGAGGACGCTTTGATGAGGGTATCGCTGTCGCCAAGGCCGCCGTGGAAGTGGATCCACTCTCCGGATACGCCAACTCCATGCTGGCTTTTTCCTGGGCCATGCGGGAAAAGGCCGGGAAGCAGTCCAGGCCGCCCAGACGGCCATCGAACTCGAAGAATCTTTTTTTACCTATTGGGCTTTGCAGCACGCCTTTCATGCGGATCAGCAGATGGAAAAGGCAGTGGCCGCGGGCGAGACTTGTTTGGCCATCTCTGGACGGCACCCTTTTGTTTTGTCCGCTCAAGCGACCATCTTCGCGGACTGGGGCAAAATAGACGGCGCCAAAGCACTCTATGCGGAGTTGGCAGCCCGTAAGGCCAGCGGATTCATTTCTCCCAGCCACCTTGCCATCGCCGGATCCGCCGCTGGAGATATGGAGAGCGCCTTGCATCACGCGCGCGAAGCCTTTGAAATTCATGATCCCATGCTCATGGTGGCAAAAGGCTGGCCCGACTTCGCGCGCCTTCGCAAGGACCCGCGCTTCGACCAGATCCTCATAAAGATGGGGTTGAAGTAGGCTGCATCTCTTGTTTGTCGTAGAATCGCGCGGCATCAGAAGACGCTCTCGCGTTCTTTTTTCGCAAACTGCTAAAGGTTCATCCTTAGGAATCCGTGCAGATCCGTAGCGACAGTCTCTAGTACTGCGCCAGATCCTTCATCGCCAGGTACAGATCGTTGGGCTGCGGCAGGATCGCGTCTTCCAGGATGGGCTGGTAAGCGATGAAGGTGTCTTTGGCGGCGACGCGGCGCACCGGCGCATCCAGTTGATCGAATAGCCGGTCGGCGATGCGGGCCGCGATTTCCGCGCCGTAGCCCCAGCTCAGCGTGTCTTCGTAGGCCACCAGCGCGCGATTCGTCTTGGCCACCGACGCCGCAATCGTCTCCCAGTCGAACGGGTTTAGCGAGCGCAGATCGATCAATTCCACTTTCACGCCCTGCTCACGCTCGAGTTTCTGCGCGGCCTGCAGCGCGCGCGGCACCACCGCGCCATAGGTGATCACGGTGAGATCGGTTCCCGGCTGCACCACCTTCGCCTTCCCGAACGGGATCATGTAATCCGGCCCGGGATAGGCGGCGCGCCCGTAGGATTCGCGATACAGGCGCTTGTGCTCGAGGAACAGCACCGGATCGTCGCAGCGAATCGCCGTGCGCAACAAACCCGCCGCATCCTGCGAGTTCGATGGGAACACGACCCGCAGCCCCGGAATATGCGTGAAGATGCTTTCGCCGCATTGCGAATGGTAAATCGCCCCGCCCGTGAGATATCCGCCAATCGCCACGCGAATCACGCAGGGGGCGGAATATCCGTTATTCGAACGCCAGCGAATCGTCGGCAACTCGTCGCGCAGTTGCATCATCGCCGGCCAGATGTAGTCGAAGAATTGAATCTCGACGACCGGCTTGAGCCCGCGCGTCGCCATGCCGGTGGCGCGGCCCACGATGGCCGCTTCCGCCAGCGGAGAGTTGAACACGCGGTCGTTGCCGAACTCGCATTGCAGGCCGAAAGTCAGTTTGAAGACCCCGCCCTTGCCTTTGACCATCTTCTGCTTGAGATATTCTTCGCGGCTGCAGTCGGCGACGTCTTCGCCGAAGATCACGATGCGCTCGTCGCGCTTCATCTCGTCGCGCAAGGTGGCATTGATCAGGTCGGCCATGGTTTTGGGGGCGGCCTTTTTGCCGTCAGCCGCCACAACCTCGGCTGCAGGCTGCGTTTCCCATGCCGGCGAGGTGGGATCGAGGTGGGGTGAATAAATAAAGTTTGTGACCGACTCCGGAGCCGGAGGCAGCGCCTCCAGAGCCCGGTCCACCGCAATCTGCAGTTCGGCTTCGACTTCTTTTTCCAGCTGGTTGATGCCTTTGTCGTCGAGAATGCCTTCGCGCAGCAGGAACATCTGCGTGCGCGTGACCGGATCACGCTGGGCATCGCGCTCGCGCTCGGCATCGGGACGGTAGAGCCGCTCATCGTCGGACAGCGAGTGCGAGTACGGGCGAATCACGTGCGCGTGCACCAACGCCGGGCCGTGACCTGCGCGGCAATAGGCGGTGGCCCGCCGGAACGCGGCATAACTGGCCACCGGATCGGTGCCGTCGACTTCTTCGAAATGAAAATTCGGGAAGCCCGAAACCAGGCGCGAGATGCTGCCCCCCGCGGTCTGCACCTCCACCGGCACCGAGATCGCGTAGCCGTTATCTTCCACGCAGAAAATCACCGGCAACTTGCCCAGCGCGGCCGCGTTCATCGCCTCCCAGAACTCGCCTTCGCTGGTCGTGCCATCGCCCAGTGAAACGTAAGTGACCTCATCGCGCTCGGCGCTGACCTGCTTGAACCGGCGGTAGTCGTTGACCTGCGGCGGAACTTCGGCGACCTTGGCATGGCGCGCGATGTAGCGTCCCCCATCCGCGCATCCCACCGCCTGCAGAATCTGCGAACCGGTCGGCGACGATTGGGTCACGATGTGCAGCGCGGGATAGCTCCAGTGCGAAGGCATCTGCCGTCCGCCCGAGCTGGGATCGTCGGCCGCGCCTACCGCCTGCAGAAACATGTTGTAGGGCTCGACCCCTAGCGCCAGGCACAACCCGCGGTCGCGATAGTAAGGATAGAACCAGTCGTATCCCGGCTTAAGCGCCATGCCGGCGGCCACGCCGATGGCTTCGTGCCCCGCGCCTGACATTTGGAAAAAGATTTTTTGCTGGCGCTTGAGCAGGATTTCGCGGTCGTCAATGCGGCGCGAGGTATACATCCAGCGATAGGCCTGGATGAGCTGTTCGCGGGTAAGTCCTTCGTAGAACTTGGCTTTCTTCGCGCCATTGGCCGCCGTGGCCAGCTTGGGATCGGTTTTTGTCGTGGCCATTCCGATTCGGGTTCCTACGTTTTAGATTCTCACCCACCCCACAGCGATGCCGTTGAATCGCGTTCGAACCTGTTGGATTGTAAATGGAAATCGCAGGTTGGCAAAGCACGGAAAGATATTGGTAGTGGGCTGTTTTGTGTGCAAGATTTGGTATCCATGATGGACAAGGAAACGCTAAAGCACCCTAAAATCGGATGATTCCTATGGTAACCAAAGTGCATCATAACTGGTGTGACGCTGGTCACGTTCTGCCGTTGACAGCGGGAATATAATGCCGAAGAATAAATCACACTCCCTCAGAAGGAAGTTAGCGATGCCGCAAGTTGAGAGATCCGTTGACCTCAAGACGGCCATCATTCGAGCTTTGGAAGATGATCGTTACGATTGGCGAACGATTCCTGGCATTGCTCGCAGTGTGGGAACCACTGAACTTGAAGTTGAGCGCGCCATCGAGTCGCTTACGGATGTAATCGTGCGCGCAACTGCTGATGACGGGAGAACACTGTTCACGACTCGAAAGCACTATGAAAAGACCCACGGGCTAAGGGACAGGCTCTTGTCCGCTCTCGCAGATAAGGTGGTTGCATAGCACGAATTGTCAGAGATAAGCGCCGCGATCGTAAATTTCCTCTTCGGATGCGCTGGTGGTTTTGGCGTTACTCTGTATGGCCTTCACGAAGCATCAAAACAGCCCAAGGAACAGCGGCCCAGTTTCGATAAGCTATATGTAGGCCAAGCCCTCGGACTAGTGGTGCTGGGCGGCATCGTCGCCCTAGCTAATCATCTGACGAAACCAATCAGCGCGGCTACCGCATTCAATCTTGGTCTTTCCATTCCGGCAATTATCAAAGTGGACGCGGATCGCAGAGCACGCAAACCCACCAAGAAACGGATTGACTGAAAAAAATTCAAAACAGCCCACTACCAAAATTTTCGGGGATACCGAAATGGTTGATTTCCGGGCCGCATTTCTCCGCGCACCCGGTGGGACCTCGGCGTGCTCGACGTTTAAAGGGTTTCTTCAACTTTGACTTCGCTGAGAAAAACAGCGAAGGCCGCCGAGAACGGCCGCCTCGAAAAGACCGGTCGGACCATGTGACCACGGTCACGTTGAAGCATGATCGGGATCACAGACGGCCTCGGAACCAAGCCTATAGAGTGCTTCCCGCGAGCACGTTTTTACTCTTAGTGGTCCTCCCCAGAACGGCTCGATGGAAGCCTCCCCAGAACAGCTTGGAAGACATTCGCAGTCCCGGCGGCCGCAGTCGCCGGGACTGCGAAAGTGTTTTAGGGTCCATCCTGATCAGGCCCTGACTTCCCTCACACCTTCAACAGCGGCCGATCGAGCGGGCTCCGAAAAATATCGCCGCTGAAAATACAGCGCCACATTCACCAATCCAATCAACGCGGGAACTTCCACCAGCGGCCCGATTACAGCCGCAAAAGCCGCTCCGGAATTGATCCCAAACACCGCGACAGCCACCGCGATCGCGAGCTCGAAATTGTTGCTGGCTGCTGTGAACGACAGCGTCGCAGTTTTTGAGTAATCGGCGCCCAGCTTGCGTCCCATGTAAAACGAAACCAGGAACATCACCACGAAATAAATCAGCAGCGGGATGGCAATGCGCACCACGTCCAGCGGCAGCCGCACAATGTATCCGCCCTTGAGCGAGAACATCACCACGATCGTGAACAGCAGCGCGACCAGCGTGATGGGGCTGATCTTGGGAATAAAGCTCTTCTCATACCACGGCTTCCCTTTGGCCCGAACCAGCAGGAGTCGCGTCAGCATCCCCGCCAGAAATGGAATGCCGAGATAGATGAACACGCTTTTGGCGATGTCGCGAATGGACACGGTCACGACCGAACCATGCAATCCGAATAACTCGGGCAACTTGGTAATGAACACCCAGGCATACACCGAATAGAACAGCACCTGAAAAACGGAGTTGAACGCGACCAGCCCGGCCGCGTACTCCGTGTCGCCTTTGGCCAGTTCGTTCCACACGATCACCATGGCAATGCAGCGGGCCAGGCCAATCATGATGAGCCCCGCCATGTACTCGGGGTAGCCGCGCAGAAATATGATTGCCAGGGTAAACATCAGGATCGGTCCGATCACCCAGTTCTGCACCAGCGACAGCCCGAGGATTTTCTTGTTGCGGAAGACTTCGCCCATTTCCTCGTAGCGGACTTTGGCCAGCGGCGGATACATCATCAGGATGAGCCCGACCGCGATGGGAATCGAAGTCGTGCCCACGCTGAAGCGATTCAGAAAAGGCACGATGCCGGGCAGCGCCCATCCCGCAGCCACGCCGATCAGCATGGCGGCGAAAATCCATAGCGTCAGGAAGCGATCCAGAAACCCGAGACGGGATAAGTGGGCGTTCATGCGATTCCGAGCCTCCGGTGCGAATTCATGGTTGCCGGCCGATGCGGTCGACTTCTTTCTTCAGCGCGAACCCGTCGAGCGTGGAGAGCGGCAGGCTCAGAAACAGGCCAATTCTTCGGTCCAGCAGAAAAAACGCTTCGCGAAAGGCCCGCTCTACCTGCTCCGTCGTTCCCTGAACCGCCGCGGGATCAGGAACTCCCCAATGCGCCGTGATAGGCTGGCCCGGCCACACCGGGCAGACTTCCTTGGCCGCGTTGTCACAGACCGTGAAAACGAAATTGAGCACCGGAGCGTCGGGAGCGGCAAATTCGTCCCAGCTCTTGCTGCGCAACCCGGCGGTCGGCAGATGAGCCGTCTCCAACTGTTTGAGGGCTCTGGGGTGCACTCGTCCCGCGGGATGGCTGCCCGCGCTGTAGGCGGTAAAGTTGGGCCGCCCTTTGTGATTCACAATGGCCTCGGCCATGATGGACCGCGCCGAGTTTCCGGTACACAAAAAAAGCACGTTGTGATGCGCCACCGGTTCTTCTCCGTCGCGTTTAGCTGCAGCAACTGGGACCGCAGCCGGATTTTTCTTGTGGGCTCGGCTTGACCGCGCGGATGAAGGCGCTCAGGAATTTACCGTCCACCTGCCCGGCCATCACATTCACGTCAATATGCTGGCCATGGAGGAATTCCAGCGCATCTTCGGCGCGGTAGACGCGCGTGGGCTCGATCCCAATCTGCTCGAATCCGGCGCGGGCCAGCTTGTCGCGGTATTCGTTCTCTTCTAGCGCCCCGGCAATGCAGCCTACCCAGGCCAGAATGCTCTGGCGGATTTCGGGCAGTATTTCGCCGCGAGTCACGACATCGGACACCGCGAAGCGTCCGCCCGGCTTCAGCACGCGGAAAGCCTCGCGCACGACTTTGTCTTTGTCAGCCGAAAGATTGATCACGCAGTTGGAAATGATCACATCGACCGAGTTGTCGGGCAGCGGAATGTTTTCGATCTCGCCTTTCAGGAACTCCACATTCTCGATGCCGGACTTGCGCTTGTTCTGATTGGCCAGCGCGAGCATCTCGTCGGTCATGTCCAGGCCGTAGGCCTTGCCGGTCGGGCCGACGCGGCGCGCCGAAAGCAGCACGTCAATGCCGCCGCCGGAGCCCAGGTCGAGCACCGTCTCTCCCGGCTTGAGTTGGGCCAGCGCCGTAGGATTGCCGCAGCCCAGAGAAGCCAGCAGCGCTTCCTCAGGAATCTGCCCGATCTGCGCGGCGTCGTACAGGTCCGTGGTGATGGGGTCACAGCAGTTGCCGGCCGGCGCGGCGCCGCAACACGAACTGCCGCCCGAGGTCACTCGCAGCGCAGCCTCGCCATATTTCTGTTTCACAACTTGCTTGATATCGGTAGTTTCAGCGGTGCTCATGGATCACTCCTATTTGCAGATCTGAACGATGCTCTGTGGTTTGACGGCCTTATTACGGGTGCAGCACTCGGCATAAAGAAACTGCAGCAGTTCCTGCAGCGCTTCCGTATTGGCGGTGTAGCGCAGGAACGTGCCTTCGCGCCGCACGTGGACCAGATCTTCGCTGCGCAGCTTATCCAGATGATGCGAGAGCGTCGAGTTGGGGATTTCGAGTTCGTCCTGAATCTCGCTGACGACGAGGCCCTCCGGATGCGCGGTCAACAGCAACCGCATAATGCGCAAACGGGCGTCGTTGCCCATGGCCGAGAACATATCGGCATAGGCCGCGATTCGTCGTGCCACCTTGCTGGCAGGCGCAGATGGGGATGGTGCTGCATTCATATTTCGATAATACTAGAAATACAGATTATGTCAAGCCCGGGATTTTCTCGGCACGCTCGCCGCCTGCTCCGAGTCCTCCGCGTTGAGCTTTTAATCGCTGAGATCGCGGAGAACTACGCGGAGACTGCCGAGAAAGCCGGCCGCTGCTGACGGCCGATTGCCGGGTGCTTTATTCTGAAGAAGCATGATTCGCACCCGCCGCGCTTTCGATGCGCACAAAATTCAGCTGGTGATCTTCGACCTGGACGGCACGCTGATCGATTCGCGGCTTGACCTGGTGCACTCGGTCAATGCCGCGCTCCGGCATATCCAGCGGCCGGAGTTGCCCGAAGAAATCATCGCCAGCTACGTGGGCGACGGCGCGCCCATCCTGATCCAGCGCGCGCTGGGCGGCGAGTCCGTCGACCAGAATCTGGTGCGCAAGGGACTGGAATTTTTTCTGTCGTATTACCGCGAGCACAAATTGGATCACACCACCGTGTATCCGGGAATCACCCAAGCGTTGGAGGCGATCCGGCAATCGGAGAATGGCAGGCCGCGCCAGCTGGCGGTGCTGACCAACAAGCCGCTGAATCCCTCGCGAGCCATCGTGGAAGCGCTCGGCTTGGGAAAATATTTTTCCCAGGTGTACGGCGGCAATAGCTTTCCCACCAAGAAGCCCGAGCCCGAGGGGGCGCGCCGGTTGCTGGCTGAGATGGGAGTGCGTCCCGAGCAAGCGGCCATTGTGGGCGACTCGCACGTGGACGTGCGCACTGGACGCAATGCCGGACTCTGGACGGTCGGCGTCCGTTACGGCTTCGCGCCGCATACCCTGGAAGCGGATCCGGCCGACGTGACTGTAGATCGTCCCGAAGAGTTGGCCACCGTGTTCGAAAAACAGACCCCCTAGCTGTCAAGCCCCCATTTCGTACCGGTTGAACCAATTCTTGTGCAATGCTGCTGCAAAGCCTTGAGGCTAAGACTAGTTAGATGGCTCATGTCCTGTGCTAAATATTCCATGCAACTAACTGCAAACAATGGACTTAAATATTGTAGTTAAATCGATTTAACTTCCCGCTGGAGGCCAGCACAGAACAGTTGGACCTTGGGCTTCTCCGCCAGCACTCCTGACCAACAGCGCTCACCGGATTGGCAGCGCGGGCTATTTCCTGAAACGATGCGGTCGCGATTCCGCACGTCGCATTACGTTACACTGCTTTGTCCACGACGAATGCACAAATCACACGAATGAGCGATCCGATCACGGAATTCACCGGTAAGGAACTGCGGAAACTGCGCGGCATGAAGAATCCTTACGGCATTCAGAAGTTTCTCGACGACATTCCCTATCACCTGGAAGATACGGCGTGGTCGCCGCGCAAGGTGCTGGCCGGGGAGACGGCGCATTGTCTCGAGGGCGCAATCTTTGCCGCGGCCGCGCTGCGCGCCAACGGGTATCCCCCGCTGCTGCTCGATTTCGAAGCCGATCACGACACCGATCACGTCCTCGCCATCTATCGCCAGGGCGGCTGCTGGGGCGCGGTGGCCAAATCGAATTACACCGGATGCCGCTGGCGCGAGCCGGTCTACCGCACGCTGCGCGAACTGGCGCTCAGCTACTTCAACATTTACTTTAACCTGCGCCGCGAGCGCACCCTGCGCCGCTATTCCCTTCCCGTCAATCTGAAACGCTTCGACGCGCAGCATTGGATGACCACAGAGAAGCCGGTGTGGTTCATCGTCTATCACCTGTTCGATATCAAGCACTATTCGCTGATGACCAGGGCGCAGGAGAAACGGCTGCACCGCATCGACGACCGGCTGTTCCAGGCGGAATGCCTGGGCAAGGCGCACAAAATCAAGCCTTAAACGATTGCAGATTTTTTTGATTTCAGATTGTAAATGGAAAAGCACGCGGGAAAGGCTTCCATCTGAAATCTGAAATCGACAGTCTGCAACGGGGCTAAAGTAGCTCACCCCGGGTGCCGATGTAAGCCTTAGCGGCATGTGCCCGCCTGGGTGCGAAGGCTCTGGAAGGCAGGATCGGGGAGTCGCTCAGCGCTTGGTCTTCCGCATTTCCGGCCCCGAGAAAGGTTCCATGGAGCTGCGCCCCCAACTCGCAGACGACTACACTCAACCGGGCATGGAATTGCGCCGTCATCCTCGCTACCAGCTGGAAGTCGAGATTTGTGTTTATCCGCGCAATGCCGAGGTAGTGCGCGGGCGCACGGTCGACCTCAGCGAATCCGGCATTTCCGCGATGTTGCGCGTGGAGGTTCCGGTGGGGGAAGTGGTGCGGCTGGAATTTGCCCTGCCGGAAGGGAACGTCGACGTGCACGCCATGGTGCGGCAACGCAATGCCTTCCGCTACGGCTTCCAGTTCGTCGACTCCAGTTCAGCCCAGGAGCGGATTGCCCGCTCGTGCCGGCGGCTGGCCATCGAACAGGCCCTAAACGATCCACAGAACCGGTAGTTTCTCCGGTGCATCTTTTCAGCAACTTCCCGCCTTCTAAGCTCGTAAGATGAGGCTATGAAGGTCTGGGGTCGGTTTTTCTTCTCCGCAATACTCAGCGTCGTTCTCGGCCTCGCGGCGGCGGGGCAGGAGCCTGCGCCCGCGCCCGATAATTCGGCGCAAGACGGTCCTGCCCTCGCGCCCAGCGAAACTCCGGCAGTCAACGCCGGCCAGCCTGCCGCGGAGGCGACACCCCATCTTGATCTCACACCGGATGCGGAGGGCAAGCTTTCGCAGCAGCAGATGGAACGATTGTTTCGCGTCGTGGCCGGCAAGGATCTGGAAAACGACAAGCGCCAGCGCGATTACACCTACATCGAGCGCGACGTGCAGAAGAAACTCGACGGCAAGGGAAATGCCAAGTCCACAGAAATCAAGACCTATGAGGTGATGGAAATTTATGGCGAGCAGGTGCAGCGCTTGATCGCCAAAGACGACAAGCCGCTCGATGCCAAAGAGGCGGCGAAGGAAGACGAAAAGATCCAGAAGATCATCGACAAGCGCAAGAACGAATCCGAAGCCGAGCGCAAGAAGCGCCTGGAGAAAGAAGAGAAAGAGCGCGAAGACGGGCGCAAGTTCGTCACCGAAGTGGCCGACGCGTACAGCTTCACGCTGGCAGGCAGCGAAACGGTCGACGGTCGGGAGGCGTGGGTCATCGATGGCGAGCCGCGTCCCGGGTATGAGCCGCATATGAAAGAAGCGAAGTTCCTGCCCAAGTTCCACGGCCGGGTGTGGATCGACAAGAACGATCTGCAACTTTCGAAGATGGATGTGGAGGCCCTGGACACCGTTTCCTGGGGACTCTTTCTGGCGCGCATCCACAAAGGCTCGCGCTTCACCCTGGAGCAGACGCGAGTCAACGATGAAGTCTGGCTGCCGCGGCAGTTGGCGGTAAAGGTGGACGTGCGCCTGGCGCTGCTGAAGAACTTCAACCTCGACTTTGAACAGGATTACCGCGATTACAAGAAATTCCGCACCTCGTCAAAGATTGTGGGCATGAGCGAAATCTCGGAGCAGAAGTAGCGGCGTTGCACACCCGGGCCGTCGTCCCGACGGCCCGCGCTTTCCAGCGGGCCGAGGGATCTCGCTGATCGAGGCGCTTGGGGCGGGAGATCCCTCGCTCCCCCGGAACAGCGGCTCTGCTTGGGATGACCGCACTGAAAGTAACAGCCAGCGAATTCGCTCTCGACCCTGAGCCCGCCGACGCCGATCTCGCGTGCGCTTATAATGCGAAGTTCATTTCACTTCCCTGTATGAGGCAACGGAATGACCTCCCTGACCCGTCGTGATCTGCTTCGTTCTGGCCTTGCCGTTTCAGCTGCAACCCTGGTTGGCCCTTCGGTCAAGCGCGCACACGCGTTGCTGGGTAGTTATACAGGCGCGGCGTCGGCCGAAGCTTCTTCTGCGGTGGCTCCGCGCGAGCACCTGCTGTTTGACTTTGGATGGAAATTCTTTCAGGGCAACGGGGCCGATCCCGCGAAGGATCTTGGCTTCGGCATGGGCCAGGGAGATTTCGCCAAGAGCGGGGAGTTCGAATTTGCCACGGCCAAGTTCGACGACACGAAGTGGCGCTCGCTCGACTTGCCGCACGACTGGGCGGTGGAGTTGCCCTTCGTGAACGATCCGGAGCAGGAGAGCCACGGCTTCAAGCCGCTGGGCCGGCGCTATCCGGAAACCAGCATCGGCTGGTACCGGCGGACGTTCGATATCCCTCAACAAGATTCCGGCAAGCGTATCAGC
>DASYYT010000037.1:0-18222 GCA_035949755.1 Candidatus Sulfotelmatobacter sp.
TGGCATGGGAGAGGTGTACCGCGCCACTGACACAAGGCTCGGACGGGATGTAGCACTTAAAGTGCTCCCTGCCGAGATGGCCAGTAACAGCGAAAGACTTGCGCGCTTTCAGCGCGAAGCTCGAACTGTGGCCTCACTGAATCATCCTCACATCGTGACGCTGTACTCAGTGGAAGAAGCCGATGGAATTCCGTTCTTGACGATGGAGTATGTTGCCGGCGAGTCGCTTGACCGGCGCATTCCTCCCGGCGGACTGCCTGTTTCACAATTGATCGAGATCGCGCGTGCCCTGGCGGAGGCGCTCGTCGCGGCGCATGAGAAGGGCATTGTTCATCGCGACCTGAAGCCGGCCAACATCATGCTCACCGGCGAAGGTCGGATCAAGATCCTGGATTTCGGGTTGGCGAAAGAGACCGGCGACAGAAAACCAGACGATGCCACGGTGGACCAAACGCAATGCGGGAGCGTGGTAGGAACGCCGGCCTACATGTCGCCGGAACAAGTTCTGGGACGTGAGGTCGACGCGCGGACCGACATCTTTTCACTCGGCCTTGTCTTGCATGAGATGGCGACCGGCCGACGCGCATTCCAGGCCACGACTTCCGCTGAGCTGGTATCAGCAGTCCTTCGCGATACGCCACCGCTTGTGACCGATGTGCGGCCGGCGTTTCCCGCCGAACTGGCACGTGTGATCCGGCGCTGCGTCGAGAAGGATCCGCGGCATCGCTGGCAAACGGCGCGCGATATCGCCAACGAAGTGCGCGACCTGGAAGAGTATGGACGACATGCAGCCGGGTCCGCGCCGGAGAAGTCCGGGCCGTCTGTCGCCGTCATGCCGTTTCAGAATCTCAGTTCCGATCCAGAGGGCGAATACTTCAGCGACGGACTGGCGGAAGAAATCCTTAACGCACTGAGCCAGGTGGAAGGACTGACCGTAGCGGCTCGAGCTTCTTCTTTTTACTTCAAAGGCAAGTCTACCGAGATGAGCGAGATCGCCAGCCGTCTGCGCGTGGCCAACGTGCTGCAGGGAAGTGTTCGCCGCTCCGGGAACCGCGTGCGGGTCACCGTGCAACTCGTCGATTTGCGGAATGGTTTCCAGCTCTGGTCGCAACGGTATGACCGTCAGATGGAAGACATCTTCGAGATCCAAGACGAGATCGCACGCGGAATCGCGGAACGCTTTAAGGTGGCCTTAGGAAGCAGCGCGCGCCGCTCCACGACCAACGTTGAGGCTTATGAGCTTTATCTCAAAGGGCGCCATTTGTGGCACCAGCGATCGCCCGCGACGTTGCGGGCTGCTATCAAGAGTTTCGAGGACGCGATTCGGCTCGATCCCCAGTACGCTTTGGCGTACTCTGGTCTTGCCGACTCTTATGGCATTCTGCAATTCTACGGGTGGATGCCTCCCGAGGAAGGCCGCAAGCCGGCTCGTGACGCAATGTTGCAGGCCGTCAGGCTGGCGCCGGAACTGTGGGAAGTTCAATTTTCGCGGGGCTTTTACTCCATTTACTTCGAACGCGCATGGCACGATTCAGGGCCGCATTTCGAACAAGCGCTGGCGACTAATCCCCGATCATCTTTGGCGAATGTGTATTACGGACTCTTTCTCGAAACCTCCGGACGAAGCGAGGAGGCTGTCCCATATGGGGTTAAGGCCTGCGAACTCGATCCGCTGTCACCCGTGATTCAGTGCGTCTCGACGCCCATCTTTTTGAACACCGAGCGTTACGCGGAAGCGGAGCGGAGAGCAAACCATGCGCTCGAGATGCAGCCTGATTACATGTTTGCCTTGTGGGTAAGAAGTCTGGCGCTCAGCGGGATGGGCCGGCATGAGGAAGCCATCGCGTCCATGGAGCAGGCGATCATGTTGTCGCGCGCTCCGATCTTCACAGGCATCCTGGGATTGGTGTATGCGCGCGCCGGGCGGCGGGATGATGCTATCCGATTGTTGCGAGAAATCGAAGACCGCGGTAGCCGCGGCGAGTACATCCCGAGTTTCTCGAAGGTCGCGATTTGTGTTGGCACCGGCGACCTGGCAGGAATACGAACTTCGCTGGCGGAAGTAATCAAGGCAGCAACGTCTCCGCTCCCGATTCGCGTCATTTGCGGGAAGTATCTCGAGAGCTATCGCTCCGACCCCGAAATAAGGCAGCTGCACCTTGACTTGTTCGGCTGGTAATGTGCAGCTAGCTATGCTGCCCCTGCAACGGGGAGTTAGTTCAGGAGCGATTCCCAGTTGGCTGGCACCCTTCCTGCGGGTCCAGGTACGGGCTGACTTTTGGGATGCGCGTGCGGCAGAAGCAATTCCACACCCTTGATCATCTCCTGCTTCTCGTAATCGAAGAACCAATCCTCACCCGGCTCAAAGCTGGTTATGATCGGATGCCCAGTTGCTGCCGCATGCTTTGATGCATGCTGACTCGGAGAACTGTCACAGCATCCGATGTGCCCACACTCCGCACACCGACGGAGATGAAACCACCAACCTTTGGGTGACGCCAGGCATTCCACACAGCCGTCGCCACTCGGCTTCGCTGCCGGGTTGATTCCGCGCAGACGCTTTTTCATTTCCGATTTCCTTTTCGTGTCCTCGGTTCGCAAAATAATGTCAAGCCACTAGTAAGATCTTTCCGATACCACCCTTTTCTGCCTCTGCTTGAGCCTCGGCGGCTTCACGGAGCGGCAGTTTCTGGCTAATCGGGATTACCAGCTTGCCATCTCGTACCGCTTCGGCCATGAACTGGAGCGTTTTCCGGTCGAATTTCGAGAATACTTTCACCGGCTTTACAGATGGGTACTTCGCGGCGTTGTGCGGCACCTCGACAACCGATGCATAGACGCCTCCCGGCTTGACCTTGGCGATCAGCTTTTCGGCGGTTCTTCCGCCGACCGTATCCGCCACCGCATCGAGCGGCGGAAGACTCGCAATCGCGGTGTCGTCGTCGGTGGCGACCGCCTGATCCGCGCCCACAGTCTTCGCCTCATCCATCTGCCTCTTCAATACCCCCGCGATCACCGTCGCCCCGCGTTGCTTCGCAGTGAATACCGCCGAGCGCCCGACATTTCCCGCAGCGCCTATGACGAGAACCGTTTGGCCCGCTTTGATCCCCGTAGCGG
Organism: Candidatus Sulfotelmatobacter sp.; assembly: GCA_035949755.1. Taxonomy (GTDB): domain Bacteria; phylum Acidobacteriota; class Terriglobia; order Terriglobales; family Acidobacteriaceae; genus Sulfotelmatobacter. The sequence goes on from DASYYT010000037.1 coordinate 3,118, forward strand.
AAAGGAGTTGGTTGCCGGTCGTGGTCACCAGCGGCAGCGCCGCCGCCTGGATCAAATCAAGCCCCTTGGGAACTTTCGCCAGACTCGCGGCTTTTACGACACAAAGTTCGGCGTAAGTATTGTCCGCCATGGCGAAGACCTGGTCGCCGGCGGAAAAGCCTTCCACTCCGGGCCCAACCTTGACCACAGTGCCCGAAATGTCGACTCCTATCAGTCCCGGGAAAGTGAGAGGATAGAAGTCTTTCGTTAATCCGGCCCGCCGCTTGTAGTCGATGGGATTCACACTGGTGGCGGCGACCCGCACCAGCACCTCGCCCGGACCGGGAACCGGGTCAGGGTATTCCTCGAACTTCAGTACTTCAGGACCGCCGTATTGGTGGACGACAACTGCTTTCATACTCATCTCCTTGTACAGTGCGTCAAACACTCACTAACCAACCTTAGATGAGCGAAGCTGGAATTGGTCGCTGACGCCATGGAATCCCAAACTTGGGAACTGGAAGCTGCGGGGGTAGGCAAGGCGAACGAATTTAGTCACATTCGGCGCGTGAAGGCACAAATGGGGCAGGGAAGGCGGAACAGAATGTCGTTCCGCTTCGCTGCGGGCGGGATGAGAGCGTTCATTTGACAGTTTGCGAGGTCTCAATTTCAAATGATGGACGGACTCGTTCAGCGATAGAGCTGACAGAGCCCGAAGCATCCAAATTCATTGCTCAGGAGTACTCCATGTCTGCACCCAGCCGCCGGCCGGAGATTCGCCGGCGCCGCACCCGCAAAGAAAAGATCGTCCAGCTGCGCAAGCGCCTGGCCACCGCCAAGAGCGATGCCGACCGCACCCGCCTGACCGCCAAGCTGCACAAGTTAGCTGTTCTGTCTCCCGGCCAACCGCTGCTGAAGTAGCGGAAAATAAGGGGAACTTCGCCCACGTCAATCCGCCGCGCTCTGTTGGCTGGGCTGGCTGCGGCCGTCTTTGGCCACGTCGCGGTAAACATCGAGCACGCGGCGCACGGAAATTTCCCACGAGAATCTCTGAGCCTGGCGGTAGCCGCGTTCTTTCATCCGATCGCGCAGAGTCTTGTCCATGAGCACGCGGTGCAGAGCCCGCATGATCTCGAATACATTCTCGGGGTTGACCAGGACCGCCGCATTGCCCACGACTTCGGGCAGGGATGACACATTCGAGGTGACCACCGGGGTGCCGTGGGCCATGGCCTCGAGGGGAGGCAGACCGAAGCCTTCATACAAGGAAGGAAACACGAAGACCTTGGCCTCGTCGTAAAAAATTCGCAGAACTTCGATCGGGATGAATCCCAGAAAGCGGACGTCATTCTGCACGCCGCTGCGGATGACGGTGCGGCGGAGATCGGGGTTACCGGACAAGTCGTCGCCAATGATGATCAGCTTGAGGTCGGGATAGGCCTGGTCCTTTTCCAGTTCGGTTTTCAGCGCGGAAAAGGCCTCGATCATGCGCACGACATTCTTATGGGGGCTGATGCGGCCGGCATAGAGCAGGAAAGGATAAGTCACCTGATAGCGTTTGGCGATCAAGTCGCGATCCGCGGGGGTGGCGTGGCCGTGCAGGAAGCGCTCGTCGATAGCGTTGTAGACGACTTCCACCCGGTTGGACGGGATGTCGAAAAGTTTTTCGATTTCGTTGCGGGTGAAATTGGAAACCGCGAAGATGCGCGACGCCCCCCGCATGGCACGCCTGGTCAATTGAAAGTAGATGGAGTCCAAAAAACCGTTGCGAGGCCGGGCCATGTATTCGAGCATGTCGTGCGCGGTCAAGACATACGGACACGGCATCATGCGAGGCACAGAAAAGAGATTGGGGATATGCACCAGATTGCAGTGCAGGCGCTTGAGCGCGCGGCGAAACTCACGGAATCCGTGCAGCGACCGTTCCGGGGCAAGCAGTGAAATGTTGGTGAAGTTCGGGGGCAAGGGCCCAATTTCCTCCACCTTCGCCGGGGGGCCGAGCAGCCAATAGCGATTCTCCTGGTCGATGCGACCCAGAGTACGAACCACGTTGCGGATGTAGGTGCCTACGCCGAACTCGCTCATCCGGCGGATGTCGATGGCAATCTTCACCGGTCCGATTTAACCACAGAGGGCACAGGGGAACACAGAGGAATTATGCCCTCACTTCGGCTTGCGCCTTGGCGCGGCGCTCGGCGTAGAGCGGGAAGGCCTCGCACAACTCGAGCACCTGCTTGCGGACGTTGGCGAGAACTGCTGGGTCGGTGCGGTGCAATAACGATTCGGCAATCCAGTGGCCGATCTGGCGCATTTCAGCCTCTTTCATGCCGCGGGTGGTCAGGGCCGGCGTCCCGATGCGAATGCCACTTGGTTTCATGGGAGGATTGGTGTCGAATGGGATGGCGTTTTTGTTGACGGTGATTCCCGCGTCGCCCAGGGCTTTCTCGGCTTCGCTGCCGAGCATACCCTTGGAGAAAACATCGACGAGCATCAGGTGCGTGTCGGTGCCGCCAGAAATAATGCGGAAGCCCTCGTCGGCCATGGATTGCGCCAGCACCTTGGCATTGGCCACAATTTGCCGCGCGTAGTCGCGGAATTCGGGCTGCATGGCTTCGTGGAAGCATACGGCTTTCGCCGCCATGATGTGCACGAGCGGACCACCCTGCATTCCGGGAAAAACTGTTTTGTCGATCGCCTGCGCGAACTCGGCTTTGGAAAGGATCATGCCGGAGCGCGGACCGCGGAGAGTCTTATGCGTAGTCGAAGTGACGATATGCGCGTGCGGAACGGGCGACGGGTGCGCGCCGCCCGCGACGAGTCCGGCAAAATGAGCCATGTCGACCAGGTAAAGCGCGCCAACCTGGTCGGCAATGTGGCGCATGCGCACGAAGTCAATGATGCGCGGATAGGCGCTGCCCCCGCCAATGATCAGCTTGGGGCGCTCTTTTTCGGCGAGCTTTTCCAACTCGTCGTAGTCGATGGTTTCTGACTCTTTGGTGACTCCGTAAGGAATGATCTTGTAGGTCTTGCCCGAAAAGTTCAGGTGATGGCCGTGGGTAAGGTGCCCGCCATGGGCCAAGTTCAGGCCGAGAATCGTGTCGCCAGGTTGCAGCACGGCGCCGTAGGCTTCCATGTTGGCCTGCGATCCGGCATGCGGCTGGACATTGGCATGCTCGGCACCGAACAACTGCTTGGCGCGGTCGCGGGCGAGATTCTCGACCACGTCGGTAAACTCGCATCCGCCGTAATAGCGCTTGCCGGGATAGCCCTCGGCATACTTGTTGGTGAACACCGATCCGGCGGCTTCCAGCACGGCTTCGCTGACGAAGTTCTCGGAGGCAATCAACTCGAGGCCTTCATGCTGGCGGCGAGTCTCGTTGTCAATGGCGGCGGCTATTTGCGGGTCAGTTTCGAACAGCGGGCGGTACATCGCAGAATTTTTCATGTCGTTTTTCCGATCTCGTATACGTCAGGCCGATGCAGTTCCATGTAGCGGTCAGCCGATTTCAACGGCGTAAATCCGAATTGCGAATAAAGTCGGTGCGCGTCGCGGGTCAGCAGGATCCAGCGCCGCAAGTCCTGGAGCGCAGGATGGCGCAGGATGCATTCCATCATCCACTTGCCAAAGCCGAGCCCACGATGCGATGCGAGCACAAACACATCGCCAAGGTACGCAATGGTGGCGAAATCGCTGACCACCCGGGCAAATCCCACCTGCGCGCCGTTACCATCATAAATCCCAAAGCACAGGGAATGCTGGATTGAACGCTCTACCGTTTCACGCGGTATGCCCCGGGCCCAGTAGGAATTGGTCAGAAAACCGTGAACGACGCCGAGATCGAGGCGGGCGCGGCCGGTGCTGATCAGAAAGTGGCCGCGACGGTGCTCGACGATGGCTTCGGGATTGAGCATCAGAAGGCCGTCCGCAAAAACGACGCCAGCTGCCATCCATCCATGTATTTGTAGGGCGTCTCCCCGGTGGTGTAGTGACCGCAAGGCAGCACGACGGCTTTGTGATCGAGTTCATGCCGCACAAACTCGTCCACGACCTGGCGCGAGAATTCCGGCAGGAAGGTGAGATCGTATTTGGCGTAAACGATCAAAGACTTCTTCGGCCAACGCGCAAACTGCTTGAAGTATGACATGGGGCTGATCGCGAGCCAGGCTTGGCGCAACTGTTCTAAATCGATTTGCCTTTCGATGCCCTGCCGGATGTGGCGGGTTGACTGCCCGTGCCAAACCACGTCGGCGAAGTAGGTAGAGGCATGATTAAATGCGGCCACGCGAACCCGAGGATCATGGGCCGCGGCAATGAAGGCATAGCACGAGCCCAGGCTGGTGCCCACGATTCCAAGATTGCTGTACCCCTGATCCTGGAGCCAGTCGAGGCAGCAGCGAATGTCCACGACACCTTGCCTGACCGCATCCAGAGTGCGTCCGATATTAGCCGATACAGCATAATCGGCACGGCTGATCTCGGCGGGCATGCGGATATCGTGATAAGGCATGCTCAAGCGGAGGACGGCGACTCCCAGCAGGTTAAAAACCCGGCAGAGGCTGACGTAAGAAATGGCGTCGGAGTTCCAGTGCGGCAAAAGTACGACGGCGCGCCGTCCGCGCGCCGGAAACCAGCGGGCGTTGACCAGATTATTTTCCGGGTATGGCGTCTTCACTGGCGAAGTGAATCGCAAAAATTCCGCGAATGTTCCTTTCACCTTGGCTTCGAGGTGCGGATCAGGGACTTCGCGGGTGGAAAAAACCTGGACCTCCCGCGTCTCCAGCCGGAAGTCGCTGGGACGAGTATATGAATAAAACTCGTCGCTCGCGGCCACGATGCGGCGGTTGTAGTCGAGGAAGAATTTTTGCGGATTCTGCGGCGCATGCCCGGGGGGACAGCCGTTGCGGCAGGGCCAGTCCCGCGCCCATTCCGCGCCCCACTCCAGCGGGCGCACCACGCGGTTGTTGTCCACCGAGGTAAGGCGGTGCTCCCACTCATACATCCACTGTGCGTAGCGCGAAGGCATGCTGAACCTTCTAGTGTAGCAAGCCGGACTGGCGCGTCCTGATCGCATGCAGTGAACGGCAGCAATGGGCGGTTGGTAATTCGCATTTGGGTATTGAGTGGGCACGGCGTTGCGTTCTCCGGATCGAGGCGTCCGGGATAAAGGTATCGATTATTCCGACATTCCAAGACTGGGACCGGACTTTTTTGCGAACGCGATTCTCTGGGCCGGACCCAAGCAACAAATCACGCTCCGGCTGGATCCTGATGTGCTGACGTTTTTTCCCAAAGAAGGCAGAGGTTATCCGACCACTGTCAATGCTGTCTTAAGGAAATACATGGAAGCCCAAGAGCGGCGGGTTGAAGGCTAACTCGGATACCTTCTGGGCACCCGCTTCGAAATATTGCAGAGAATTTCGTAGGGCGTGCTGTTGGCCAGTTCCGCGTGTTCGATCGCATCCACGCTCAGGCCATCGCTGGCGCCCAGCAGGATGACTTCATCGCCTACGGCCACTCCCGGGATGCCGGTCACGTCGACCAGGGTCAAATCCATCGAAATGCGGCCGACGATGGGGGCATAGTGGTCACGCACAATGACGCGTCCGCGATTGGAGAGCTGCCGGTTGTATCCGTCCGCGTAACCGACCGGCAGAACGGCAACGTGGGCCGGAGCTTTGGTCACGTAGGTGCCGCCATAACCCAGCGGTTGATTGGCGCTGAAATCACGCAACGACAGAATGCGTGTTTTCCAGGTCAGAATGGGCATGACGGGCAGGCGCAAGGTGCTGCCGCTGATCTCGCGGCCAGCGCGCTGGAAGGGCAGATAGTAGCCGTAGAGGGCGACTCCCGGACGGACCATCGTGTTCCACGTCTCATGCCGGGAAATCACCGCGCCGGTGTTTGCCATGTGCACGAAGGCGGGTTCCAGGCCGGCTTCGCGCACAATCTTTCGGGCCGCATCGAAGCTGCGCTGCTGATCGGCCACTGAGGGCGCATCCATGATCTCGGAAGACGCCAGATGGGTCGAGAGCCCTTCCAGCACAAGATGTTTCGCGGCGCTCAAGGCTCGCAAGACGGCGGAAAGTTGATCGAGGGCGGCGCCCAAGCGTCCCATGCCGGTGTCAACTTTGAGATGCACGGGATGCGGCGGCCCGCCCAGCGCCTCCGCTGCTTTTTCGAGCGACTGGATATGCCAGGGCTCCCAAACCGTGGGAGTGAGGTGCAGGCGGACAATCTCGGCCTCTTCGCCGCGCCAGAAGCCGGTCATGAGCAGGATGTTAGCGCGCACACCCGCCTTGCGTAACGGGATGGCCTCGTCCAAGGAAGTCACGCCGAGCCAGAGCGATCCTTCGGCCTCGAGGGCACGCGAGCACTCGATTGCTCCGTGGCCGTAAGCGTCCGCCTTAACGACCGCGCATACGGTCACGCCGGCGCCCACATGCTTCTGCACAATACGGAAGTTTTGCCGTAAGGTAGCCAGCGAAACATCCGCCCAGGTGGGACGGGTTGCGGCGCGGCTCAGGATTTCTGCAGTGGTTCCCACTCTGGCGATTATATCGGGAGCAGGGTGAGCCCCCAGGTTACGCACGGGCTACTCCCCGGCAAGGTCCGCGCAGAGATGGGGTAGGAGACGGTATTGCAAATTTAAGATTTCAGATTACGGTTCCAGCTTAGTTTGCTCCCAGAATAAAGTTGACGGTAATTTGAGTCTCAACCTCAATGGCGTCGCCATTCAGAATGTAGGGCTTATAGCGCCACTGCCTCACTGCGTCGAGGGCGGCGGGGATCAGCATGGGATGGCCGGAAATCGCCTGAACATGCTCCATCGTACCGGCTTTACCGATGGTCGCCGCTACCACCACCGAACCCTGAATACGCGCCATCCTCGCCAGTGGCGGATAAACCGGCTGCACCCGGCGAATCAAGCTGCCTTCAAGAATGCTCGACTTGCGAAACGCCGGCCGAGTCGGAACTGGAACTGCAGGCATCACCGGGCGGCTGCCGCTAATCGGCAGGGGCAAGCCATTCGGAGTGCCGATCGGAAACATACCGTCGCCGATTCGATCGCCTCCTCCGCTCGGTTGGGGCCCATGGTAGTCGCCTTTGGGAATTCCGTTCGGCACTCGACCCGGCTCCATGATTCTTCCCGCGAACGGAATAATTTGCACCCCGCGCGCTGATTGAGTTTGGGGACGTGCCGAAGGTCCGGGATCAGGCCTTCCCATGCTGACCGGCGTTGAAACTGTGTGAACAGACGGCAGCCCTACCGTCCGCAGCAACGGAATCATCAGCAGCAGGCCAATCGCCAGGGCCTGCAACACGAGTGAAGTGAGCGTCGTCCAGCTACGACGACTGCGATAGGCCCATGAAGTCTCCAGCATGCTCTCAGCAAACATGGCGTCCTCCAGCGTGAAATCAGGGTTGCTGGTTTGGACACCAGACAGATGCCGGCGGGGCGGACGCTTGCAGAAAAAAAAGGCCGCGTTTTTCACGCGACCTGCTGGAACTTTGCGGACACTCGAGGTGTCCGAGTCTTACTGTTTTGGCTCGCTAGGGGTGGTGGCTTTGTGCGTCGTGCCAGTTGGGGCTCTAGGAGCAGCCGGCCTCGCGGCTCCGGAGGTTGGAGCGCTAGAGGCGGCGACGCCAGATTTCGCGTTGTAGAGATCCACGACTGGCTTGGTGATGTCCAGGCCCTCGCCCGCTACCAGGATGGGGCTCTGGGGCCAGGGCTTTGACGTGTCCACGATCATGCCGAAGCCATTATCCTGCGCGTACTGGATGATCATGGGCGCCATCTTCTGCAGAATCTTGCTGGCAATATCCTGCTGCTGGCTGCCGTACTCTTCCTGGGCATCCTGCACGGCGCGATCGAAAAGTTTCTGCTTCGATTCGATCTGCTTCTTCAGAGTGGCCGCGGCGTCCTCGTTCAGCTTGGGCCCCTGCGTGTCGAGCTGTTTCTTCAAAGCTTCCAGTTCATCGTTCTGAGTTTTGAGTTCACTCTGTTTGGGTTCGAATTTCTTCTGCAGGGCCTCGACCTCTTTGCGGCCTTCATTGGTGCTGAAGATCGCACCCTCAATATTGATAGCGCCGACCTTGGTGCCGGTCATGGTGATGCTGGGGCGCGGGGTGGTTGGGGGATTGGCAGAGGCTGCAGCGGGCGGATTGGCAGGCGTGGCACCGGGACTGGACGGGGTGGCAGCGCTGCCGGTTTGGGCTAATGCGGAAAACGTCAAGGTCACCGCAACAGCCAGAAAGACACGAACAAACTTGCTTTTCATTGGGTCGATTGAACTCCTTGGAACATAGTTCCGGGAATGAACTTCTGAATTTCTCGCTCTCAGATCGCTTCTTCAGTCAACGCTGGGCCGCACTGAATGAGGTCTCCGCTGCGGTAGCGGCCGCCATCGGAAAAGGCGCACTTGATTGCCAGCCTCGCACGCCGGGCCAACGGGCGTGCCGTCCACTCCCCAATGCTCAATGATGGCGTGGATCAACAGCATTATAGTGACCTTCTACTTCCCGCGTCAAACCTGACTAGAACGTGGTGGCGACGGTAAAGCGGAAGGTCTTGCGGGGCTCGCGCAACAGGAAACTGGGGGAATAGGTGTTCACCGCCAGGTGATAGGTGTAGTCTCCGGCCGCTCCGGGCGGGAACATGCCGCGGGACACCGGGATGGGCGGAGTCGCTGGCGTATCCAGGCGAACCGGGTTGTAGGCCCAATAAATGCGGAAAGGCGCGTTGACCACGGGCAAGAACATCTGCAGTTCCAAACCCATCGAGACCCGCGGCGTCCAGTTGGTCGAGGACAAGACCTGCAGATAGCTCGACGGCGAGGGGTGCAGCACGCTTCCGCCGACGCAGTTGTAACCTGCGTCCAGAACGGGACAACCAAATGGAGTGCTGATCACCTGATCATATTGCTCAGGCGCGATCTGCAACTGCGAGGGGCGGACGATGGCATCGATTCCAGTATCGATAAAGGGAGCCAGCACCACTGGACCGGCGATGGTGTAGCGGTATTCCAGGTTCGTCCACGCGCTCAGATCACCGCCAGGAAACACGATCTGGTCGACGGGGATGGGCACGGTCCAGTTGCCCAGCCGGGGATTGGCGGGATTCTTTGGGACCGGAGTTCCATCGGGATTGGTCAGCGTGATCGAATTGGAACTTGGCAGGTAGGCGACGGGAGAAATGGAGCGAATATCGAAGCCGCGAATATCATTTTCGCCGCCCATATAGAAACGCTGGAAGGGCGGCGCTACCAGGCCGCCGTAGCCGCTGATGAACATTACATTCGCGGTGTAGCCGATTGCATTGCGCCGGTTCTGCACGGGAACGAACTGCTTAAACTGCACAACCGGGCGGATAGACCGAACGGTCCCGCCAATTCCAGCGAACTCGGCGCCGACCGTCAATTGTTTGCCGTGATGCGGTGAAATTCCACTATCCAGGGTGTTGAACGAGAAATTCGGGAAGATCTTGCTGGTGATAATTCCGTTCACCGCGTTGGGACCCGAAATGCCGCGGAAGGCGATGAAATCGAAGAGACTTTTCGAAGCGGTACTGAGAGGAATCAAGGTCGAGCGGTCGAGAGAATAGGTGATGCCTACGCGCTTGAAGGACCGGCGCAAGGGATAACTGAGCGAGGTGGTGAAGCCCACGCTGGACTGGGAATAGTTCTGCAGATTTTGCAGCACGGCGCTGGGCAGATTGAGATTTTGTCCGCTGAAGATGGAAAGCTGGCGGGCCTGGTCGAAGCTGATCTTATTTCCAAAGACGGTGAAACCGAACTGCAGAGGACGATCAAACATATAGGGCTGGGTAAAGCCAAACATCACGCTGCGAGCGAGATTTCCCAGGCTGACCTGCACCTGCAGAGTCTCGCCGCGGCCCAGAAAGTTGTTGGTGGAATAGTTCAAGCCGATGAAGGCGCCCTCCAGGCCGCTGACGCCGCCATTCAAACCGATGCTGTTCTTGCCTTTTTCGTGCACGTGCAGGGTGAGATCGACCTGGCCGTTCTTCTCGTCCAGTTTCTTGTCGGTGACGTTGGGATCGTCGGGCTTCAACTGATCGAAATAGGAGAGCTGGTTCAACCGCAACAGGCTCAACTCCCACAGGTGCGAGTTGTAGATTCCACCTTCTTCCAACGCCAGTTCGCGGCGGATGACCTTGTCGCGGGTGGTGGTGTTGCCCTGGAATTCGATACGCCGCACGTAAAACTGTTTGCCCTCGTCTACATCGATCTCGAGAAACGCCAGCTTCTTGTCGTCATCAAACGTGGTATTCGGAACCGAGGTGAAATTGATGTAGCCGTATTGGCCGTACGCCTTGCGCAGGTTGTCCAATCCCTTCGCAATCTTATCGCGGCTGAAGATGTCGCCGTCTTTCAGCGGAAACAGTGTGCGGAGGGCGGCCGTATTGGAGAGAGCCTTATTGTTCTTGAAGGTGATCTTGCCCAACCGGTACTTGTCGCCTTCCTCGATTGGCATGGTGATGTCGACGGCCTTGCCCGGTCCCGACTGCAGGAACGGAATATGGAATCCCTTATGTCCGGTGTCGTGGATCTCGGTCTTCGGATCTGTGATGTTCGCCTTGAAATATCCGCGGTTCTGATACTCGGCGCGCACGCGCTCGGTGTCTTCTTCGAGCTTGGTCGCGTCGTAGGTCTTGGCGAAGAGGTTCTCCAGGAAAATCGAGTGCGGAATTCCAATCGGCTTGAGGTTCTTCATGGCCGCGCGCAAAGTGCGCGCGTTGATGCTCTTGTTGCCCTCGAACTTGATTTTGCCGACTTTGACTTTGGGGCCTTCTTTGATGACGAAGGTGATGCCGACTGCGGCCGGAGGGATCTGCCGCACTTCGGTCCGTACCGTCGCAAACTGCCGGCCATGCTCGGACAGTAGTTGTTTGATCGAGACTTCCGCCTTTTTGATGCGGGTAGGGTCATACTGGCTCTCCACCACCAGGTTGACCTTGTCCTGTTTGAAGCGATCGAGGATGTCGCTATTGGAAACCGAGCTGGCACCCACATAATCGATGGTGCGGATTGTGGGCTTCTCTTTCACCTGCACGATGATGCGCCAACCCTTGGGCGTTTGTTCGCGGAGGAAGGTGATGTCCTGGAAGTAGCCCGTGTTCCACAGCGAGTTGAAATCGCGTTCCAGGGCGGAGACGTCGTAAATGTCACCCGGCTTGGTGAAGATGCGGGACAGAATCGTCTCTTTGGGAATACGCCGGTTGCCGGTCACCGTGATCTCGGAGATCACATCGTTCTGTGCCCAGGCGAGGTTTGCAGCCCCGAGCACGAAAAAGATCGCAAGGGCCAGGCAGAAGGCGGGGGCGAGATTCGTCATCTTCGCCCAAGACCGTTGAAATGAACGAGATGGCACCATCGCGGCTCCGGGAACGCTGGCGCCTTTGGACACAACAAGATTCTCCGAATGAAAGCGAAAAGGAATCGCTACGACCTCAGCCTCTGGGATGTAAGAAAACTGCAATTATACGGTAGAGCAAGGGAAAGCGTCCAAACTGCAACTCGCAATTACCATCCTTCGGTTGCTGCGCAGGGACAAGAAATGGGACAAGTGCGGGTGATCCGGCTAGGGATCGCAGGCCACTCATCACGGGGCGGACGAAGGCGTCCGCCCCTACACTAGCCACTGCTTTTCTCTACCTCCACCAAGACGGAATAAAACGTGGCGGAGTTGCCCATGTCGGTAAGTTTTTCTGAGGTCAGGGCGTTAATGCTTTGAAAACCAGGCGTCATTTTTGCCCAATTCAGTTGAGCGGAAACTACTCCAGGTTGCACTTTACCATCCACCCGCGCTTTTAGCAGAATGTCTCCGCGCGGGTTGAAGACGCGGACGCGATCGCCATCACTGATGCCGCGCGCCCGGGCATCGACCGACGAGATTTCGAGGAGGCCTGGTACTTCCATCTCCCGGATGGAGGGTACATTGGAAAATGTCGTGTTGAGGAAATTGTCCGCTTTTCGGGCCAACAACTCCAAGGGTAGAGAGTGGTTGTTTCCGTGACGCGACTCCGCAGGCGGCGTGAAATCGGCAACGGGATCCAACCCCTGCGCTTGCAGGGCCTCAGAATAGAGTTCGGCTTTTCCCGATGCAGTGCGGAAACCACCTTGCGCAAAGGGAAGAAACGGAGTGCCTGGTCCAGAAGCCGGAAACTTTAGACGCACATGAGATTGCTCCAGTTCCTTGCGGGAAAGTCCGTGCATCCAGGGATCGTCGGACTCGAGCGCGAGATCGATCATCTCGTCCACAGTCTGGCGGAAGCATTTCTCGTCAAAACCCATGCGCAAGGCGAGTTCTCGAAAAAGCTCGAGGTTGGAACGGCATTCGCCCAATGGCGGGATCGCCTGGTTCGAAACCTGCAGGTAGTAGTGCCCGTAAGCTTTTTGCAGATCCTTGTGCTCGAAGAACGTGGTGGCCGGCAGCAGGATGTCGGCATAGTCGGTGGTATCGGTGAAGAACTGCTCGTGCACGACGGTAAACAGATCGGGCCGCAACAGACCGCGCACGACTTCGTCATGGCGCGGGCAAACTGCCGCCGGGTTCGAGTTGTAAACGAACAGGGCTTTGATGGGAGGATCGTTCAGCGTATTCAGTGCGCGGCCCAACTCGACCATGTTGACAGTGCGGGCTTCGCGTCCCAGCGACTTATTCATCAAGTCGGGACGCTTCAGGGCGGCTGTATTCAAGTCAGCGGCGCCGCTGAGCGACATCTGCAGCCCGCCGCCAACTTCCTTCCACGATCCGGTAACGCAGGGCAGCATTACGATTGTCCGCGTCGCCATGCCGCCACCCTCGGAGCGCTGCACGCCATAATTCAGGCGAATCACGGACGGACGCACGGTGGCGTATTCACGGGCCAACTGGCGGATATCGTCTGGCGCAATGCCTGTCCACTGCGCGACCTGTTCCGGCGGGTACTGCTGCACCTTTTCCCGCAGTTGCTCGAAGCCCAGCGTGTATTTCGAGACGTAATCGGCATCGTGCAAATGCTCCCCGATGATAACGTGCATCATGGCCAGAGCCAGAGCGGCGTCCGTTCCGGGATTGATGGGCAAATACCAGTCCGCGCATTCGGCAGTTCGGGTGCGATAGGGATCGATCACCACCAGCTTCGCGCCGTTCCTGCGAGCTTCGACGATGAACGGCCACAGATGCACATTGTTGCCGTGAATATTGGAGGCCCAGGCAATGATGTACTTGGAATGGCGGAACTGTTCCGGCTCGGTTCCCAACTTCACGCCCAGAACCGATTGCAGTCCGGCCTCGCCCGCCGCCGAACAGATCGTTCGCTCCAACTGCGAGGCCCCGAGACGATGGAAAAACCGCCGGTCCATCGAGGCGCCGTTCAGGGCGCCCAGCGTGCCACCGTAAGAGTACGGCAGGATAGCCTCGCTGCCGAAGCCGGAAGCAATGGCTCGGAAGCGGGAAGTGATTTCGTGGAGAGCTTCATCCCAGGAAATGCGCTGCCAGATCCGATCGGAACATGTGGGTGCGGGCGTCGCGGGAGCGAAGCCACGCTGATCCGCGGCTGGCCCCTTGGGGGCAATGCGCCGCATGGGGTAAAGCACGCGATCCGGCGAATACACGCGATCCAGATACTTGGAAACCTTGGCACACAAAAAACCGCGCGTCACCGGATGAGCGGGATCTCCCTGGATCTTCGTCGCCCGCCCGTCCTCTACGGTGATCAACACACCACAAGCATCCGGACAATCGTGAGGACAGGCTGCATGCACGGCCTTCTTCATGACAGTCATTATATGGGAGTATTTGCTCAGAGAGAGAGGGAGAGTCGACCTACGATCGGTGAACAGACGGGACAGCTGTCGCTACAGATTGTTTGCGGACGATTACTTCAACTCCAAAACTTCCTTCTCTTTCGCCTTGCTCATCTCTTCCATCTTTTTGATTTCGCCGTCGGTCAGCTTCTGGATTTCATCGAGGGAGCGCTTCTCTTCGTCTTCGGTGATTTTCTTGTCCTTCATTGCCTTCTTGATGGCGTCGTTGCCGTCCCGCCGAATATTGCGTACCGCGGTGCGATGCTCTTCCAGAACGCGGTGCAGATGCTTAACCATATCCTGGCGCCGCTCTTGGGTCAGCGGGGGGACGGGCACGCGAATCATCTTGCCGTCATTCATGGGATTCAGTCCGAGATCTCCGCTGCGAATGGCCTTCTCGATCGCGCCCAGTTGAGAGGGATCGAAGGGCTGCACCGTGATCAATTGCGCCTCGGGCGCGTGCACCTGGGCGACCTGATTCAGCGGCATCTGTGCGCCGTAACAATCGACCGTGACCCCGTCCAGCATGTGAACCGAGGCGCGGCCGGTGCGGGTCGCGGCCATGGCCTTGCGAAAATCTTCCACCGCTTTGTCCATGCGCGTCTTCAATTGCGCGTAGGTATCTTTCAGACCAGCAATCGAGGCCATCATCCCCATAAGGTCAGCTCCGTTCTAAGACTCGATCAAAACGTCGAATTATAAACCCGCAAAAAAGAAAATGCAGAAGGTAGAAGTCAGAATGCAGAAGTTGGGGCCAACCTGGGTTCACTTCTGCATTGTCACTTCTCACTTCTGCCTTTTCTAAGCGCAGACCATCGAGCCAATCTTCTCGCCGAGCACCACGCGCCGGATGTTGCCGCGATGATTGAGGTTGAAAATGATGATGGGCAGGTCGTTGTCCTTGCACAAGCTGATCGCGGTTGAATCCATCACTTTCAGGCCGAGCTTGAGCACGTCCATGTAGGTAATCTGATTGAATTTCCGGGCGCCATCCACCTTCATGGGGTCGGCGTCGTAGATGCCGTCGACTTTGGTGGCCTTGAGAATGGCGTCGGCCTTGATCTCCATGGCGCGCAGCGAGGCGGCGGTGTCGGTCGAGAAATAGGGATTGCCGGTACCGCCTGCGAAAATCACGACGCGCCCCTTCTCCAGGTGGCGGATCGCCCGCCGCCGGATAAAGGGTTCGGCTACCTGGTTCATCTCGATGGCGGACATCACGCGCGTGTAGACGCCCTGCTTCTCCAACGCATCCTGCAGCGCCAGAGCGTTGATGACGGTGGCCAGCATGCCCATGTGATCGGCGGAAACGCGGTCCAT
>DASYYT010000038.1:0-13877 GCA_035949755.1 Candidatus Sulfotelmatobacter sp.
TCCGCGGCTAGCTGGCAGCGATCAGAGGCACCGCTGCCAACGCAGCCAGCAATCCGATGAACTTCCAGCGGCTGAAATGCTCTTTCAGCACCAGGCGCGCCAGCAGCACCGTCACGGCCGGATAGAGCGAGGTGATGACCACTGCGTCGTCCAACCGCCCCCGCTGGTTCGCATAGATGAATAACGCGCTGGCTGTGACGTCGAAGAATCCGGCAATCATTCCGAATCCCACGGCCGGGCGCTCCAGTTTGAGCCCAGCGCGAGTGGCCGCGACCGCAATCCCGGTCGCGGTGAATGATCCTATCCTCGAAATGGCGGCGAGCCAGGTTGGCGAACCGCTTGCCTGATGAATGCAGAGATAAAATCCGGCGAAGCCGACCCCGGCTAGAGCGGCCCGCAGCACGCCCTTCGGATGCCCGGAGTCGTCGTTCTGGATTTGCGGCTCGGGACGCGTAATCAGCCAGATGGCGAGGATGGCCAGAGCAAATCCCGCAATGGACCAGCGGCTGGGGGCGCCTTCCATCGCGAGATCCACGAGGGTCGGAATGGCCGCGCCCAGCAGCGCCGCGACGGGAGCGGTGAGGCCCATCTGTCCCGAAGCCAGCGCACCGTAGAAGATAGCCAGCGCGAATCCTCCGATGGAGCCTGCCATGAGCGCCCAAACGATGCTGGCGAAATTCGGCAATGCGGCCCTGCCGCCCAGGGCAATCGCCAGCATGAGAGCAAACGCGCAAACGTGAGAAAAAGCCGTCAGGACGAAGGCGTTCGCCCGGCGGGAGCCGTATCCGCCGGCAAAGTCGGACGCTCCCCACAAAAACACGGCACCCACACTAGCGGCTGCGGGCGCAAAATGGGCGGGAAAAAACATGCCGGACGAGGGTACCATGGAGCCTGCGGGTGCAACTCGGCGTTCGCTGCTGCTTTTCGCGTGTTAGAATTTTTCCAGGCATTTCCTTGCAGGAAATCAGGTTCTGAGGCATCCGGGTTTGATCGAACTGGCTCCTTCTATTCTTTCGGCGGATTTCGCCAGGCTCGGCGAACAGGTGCACGCGGCGAGCGAGGGCGGAGCCAGCGTCATCCATGTCGATATCATGGACGGCCACTTCGTTCCCAACCTCACGATCGGGCCGCCCGTGGTCAAGTCGTTGCGCAAGGCGACTCGATTGCCGCTGGACTGCCACCTGATGATCGAAAATGCCGACGACTTCATCCCCGCGTTTGCCGATGCGGGGGTAGACTGGATGTCGGTGCATCAGGAGGCCTGCCGCCACCTGAACCGAACGCTGCACCTGATTAAGAGTCACGGCTGCCAGGCTGGCGTCGTGATCAATCCTGCGACTCCGGTGGAAACCCTCTCGGAAGTCCTCGATATTGTGGATTACGTTCTGGTCATGTCGGTGAACCCCGGTTTCGGCGCGCAGCAGTTCATACCCTCGACAGTGCACAAGATGCGCCGGTTAGCGGAAATTCGTGGCCGGCATGGTTACCGCTTTCGCATTGAGGTGGATGGAGGCGTGACGCTCGACACGGTTGCCGACGTGGTGCGGGCCGGAGCCGAAATTCTGGTGGCGGGTAACGCCGTGTTCGGCGGCGGCGATCCAAAGAAGAATGCGGAGGCGCTGCTGAAGGCGGCCACCGAAGCAGCATTGCAAAAAGTCTAAGGTTTCAGGATTTCAAGGCCTTTGAAACTTGAAACTTTGAAACTTGCGTTGAAGACAACTAGAACTCCCAGGATCCCTATGTCGCGTCGAATCCCGATGATCGTGCTGCTGGGCGTGCTGCTCGCACTGAGTGCGGCTTGCACGAACAAGAAGTCCGTAAACCCGCTGGCTAATATCGGCTCCAAGCAGCCCGACAAGGTCCTGTTTGACAAGGCCATGGACGCGATGCGCCACAACCGCTTCGACGTAGCCCGCCTCACTTTGCAGACCCTGATCAACACCTATCCTGATTCGGAGTTCATTGCCCGCGCCAAACTGGCGGTGGGCGATTCGTGGTACGCCGAGGGTGGCAGTGCAGCCTTGGCCCAGGCCGAGCAGGAATACAGCGACTTCGAAATCTTCTTTCCCAATATGCCGGAAGCGGCCGAGGCCCAGTTGAAGATCGCCAACATCCATTATCAGCAGATGGAAAAAGCCGATCGCGACTTTACCCATGCCAAGCGCGCCGAAGACGAATATCGCAAGATGATCCTGACGTATCCGGATAGCAAGCTTGTACCGGAAGCCAAGCAGCGTCTGCTGGAAGTGCAGGAAGTGCTGGCCGAGCGCGAATTCGGCATCGGGCGGTTCTACTATTTGCGCGACTCCTATCCCGCTTCCATTGCCCGGCTGCAATCGCTGGTGGAAAAGTATCCGCTGTACAGCCGCGCCGACGAGGCTCTGTACTTGTTGGGGCAAGACTACGAGGCACAGATCGCTCGCATCAGAAGTGGGCCCGCGTGCGACGCCCACGGATTGCCTCGCGGTTGCCTGCCCGAGGCTCTGAAAGCACGATATGTAGAACAGCTCACCAAGGACGCGGCGAAAGAGTATGACAAAATTCTGACGCGTTATCCCATGATGGATCGCGCCGATGATGCCCGGAAGCGTTTGTCGGCTCTGCATCAGCCCGTTCCACGGCCCACCAAGGGAGCGGTTGCCCAGAATAAAGCCGAAATTGCCAGCCGCACCGAGACCTCGATCACGCAGAGAATGATGGGTCTGATTAAGAAGGGGCCAGACGTCGCTAAAGCCGCCAGAACCGGGGAGCCGACTCTGGTTGATCCGGAGCCGATTTCGGTGAAAGATGTTGTACGCGGGGAAACGCCTGAGGCGGCGGGTGGAGGCAATAACACGGTCGGCGTTGAAGTCATCAAACCGTCCGGTGCCGCGGATAATGCAGTTCCCGGCGCCGCTCCGGCCAATGGGTCTCCCTTCGGGGCAGCGGCAACGGGCACTGCACCGACGGCGAACGATGCCAACGAATTGACGCCCACTGCGCCCGCCGATGCGAACGAATTGAAGCCGAGCGACACCGGCGTCGACCCGTCGCTTCCGCCGCCGGTTCAGGTAAACGAGATCCAGAACGGGCAGTCTTCTTCCGCGACGGCGGCTAATGCCGACAACGCTCCCGCCAGCGATGCGGACCTTTCCAGCAGCAAGAAGAAGAAAAAGAAGGGATTGAAGAAGCTCAATCCATTTTAAAAATCGGCTAACAGCGATCAGCCAAAACCCTGTTTCGGACCGCGGCTAATGCCCTTTAGAATGTGCGAGCTGCATTGTCCACCGACCTCACGCACAAGGTGTTGTCCACTGGTAACCGGTTACTTCCCTTCAGGATCATTGACTTAGGTTGAAGGGCGGGTTACCTTCGCGTTATCTCCCCTCATCAGAGGAAACCTTTGGCCCGGAAGATATTGCTCGCCGACGACAGTGTGACCGCTCAAAACATGGGGCGGAAGATCCTCGCGGACGCGGGGTACGAAGTAATCACGGTCAACAACGGCTCCGCGGCACTGAAAAAGATTGGCGAGCAGCACCCCGATGTCATCGTGCTCGATGTCTACATGCCTGGCTATAGCGGACTCGAGGTCTGCCAGCGCCTCAAGGAAGTCACCGAGACCTCCCGAATCCCCATCCTGCTGACCGTCGGAAAACTTGAGCCCTTTAAGCCGGAGGAAGTAAAGCGGGTCCGGGCTGACGGATTTATTGTTAAGCCCTTCGAGGCCAGCGAACTGCTCAGCGCTCTCAGCAAGCTGGAAGACCGCATTGTGCCCCGTTCCGAACCATCGAAGCCCGGGCGCTTTGCCCGCGCCACCGCGGCGCTCGAAGAGGGCCGCTACGACAAAACCGTCGCCATTGAGGAAGACTCCAGCTGGAAGAACCGCATCTCTTTTCCGTCAAAGAAGAAGGAAAGGGAGAAAGAGGCAGAGCCGGAGGAGCCGGCAGCTTACAGCTCGGGCAACAAAGATCTGCGAACCGTAATCGAGCACAAGCTCGGGGAAGCTCCCACGAATGGCAAGCAGGAAGAGCGGGTAGACCTGGGCGCGTTGGCGCCTGCCGGGCTGCCGAAAGACGTTACACCAGAGGAGATCGCCGCGCTGGCCGCTGCCGCAGCGCGGATACAAGGCAAGATCGCCGAACCCAAAATCCCGGACGCAGCGCCCGAGATTTCTGCAACTCCAGCCGTTGATCTGGCGCAGCCGGGCAGCCAGAAAAAAGCTGGTTCTGAGGGCGAGCCAGAGGTCGCAGCGCCGGCTTCGACTTTCGCCGAACAGAACGGCACTGAGCAGGAGACCAAAGCGGCCGAGGCGCCCGTAATGGCTTCGAGTCCAGCGCAGGAGTCGCATTCTGCGTCGGCTGAGCCGCGCACTGATGAACCCATAACTATGGCGGTGGGAGGTGCAACCCCAGAGGTTCGACACTCCCATTGGACAGCGGTTTCAGTTGCGCTGGCGCCGGAAGATGCGGCAATTTCGCTGGAACAGGAGATGCAAAAGGCCTACGCAGCCTTTGCTGCCGCAGAGACAGGTCATGGGGGAAATGTGCCTGGCACCGGCGAATCCGGATCGCCTGCTCCGCATCCGAGCCCGATTCCGGCGGAAACTGTGGCGCCTGAGCCCGTTTTGCCCGTACCCGCTAGCGCGGCTCCAGAAGCGGCACAGACTTTGAGCGCGGTGGCCGGCGCCGCCACCGACATCATGAGTGCGGCGGCAGAACAGCTGCAGGCCGTCGCCTCCTCTTACGTTGAACAAAAAGAAACGACCCCTGCTTCTGCAGACGAGCCATCGATCCCATCGGTGGCGGTCGAAGCAGTTGCGGAGCAGAAGGAACAAGTTGCGGCTTCGTCCCAAGAGACGATCCAGGACGATAAGCCGAAGACCGAAGACCAGCCGCAACCTGTCGCGAAACCCTGGTCCATTGAGAAATCGCACGAGAGCGCACCGCATCCCGATGTTCTCGCGCCAAACGAAATCTCAACCGGCGCTGCCCCGGCCAGCGTTTCCGAGAGCGCAACCCCGGCCCCATCGGCCGAGCCTGCGATTGAGAGGGAATCGGATAGGGTCGCCGCCACTGCGGCCGCATGGACGAGTTGGCGCAGCAGCCAGGACTCCAGCGGCAGCTCCGGGACGGCCAGTCCTCAGGACATGGCTGCCAAAGCGGTCGCCGCCGGGGCCGAGAGCCATGCTGACGTGGCGTCGGAGGCGGGCTCCGATCCTTCCATTGCCAGCATTGTCGATAGTGTTCTCGCCGACCTGCGACCAAAGATCGTCGAAGAAATTTCCCGCAAACTCGGCAAGAAAAAGTAGCCGAGGGCAGAGCCCGCTGCCTTCTCTGCACCGGCGACTCGATCTGCTCGAAACTCTTTTTCTTAGATCACTGTTCCTTCCACTCCCTCGCGGGTTTGACCCTTCTTTTCTTGCGCCTGTAAGATCAAAGGAGCACTCAGCAGTCAGCACTCAGCGGTCAGTTGAAGCAGTCCATCGGTTTCGACTGGCTGATTGCCGGCGGCTGAGTGCTGAACGTTTTCTATGCCGCACGAATTGCCTAAAGCCTACGAGCCGGGCGCGATTGAGACGCGCTGGGCCGACTACTGGATCAAAGAAAAACTGTTCTCCGTGCCTACACCGCCGCCCGGTGAGACGCGTCCGGTGTTCACGTTGCTGTTGCCTCCGCCAAACGTGACCGGGCGCCTGCACATGGGGCACATGCTCAACCAGACGCAGATGGACATCATCGTACGCTGGCATCGCATGCGCGGCTTTATCACGTTGTGGCTGCCGGGGACCGATCATGCCGGCATTGCCACCCAGATGATGGTAGAGAAGCAGCTCGAAAAAGAGGGCAAGAAGCGGCGCGAGATGGGCCGCGAGAAATTCGTGGAGCGGGTGTGGGAGTGGAAACGGGAGTACGGCGGCGCGATTCTCGAGCAGATGAAGCGCCTCGGGGCGTCGGTGGACTGGGACCGCGAGTACTTCACCATGGACGAGAATCTTTCGCATGCCGTGCGCGAGGTCTTCGTCCGGCTTTATGAAGAAGGACTGATCTACCGCGGACATTACATCGTGAACTGGTGCCCGTGGCACGAAACCGCGATCTCGGATCTGGAAGTGAAGCACGAGGACGTGCCGGGAAAGTTGTGGGAGATTCGCTATCCGGTGATTGGGACGAACGAGTTCATCACGGTGGCGACCACGCGTCCGGAAACGATGCTGGGGGATACGGCGATTGCGGTGAATCCGCGGGACGAGCGCTACACGCATCTTCACGGCAAGAAAGTTCTGCTGCCGCTGATGAATCGGGAGATTCCGATCATCACCGACGAACTGGCGCAACCGGAGTTTGGCACGGGGGCGGTGAAGGTGACTCCGGCGCACGATGCCAATGACTTCCAAGCGGGCCTGCGGCACCATCTGCCGCAGATCAATGTGATGGACGAGCATGCGCACATGAATCAGAACGCGGGGCCGTATGCTGGGCTCGACCGCTTCGCGGCGCGGAAACGGGTGCTCGCCGATCTGCGGGAGCAGGGATTTTTAGTGGCCGAGAAGGATTATGCGCTGTCGATTGGCAAGTGCGAGCGCTGCGGCACGATCGTGGAACCGAGGCTGTCGGAGCAGTGGTTCATCAAGATCAAGCCGCTGGCGGAGCGAGCCAAGGAGGCCGTGGAGTCGGGCGAGATCACGATCGTTCCGGAGAATCACCGGCAGGTTTATTTGAACTGGATGAACAACATCTATGACTGGTGCATCTCGCGGCAGTTGTGGTGGGGACATCGGATTCCGGCATGGACTTGCAGTAATGGCGCCTGCAAAGAGTTGATTGTGGCCCGGGAAGCGCCCACGAAGTGCACGAAATGCGGGGGCAAGGTAGAGCAGGTTTCGGACGTGCTGGATACGTGGTTTTCGTCCGGGCTGCTGCCGTTTACAACTCTGGGATGGCCGGAGAAGACGCGCGATCAGGAAGTTTTTTATCCGACCACTCTGCTGATTACGGCGTATGAAATTCTTTTCTTCTGGGTGGCGCGGATGATCATGTTCGGCTGCCACTTCATGCAGGGCCACCAGCAGGACGCGGCGATCAAGAAGGCGAGCGGCTGGGGCGACAGGAAGGATGACAGCGTGCCGTTCCGGCAGGTGTACATACACGCGCTGGTGCGCGATGCCGAGCGGCAGAAGATGTCGAAGACCAAGGGCAACGTGATCGATCCGCTGGAGATCATCGAGCGCTTTGGCACCGACGCTACGCGGTTTACTCTGGCGGCGATGGCTGCGCCGGGGACGGATATTGCGTTCAACGAGAGCCGGACGGATGGATACCGCGCTTTCGCCAATAAGATCTGGAATGCGGCGCGGTTCATGTTCATGAATGTGGATAGAATCGAACCGGGCCTGCGGCCCGGGACAGCCGAGGGCGGCTGTCTCCACATGGGAGTGGATGGCTTTCAGGCTTCAGCGCTGGAGGACCGGTGGATTTTGTCGCGCTTCAACCGCGTTGCTGCGGACGTTAGCGAGGCGCTCGCGACTTTCCGCTTTCATGAGGCGGCGAACCGCATTTACGACTTTTTCTGGGGCGAGTTCTGCGATTGGTATTTGGAGTTGATCAAGCCGCGGCTCAACTTCGAAGAGGGCGGCGACCCGAGTGCGGCCAAAATAGCGTGCGCGAATCTGGTCAACCTGTTCGATGCAGCGCTGCGATTGCTGCATCCGGTGATGCCGTTCATCACCGAAGAAATCTGGCAGGCGATCTACGAAGGCAAAGCGCCGGCGAAGTCGATCGCGCTGACGGCGTATCCGCAAGCGGATCAGAAGCAGTTCGATTTGACCGCCGAAACGGAGATGGCGATCCTGCAGGATCTGATTGTCAGCGTGCGCAATGTGCGGGCGGAGTTGAAAGTTGAGCCCAAGCTGAGAGTCCCGATCCAGGTGTTCGCGCACGAGCCCGAAATACGCAGGATGGTCGAGCAGAATCGCGGCGCAGTCGAGCGCCTTGGCAGCGTCGAGAAGATTATTTTTATAGAAAACTCGCTGGCGAAGATGGCAGGATCGCGCAGCACTGCGCGCTTCGATGTGCACGTGATTTACGAGCGCAAAATCGATGTAGGCGCCGAGTGCGAGCGGCTCAACAAAGAGTTAGAGAGACTGGAGAAAGGCATCGGCAGCGGTCAAAGGCAACTCGGGAACGAACAGTTCCTGGCGAAGGCGCCGCCCGCCGTGGTGGAAAATCTCCGCAAACAGCAACAGGAACTTGCGGTGTTGAAAGAAAAAACTCGGAGCAAGATGAAAGAGTTGGGCTGCAGCTGAGGGTGGAGCGGGTCTTCGACCCGCGGACAGCCGAGGGCGGCTGTCCCCACATTTTCACTGATTACTGCTTTTATTTATGGACTGGAATTCGAGACGGCTCACGGCAATCATCGAGAACGCGCTGCAGGAGGATCGTGCCACGCGCGATGCCACCAGCTACGCCTGCATCGACCCGAACCAGCGAGCGTCGGCGACGATTGTGTCCAAGCAAGACTGCATTCTGGCGGGCATCGGCTGCGTGGCGCGGATTCTGGACGTCTATGCGGCGCTGGATGGCGCAGTGACGGCGCACTACGAGGTGACGACGCATCCGGAGATCTTTGACGGAATCCGCCTGCATAAGGGGCAGTCTGTGGCAGTGATCCGGCACAATGCGCGTGTGCTGCTGTCGTGCGAGCGGGTGATCCTGAACTTTGTTCAGCGCATGAGCGGGATCGCCACGCTGACGCGAAAGTTTGTCGAGGCCGTGGCCGGCACGAGGGCGCGAATCCTGGACACGCGCAAGACCGCTCCCGGGCTGCGCGTGGTGGACAAATACGCGGTGCGTTGCGGAGGCGGGCAGAACCATCGGCTGGACCTATCCGACGGCGTGCTCATCAAGAACAATCACATCGCTCTGGCCGGTGGAATCGCGCCGGCGCTGGAGCGCGCCCACCGCAATCGCCGCGGCTCGCAACCGATTGAGGTGGAGGTGCGCACTCTGGCCGAACTCGAAGAAGCGCTGGCGAACGGAGCGGAGGCCATTCTTCTCGACAACATGTCGCCCGAGGATGTGCGGCGGGCGGTGGAACGCTGCTCCCAGGCGCAAAAGACGGAGCGCCACATTCCCATTGAGTGCTCGGGCGGAATTCGGCTGGAGAACGTCCGGGCCTATGCCGAGACCGGGGTCGATTTCATTTCGGTTGGCTTGCTCACGCATTCGCCGCAGGCCGTGGACATGAGCATGCGGGTGGTCCCCACCTAGGCCAGGCCAACGTTGTTGTTTCGGCGGGATTCGCGCATAATCTCGGCATCTCCAAAAAGATCCCAACCCGAGCGAGTAGGAGTCTGCGCGCGGCGGCGCCCGTGCAGCAAACCGATCTTCGCCTCGGACTTATCGTACGTTTGCTGATGCAGCATGCGACCGTGGTAGTGAGCGGCACGAAGATCGCGCAGGAGATTTCCTCCAGCCGGTCTGAAGTGTGGCGTCTGATTCAACAGTTGCGCGGGTTGGGAGTCGATGTGGCGGGCCATCCCGCCACCGGTTACCAGTTGCGCGCCATGCCCGATCTGCTGCTGCCGGAAATTCTGCGGCCTCTGTTGCGCGGCACAATCTTCGACTCCCAGGTGCACCACTTCTACAAGATTGGTTCCACCAACACCGCCGCGATGGCCGCTGCGTCTGAGGGCGCCGCGGAGGGCGCGGTGTTCCTGGCCGAAGAGCAGACCGCTGGCCGCGGGCGCGGCGCCAACGTCTGGCAGTCTCCGCGTTCGACCGGAATCTATTGCTCGGCCGTTCTGCGTCCCGCCCTGCCGCCCTCGGAGGTGCTGGTGCTTTCTCTGATGGCGGGGCTTGCCGTGCAGGCTGCGATTCGACAAGCCGACTCGCGAGTGCAACCGGACCTGAAGTGGCCCAACGACGTTCTGATCGGCGGCAAGAAAGTGTGCGGCATTCTTACCGAAATGAATGCCGAGGCCACGCGGGTGCGCTACATCGTCGTGGGAATCGGCATCAACGTGAACCAAGTCAGTTTCCCTAAAGAACTGCAGGCTACGTCGCTGCGCATGGTTACGGGTAGCGAGTGGTCGCGAGTCGAACTGGTCGCCGCTTTGCTAAAATCACTCGATCGCGAATACCGGGAGTTCCTGCAGGATCCAGAGGCGAAGGAGTCGATTCTGCGGCGCTTTGCCCAGAATTCCAGCTGGTTGCACGGCAAGAAGGTTCGCATCGAAGAAAGCGGCTCAGCCCTGGAAGGAACCACGGAAGGCTTGGATCCTCGAGGCTTCCTGCAGGTCAGGACGGCTCATGGGCTGCAGACAGTTTTGAGTGGAACAGTGCGCGAATGGTAACTCTTGGCATCGCTTCGAATGATTCAGGGCCGGATTCGCCGGCAGCGAATTGAGAACTATGTTACTCGTTATCGACGTAGGAAACACGAACACGGTATTGGGCGTATTCGCCCGGGTTGCTAAAGTGCATGCGGGCGGCGAAGCCGGCGAAGAGCCGCCGCGTTACGAGCGTCTGCTAGCCAATTGGCGCGTCGCCACCTCCCGCCGCAGCACGGTGGATGAGTATGGGGTGCTGTTCCGCAACCTGTTTTCCATGGCCGGCCTGGAATCCAAAGGCATTCACGGGATCGTGGTTTCGTCCGTTGTTCCGCCGCTGGATCCCGTGCTGCGGCAGGTCTGCGAACGGTACTTCAATTTGCGTCCGCTTCTGATCGAGCCCGGGGTGAAGACCGGGATGCCCGTGCACTACGAAAATCCGGCGGAAGTGGGCGCCGACCGCATCGTGAATGCGGTGGCCGCGATCGAAAAATACGGAACGCCGTGCGTGATTGTTGACTTCGGTACGGCGACTACGTTCGATTGCGTCTCGGCGAAAGCGGAGTATCTGGGAGGCGTGATCTGTCCCGGCATCGGCATCTCCGCCGACGCGCTCTTCGAGCGCACCGCGCGTTTGCCGCGGGTAGAAATTCGCAAGCCCGCTCGCGTGATTGGCACCAATACCGTCGGCAGCCTGCAATCCGGTCTCTATTACGGATATCTCGGCCTAGTCGACGGCATTCTCCAACTGCTGCTGGCAGAACTGGGCCAGGAAACGCAGGTGGTTGCCACCGGCGGTCTCGGCCCCATGATCGGCAAGGGATCGAAGTACATCAAGCAGGTGGACGAGTTCCTCACGCTGGAAGGCCTGCGCATCATATGGGAGCGCAATGCCGCTCCCCGCAAAGAGGTGAAGACAGACTCCAGGAAATCAAAGCCGTTACCGCCAAAGTCCAAAAATGGAGATGGTTCCACCGCGACTCGTGCGTCGCGCCCCGCACGTTGACTCGCCGTGGACAATTACTTCAACTACTTTACCGAGATTGAGGAGCGTTATCTGCAGCGCCGGGGCGCAGGCCTGCTGCTTTCCACCCTCGACTGGGCACTGATCGAAACCTGGAAGGATGCCGGCATTCCCCTGGCTGCCGTGCTGCGTGGGATCGACGCCGCCTTCGACCGCTACGACCAGCGGCCCACGAAAACAAAAAAGATAAACAGCCTGGCGTATTGTTCACAGGAGGTGCTGGCCGCAGCCGAAGATATGAAAGAAGCCGCGGTGGGCGCGGCAACGGATCAGCCCTCGACAAAGTCTCGATCCGGCGAGGGATTCGAGCCGGAAACAGTCGCCGGATTTCTGCGGCAAAACGCGGAGGAACTCGAGAAAGCCACGGTCTTGGAGAACGCCGCACGATCCGCCGTATTGCAGGCTGCCAAAACCCTGCGCGATCTCGCCAGCCAGGCTACGAACTCCGCACTCCGCCTGGAGGACCTGGAACGCCGCCTTACCGTGCTGGAGGAAAAGCTGTTTGCCGTCCTACTGGCCTCAACTCCCGACGACGAGATCGTCGGCATCCGCACGCAAGCCGACCGCGACCTGGCTCCTTACCGCAGCAAAATGTCAGGAGCACAAATCGATCAATTGCAGAAGCAGTACGTTCACAAGCGATTGATCGAGAAACATGGTCTGCCGCGTCTCAGCCTGTTTTACATGTGACGGCCTGTGACCCGCTCCTACGATGCAATCGTTATCGGCGGCGGCGCGGCGGGGTTGATGTGCGCCATCGAGGCGGGTAAACGCGGGCGCCGGGTGGCGGTGCTGGAACGAGCCAGCCGCCTGGGGAAGAAGATACTCATCTCGGGCGGAGGGCGCTGCAATTTCACCAACATTTATTGTCGGCCGGAGAATTTTCTTTGTGCGAATCCGCATTTCGCGAAATCGGCCCTGGCGCGCTACACGCCTGCAGATTTCATTGCCCTGGTTGAAAAGCATCGTATCCCTTATCACGAAAAGACTCTGGGGCAATTGTTCTGCGATGGCTCGGCAAGCGATATTCTCGACATGCTGGAAGAAGAATGCCGCGCCGCACGAGTGGACATTCATCTGAACGTCAAGATCGGGGAGGTGAGCCACGCGGCAGAGTTTGTCGTGCAGAGCTCACAGGAAGAGTTCTGTGCACCCGCCCTGGTGGTCGCCACCGGAGGTTTGTCCATTCCCAAGATTGGTGCGACGAAGTTTGGCTACGACCTGGCGCGGCAATTCGGGGTTCGTCTGCGGGAGCCTTGGCCGGGGCTGGTTCCGCTCGTGCTCTCGGAGGAAGATCGCTCGCGTTACTGTGGATTGACAGGGGTCTCGATGGAAGTGATCGCTTCGTGCGAAGGCCAGCAATTCCGCGAGAAGATGCTGATCACACATGGCGGGCTAAGCGGCCCGGCGATTCTGCAGATTTCTTCGTACTGGAAGAAGCCGCAGCCTGTGACGCTCGACCTCGCGCCAGGCAACGATATCACGGCAATCTTCCGCGACTCGAAAACTGCACGCAGCGAAAACGTACTGCGTTCCGAGTTGCGAAAAGTTCTGCCGAGCCGGTTCGCCGATCGTTGGTTGGGACTGCATCTTCCGCAGTCATGGACGAACGCAGCGCTCGCCGGGCTCGAGCGGCAGGTGCACGCCTGGAAGATTATCCCGGCTGGCACCGAAGGTTTCGAGAAAGCCGAAGTGACAGCCGGCGGCGTCGACACTGATGAACTTTCAGCCAAGACCATGGAATGCCGCAAGGTTCCTGGCCTCTACTTCATCGGGGAAGTGGTCGACGTAACGGGCCATCTCGGCGGATTCAATTTTCAGTGGGCGTGGGCATCGGGAGCCGCGGCGGGAAGAGCGCTGTGAACCGTCATTTAGAATCATGGGTTGCTTCTCACCATCGAAAAAATGATCTACGGCGGGGAAGGACTGGCCCGCCTTCCTGCCGACGCCAGCGGTCGAGGCAAAGCAGTCTTTGTGCCGTTCGTGCTTGCGGGCGAGAAGATTGAGGCATCCCTGACGGAGGAGAAGCCCGGCTTCGCGCGAGCCCGCGTCGAACGGATCATTGAGCCATCCTTGCAGCGGGTGCAGCCGTTATGCCCGTACTTTGGTTCCTGCGGCGGCTGCCATTACCAGCACTCCAGCTACGAGCATCAGCTGGAAATCAAGAAAGAGATTCTGCGCGAGACGCTGCGGCGAACAGCCAAGATCGAAGTTCCGGTTGAAATCCAGGTTCATGCTTCGTCGCCGTGGAATTACCGTAACCGCTCGCGCCTGCAAGTGCAGACCAGCCCAGATTTCAAAGCTGGATACTTCAAGATGGGCTCTCACGAACTGCTGGCGGTGGAGCAATGCCCGATCAGTTCTCCGCTGATCAATCGCGCCATTGCGGTGCTTTGGCAAAATGGGCGAACCGGGAAAGTCCCAGCGGGCGTGAGCGAAGTCGAGTTCTTCGCCAATGCGGAGGATTCCCAACTTCTCGTGGAAGTCTCGGCAACCGAAGATGCCCGGCGCGCAGCCTTGCGGCAATGGGCAGAAAATGTTCGC
>DASYYT010000039.1:0-16582 GCA_035949755.1 Candidatus Sulfotelmatobacter sp.
GGAACAACGTTGACCACCGCCCTTGCCACAACCTAAATTTCAGAAAGTCCACAGCTCGCAGCACCACCCGCAAAACGAAAGCTATGTTTAGTTAGAACCGACACCCTAGTTCCCCGCGAATGAGTTTCGTAACAGCCTCAAGAACGCAAGGTTGGGGCACCCTCAGTGGGAATGGTGCACGCAAAGATCTTTAGAGGTAGGCCACCCGCCCCGTTGCTCTTCAATGCCGACATCGTGGAACGTCGTCTAACCCCATAATTTTTTTCTCACCACTCCCTCGACTTCGACGGCTGGGACTGTGTCCCGGGTATCCCCTCTCCCCCCCCGAATCTTTGGATTCAGTGAGTTAGCACAATTCCCGGTAAATTTCTGCGGGGCCGCGGTTTCCTTCACCGGGAACCTATTTCTGCGGGGCCGCGGTTTCCTTCACGTAGGCCGCGCTGAGCGTGCCTTTGGCCTTCGCGATCGGGAGCAGCGTGGGATAGAACTGGACGAACGTGGTGTCCACCGCGGCGTGGTCGGCGTGGCAGCTGTAGCAGACCATGTCGGTGGAAATCATCTTGGCGGTCTTTGAGTCGTCGAAGCCAAAGAAGGCCCACTTGCCGGGGAAGCGCGCCACGTCTTTGACGTGGACTTCGAGTCCCATGATGCCGGTGCCCTGGAAATTCCCTCTCTGGTTGATCGATCCTTTGCCCTCCGCTGGGCGGGATTCGAGCACGAGCATGGTTTTATCGGGCCAGGTGCCGGTCTCGAGGAAGGCGCGGTACGACTCGGGATTGACGAAGACGTTGTCGAATACGTGATGGTCCATCTGCATGGCATTGGCGCTGTAACTCATGTCGAATCCGGTGGTCAGGTAGACCCACTGGCGGTAGTTCTCGGGGAGCTTGAGCTGGCCGTCGCAGGTGTATTCCGGGGCGTTGGGGGCGGGCGGCGCGGCAGACTTTAGCAGGGCGGAGGAGGACAGGAGAAGCAGCGCAGCCAGCAGGAGAGTCGAGATCTGGTTGGTCATGCTGGGCAGTATGCCACGGCGAGAGGGAAAAAAGGTTCGCAACCTCGTCATTTTCTTATTCTGTTTCGAATGTTTTGTTTTGGCTCTCCGCGGATGCGGGGGTGCGGGCGATCCCTCGCTGCGCTCGGGGGACGGACGAAATGCGTCCGTCCCTACGTGATTGCTAGTTGCCGCCGTACTTTTCCAGCCACTTCAACTCTTCTCTTACTTTGATTTTGCCGTGCCAGGGATTTTTGCTGAGGCTGTGACCTTCGCCGGGGAAGATCAGCAGCGCGTTGGGAATCCCCAGCGAGTAGAGCGCGTGTTCCAGCAAGTAATCTTCAAGCACGGCTACGCGAATATCCGCCCCGCCGGCCACCATGTGCGTGGGCGTTTTCACTTTTTCGATCTGGAAGATGGCGGCTTCGTCGTGATACCGCTGCGGGGCTTCCCAGGGACGTCCACCGAGGAAGTAGGCGTCGTCGTAGGTGGTGTCGTCGTTGCCCCAGTTGCCGATGTGCTCGACCGCACCCGCGCCGGTGACGGCGGCTTTGAAGCGCGTGGTCTGGGTGATGAGCCAGTTGGTCATGTATCCGCCGTAGCTGTAGCCGCCGACGGTGAGGCGGTCGGGATCGGCGATGCCGTCTTTGACCAGCGCGTCGACGCCTTCGAGAATGTCTTTGCCGGGGCGCGAGACGATGACGGGAACGATCTGCATTAAGAACTTGTCGCCGTATCCGGTGGAGCCGCGGTAGTTAGGCTCGAAGACGAGCCATCCGTTGGTGGCGGCGAGCGCGGCCCACTGGTACCAGTCGGCTTCGAAGTGGTTGCCGTCGGCGTCGGCGGGGCCGCCGTGGATGAAGGTGAACATGGGCAGGTGCTTCTGCTCGAACTTGCCGGGAGGATAGATCAGCATGCCTTCGACCTGCGTGCCGTCCTCGGCCTTCCATTGGTAGGGCTTGCCCTGGGGGAGATCGGAGTCGGCTAGTTTCTTGTTGAAGGACGTGATCGGGCGGGCCTGGTCGAGTTTCTCGGCGGAGTCGGCGACATAGACTTCGTCCGGCTTGCCGAGCGACGAGTAGAGGAAAGCGACACGCGGCGAGTGGAGCGCGGTGGAGATGCTGGCGTAGGTGCCCGCAGTTTCGGTGAGGCGGTGGAGTTTGTCGGCGGGATGAGCGACGTCGTAGATCTGGACTTCGGTTCCGATGCGGGCGGAGGCCAGGACGGAATTCTTGTCGTGAACAACGGCGTAATGCTCGACCGGGCCGATGAAATCTTTGGACCACTGCTCTACTGCGCGGGAGTCGGAATCCACCCAATAAAGATGAGGTTGAAGGTCGCGGTAGGGGCCGGAGACATCTCCCACTTCGACGGTGAAGAAGATGTGGCGATTATCGTTGGCCCAGCGCGGGTGGCCTTCGACGGCCTGGTTGTGAGTGATGCGGCGAGGCTGAGCGGCGGCGTTTGCGGGCGGCAGATCAAGGGTATAAATTTCGACGTCTTCGTATTTTTCCTGGCGCTGGTTGATGGCGTTGCTCGTCCAGGCGAGCTTCTTGCCGTCGGGCGAGGTGACCAGATCGTCGATACGCAGCGGGGTGGTCGCGAGGGCGTGGGTTCCGGGAGTGACGTCGGGATCCGGCTTGGGCTCGCCTTCTTTTTTTTCGACTTTTTCCGCGGCGGTTAGGTTGCGGGCCAGCGCAGCGGAGACATCGAGCGCGAACAGCGTGTCGCCGCGTTCCGCCGTGCGGTACTGGATGACGTCCTTCCACTCCTGCTTGTAAGCATCTTTCTGGGCTTTGGTCCAGGGCTGGCGGGTGGCGTAGAAAATTGTCTGCGAATCGGCGGACCAGGAGAAGGTGTGGACCTCCTCGTCGCCCTGCGTCAACTGGATGGCCTCGCCGCCGTCCGGAGAGATGACGTAGATCTGGCTGGGAGAATCGTCTTTGCCGTCATCGGAGTCATCGGATTTGCCGGACGATGATTTGCGCTCGGAAAGGAAGGCGATCCACTTGCCGTCGGGCGACCACCTGGGCTCGGAGTCGTGTCCGGATTGGGTCAACTGGATCAGAGAGCCCCCATTGGCGCCATCGCGATAGAGCCAGAGATCGGTGCGGAAAATTTGCTGGTCCCAGTCGGCGCGGTCGGTGGCGATCACTACGGAGTTGCCGTCGGGGGAAATCTCCAGAGCGCGGAAGCTGACCGAGTTGAAAAAATCGTCGAGGGTGAGCTTGGGTTTGTTTTGAGCGACGGTGGGGAGCGCGGTAAGCAGTGCTAGAACAAACGCGTAAGCAGATCGAGTTTGCATAGGGTTCCCGGTGGGAAGAAGCGTTATACAACGGAGGATTCGGCGGAGGCAAGTTGGGGATTAGGTTGCTGGGAGATCCCTCGCCCCGCTGGTGAAAGCGCGGGGACTTCGGGATGAACTCGCCTGGGGATTTGATCGAGTCAGCGTGGATTGCGAAGTTGCGTAAAGCGTCCACAACAGGGCGGCGAAGGCGATGACCGACAATTGCAGGTGAGTCCAGCGCGAGATGGGACCGAACAGAGGCAGGATGTAGGCCAGGTACGTGAGTACAGTGAGTGCAGGGTGATCGTGCATCAGCGTCCAATCGGCGAGAAGGAGCAGCGCGGGGGCCA
Organism: Candidatus Sulfotelmatobacter sp.; assembly: GCA_035949755.1. Taxonomy (GTDB): domain Bacteria; phylum Acidobacteriota; class Terriglobia; order Terriglobales; family Acidobacteriaceae; genus Sulfotelmatobacter. The sequence continues at coordinate 3,629 of DASYYT010000039.1, forward strand.
GCACAACGAGATCGTAGATGAAAAGGTGAGGATCGACGAGCACCGCGCTGAACAGCAGAGCCGAAAACCGCAGCGGCAGCGGAAGCGCAGTTTTCCAGATTGCGATGGTGGCCGCGATGGCGGCGATCGAGCACAACACGTAGAGCGCGAGCGAGAGCGCGGGCAGGGGGACCAGAAGCGTCCAGAAGGCGCGGAGAGAATGCATCTGGATGGGAGCGAGATTGAGTTCGGCTTCGGCCAGCCAGCGCGCCGGATGCAGGAAAAGATCGAAATACGAGTGCATGATCGCCGCTCCGAAGTAGAGGGTGGTGAGGCCCAGCTGCGCAGCGGCAGAGAGGATGAGGGCGGCGAAGATCTTCCAGGCACGAGCGAACAAGAAAATCAGGGGAATCGCAAGCAGAAATGGCGGCTTCAGCATTAAGCAGCCGAAGGCGATTCCGGCGAGCCAGGGGCGATGGGCACGCATGGCAAGATAGGCGAGGGTGAAGCAGGCTAGGATTACCGGGGAGAATTGTCCGCGCACGAAAAAGTGGAAGCACGGAGGAAAAGCTAAGGCTGCCATTGCGATTAAGCCCGGGCGGGCGCGGAGATTTGGGCATCGTCGCCAGATCGCGTAGATGCAGGCGGCGTAAATCAGCACGCTGATCGCCGCCCAGATGCGTGCGGCCGCGGGGAACGAGAGGGAAGCCAGCGGAAGGAAAAACAAGGCGACTTGCGGTCCGTAGAGATAAGTGAGGCGCACGCGGGTAGGATCGCGGACGATGGCGAGCATTTCGCGCTGGGTGACAGTGTGATCGTAGAGTTCGGCGCTGCGACGTTGGGCGACCAGCCGCGCGGAAATGTAGAACGGGAGGAAATCCTGAAACTTGACGTTGCCGGCGCGATCGAACAGTCCCGGTGTGGAGAAGTCGATGGCGCAGACTCCCCACAGGCAGAACGCCAGGACGATGGCTTGGGCGCGAAGGCGGCGCAGAGTAAGCCATCGCGCGAACGGGACGATCCACCGGCGCGTGGATGTGGTTGTGGCAATCACTGGATGGGCTCGGCGTTTTTCAGGGCGTCGTCGAGAGTGGTAGCGGGACGAGGGACGGTGGCTGCGATGCGCCATCCGTCATCGTAGTGGCGAAATCCGACGCTCGAGGTGTAGCGCAGATCGGCGGAGTACAGCGCGGCCCCGACCTCGTTCAACGGCACCCACTTCCAAATGAAGTCGACTTCAGCCTGGCTGCCGTCTTTGGTGATACCGGTGACCCCGACCAGTTCCCTTCTGGCCACGGGAAATTCCAGCGACGAACGCCCGGCTTGTTCAGCGGGAACCAGCGCATGAATCGTGTCCACACCGGCGGGAGTCAGTTGAACGTCCCAACATGGCGGCGGGCTTAGGCCGGGAGAGCAGCGGGTTGGAGTGATGGAGATCCATCCATGATGCTCAAGAACCAGATTCTCGGGCGCGACGTAGTTTTGGTTGGAGACGATGCCGGTTTCGACAGTGAAGTGCTGCGGCGCACGGAAGGCGGGGGAAAGGGAAATCAGGTCGGTGGCGAGACGACGGGTGAGGAAGTCGCGCGGGGAGCAGGCGAGCAGAGCGAGTAATGCGAGGAGAACGGCCAGTATTGATTGGATTCGCATTTGCAGCAATTCGTAACTCGGGCGCGAGGGCACGTTGCCTTGACAGACGGCTCGACGCCTTGTGGGGCTCGCGCTTCGCGCTCGCGGCACGGACCAATGCGTCCGTCCCTACGTGTGTCGTTAACGACTTGTGATTGTAAATAAACGGGAGCGTTTGTGCGGGAGGAAAGGACGGTCGGTGATCTGGCCGCCGAACTCGGCGGCCCAGCGGCCCGGGATTTCATACCTGCAGCTTGGGCAGCGGCCCTCCGCAGTGAGGCGGTAGTCCTCGATCAGGTAGCCGTAGCGGCGGATCAGCGTTTCTCCGCATTGCGGGCAGTGAGTGTGTTCGGCGTCGCCCACCTGGCCGGGAAGATTTCCGGGATAGATGTAGCGAAGTCCGGTTTCGCGGCCGATTTCGGCGGCGCGCAGCAAGTCTTCGGCGGTGGTGTCGCGCTCGCCATCCATTTTGTAATCGGCATGAAAGGCGGTTACATGCCACGGGATGTCGGGAGAAATTCCTGCCAGAAATTCCGTCAGCTTGCGAAGTTCGTCTTGCGAATCGTTGAAGCCCGGGATTAGCAGCGTCACGATCTCGAGCCACAATCCCATGGCATGAATGCGGCGGATGCTGTCGAGAATGGGGCCGATGCGGCCGCCTAGCTCGTGATAGTGGCGATCGTCGAAACTCTTGAGATCGACTTTGTAAAGATCGAGATGAGGACGGAGAAATTCCAGCACCTGCGGCGTGCCGTTGCCGTTAGAGACGAATCCCGTTACCAGGCCGGCCGCTTTGGCCTCTTTGAAGATGGCGACGGCCCATTCGCTGGTGATCAGCGGCTCGTTATAGGTGCTGACCAGAACTTTGGCGCCTTGACGGAGGGCATCGCGCACCAGCGCTTCGGGCGTGGCCGGCAGCGGCGGCGAGATTGCATTGGGATCGCGCAGGGCTTGCGAGGTGACCCAGTTCTGGCAGTAGGCGCAGTGCAGATCGCAGCCCAGCATGCCGAAGCTGTAGGCCAGCGCGCCGGGATAGGCGTGGAAGAAAGGCTTTTTTTCGATGGGATCGCACTGCATGCCGGCGGTGTATCCCCAGGGCACGTAGAGCGTGCCGCCGCGGTTGAAGCGAACTTTGCAGACGCCGGGCTGGCCATCGGGAATCGGGCAGCAGTGTCCGCAGGAGAAGCAGCGGACTCGGTTGTTGCCGAGATGCTCGTAAAGTTTGGGATCAGCTTCACGGACGCGCTGATCCACGATATCGCGCAGGGTGGGCACGGAAACCTCTTGCTTCTATTTTACGGCATGGGATGAGTCGAGGGTGTTGCCGGTACTCGGGGCTCAGAGGTTAGCGGCTCGAGGTCAGGACCGGCGAGGACTTTGCTTTGAGTTGCCCGGCGGCGGGTTTGGTGCCGGGACGGTGCTGCTGGAGCCAGCGGTCGGCATCGAGTTCGATCGAAGTGATTTGAGAACGGGTCAACAAGGCGGCGACGAATGGAGCCAGGGTCTTGCTGGCTTGGTCGCCGGCGGAGCGGGCGACGACGATCCAGAAGTAGGCGCGGTTGGCATCTTTGCCAACGCCGCGTCCGCTGTAATAAATCGAGCCCAATTTGGATTGGGCCGCGACATTGCCCTGCTCGGCGGCCTTGGTGAACCAGCGAACCGCTTCGCTTTCATTCAGCACGACGCCTTCGCCGGTCGCGTAGCGAAGGCCGAGCGCGTTTTGGGCGCCGGGATCTCCTTTTTCAGCGAGCAGGCGAAGTTGATCGAAGCTCGCGGGTTCCACCTGGGCATTCTGCGCGGAATCCAATTTCGGCGGTTGCGAAGAGGCGAGCACCGTGGGAAGTTGGCTTTGCGCGTGCATGTGCAACTTGCTTTGCACCCAGGGCGCGACGTCGGATTGAATCCACGGAGCCAGTCCCCACCCCAGCGCGAACATGATCGTGGCGGCCGCGCACACCAGCAGATAAAGATGAGAGCGCGGAAGAGTGATGCCCAGGGAATTTTTTTCTTCCGGCGCCGGCTTTTTCTCCGCTTCGTCGGCGGAGGCAAAAAGCACGCTGCCGGGCGCGGGCGGAAACTTGGCAGCGGGCGGCGGACCGAGAGGAGGCAGATTTTCGGCGCGAGCGGTGCGGTTGGCCGCTTCCAAAACGGTTTCGGCAAAGCGCTGCAAAGTTTTTGCGTCGGCATCGGTAAAGGCATTGGGGTCGGGCGAGAAGGCTTCGATCAGGCCGACCGATTTGTCTCCGGTGCGCACAGGAGCGGCGAGGATGGAGCGAATGCTGAGCGCGCGACAGCTTTCAGCATCGACGCGCGCGTCAAGCTCGGAATCGTCGCAGCGAATGGGAATGGCATTCTTCACGCAGTGGCCGGAGAATCCCGATCCCAGTTGCAGGCGCGCGCCGATCGGAGGAGCATTGCCCGAACTGGCGCGAGACACCATGAAGTCGGGATCGGAGTCGGCCAGCGCGATGGCGATGCCGGAGGCGCGGACCAGGGTCTGCGCGCGTTCTGCAATGAATTGCAGCGCCGCTTTCAGGTCGGAGCCGAAAGTCTCAGCCTGGCGTTGCACCGCCGTGATGGCGGCCAGCGTGTCGGTATGGCTGGGACGCGGCGGAGCCATGTTGCGAGTGCTGGTGTAGCCGGCGACCTCGGCTTCGCCATTGGCCACTCCGGCCATCACGTTGACGAAGAGCCATTCGCGCAGGCGAGCCAGCGAGTCGGAAGGAAGATCGGCAAAACGAAGTCCTGCGCGCCCCGAGGCATTGGCCCATATCACCTGCCCGCTGGTATAAATCTGCTGCGGGCAGTCGGCGAGATCGAGGCAGAGATTCAAGCTGCTGTGGAGTTCAAGCGGCCGGTGGCACTGGATGGACATGCCGTCTTCGCTGATGTCAACGATCTCGTGGAGATCGAGCATCGCGGTCTGCGATTCGCCGGTGAAGATGGCGTAGGCGGGCGTTTGAATTCTGTGGCGCACGCGGCGGCGACGGTTCAGTGGCGCCGCAGGCAGCGTTGAAGATATGGCAACCATGGGAGAGGGCCCAAAACTTATGTGCTACATATTAGCGCGGGCGGCGCGAAATGCAAGCGGGGAAGGAAGAATGAGAAGGACGTAGCTCGGACGTCGGACCTGGACCTCAGGCCTGGACCTTGGACCTCGGACCTCAGACCTCAGACCTCAGACCTCGGACCTCAGACCTCGGACCCAGATCTCGGACCTCGGACCTTCGCCCTCGGATCCTCGCCCTCAGACCTTAGACCCTAGACGGGGAAGGACGCATTTCATCCGTCCCCGAGCACCCAAAGGCTAGCGCCGCCCTCCCGCCGGCTGTCGCGGAACGTCCCGTCCCCCCCGCCTTTGACTTCTACGTTCGTGAAGACTCCGACCAAATTACAACCCAGAGCTCCGAGGCCGTGAGCACGAAGCCTGAGGTCTGACTCCCGAGGTCCGAGGTCTAAGGGCTGACGCCTGAGGTCCGAGGTCTGAGGTCTGACGCCTGAGGTCTGACCCTTATCCAGCGCGGCGGAGCGATTGCAGGTGGAGGCTTGAGATGCGGGAAATGGCCGCGACCATCATCCCGGAGAGTAGTTGCATGGTGGCTACGTCGCGTTCGTCAAAGGCTCCGGGCGAGGACGACAGGACTTCAAAGACTCCCAAAGTGCGGCGGTAGTGGCGGAGGGGCGAGACCAGAATCGAGCGGACCCCCAGACGGCGGCAGCTGGCCAGATCGACACGGGGGTTGCGCTCGGCGTCGTGGCAGAGCATGATCTCGCCGGAGCGGACGGCCTCGGCGGAGATGCCGGCGTCGGTTTGGAGGCGGACGCCGAGATCGGGAGCGGTGCGTCCGGCACGGGCGCGGCAGACAATTTCGTCCCCGGCGCGCAGGGCGATGGCGGCTCCGGTGGCTCCGGTCAGGTGCTGGGCTCGTTCGGTGATGGCGCTGATGGCGGGCTCCAGATCGAGTTCGGCGGGATGAATCTCGATTTCCTCGGAAACCGGCACCGCCTGGAATCCTGAGGCGGGATGTCCCGCGTTGGCTACGCGGAGCTGGCTGCGCTGGGCCAGCGAGGGCATGCGGGAATGATCCGTGTAATCGACCACGGCGGGATCGGGAACCGTGCGCAGCAGGTCGCGGACTAAGTTGTCGAGCTCGGAGTCGGTGATCAGGTGCGCCGTCTGCTGCCTGGCCAGAGATCCGCCCAGCACGCGCGAGAGTCCCAGCAACGCGTGGCTGCCGCAGGCGGGGCAAAAGGGCCTGCTGTTGTTGCTGATCAGCTCACACTGCACGCAGAACGTGGCCGACTGCAGTGAGACAAAACTAACGTCCTTAAACGTCGTATCGTAAACAGGCTTGCGAAACATGATGGGCAGGATCCTTCACCGCAGAAGCGCAGTTGAAGGTAAATAGAGAGTACAGGTGGCGAAAGTGGCGGCAGTGGTTCCGGGTTGTGGAAAAACGGTGCCGCTTATTCAGGTGGATCCCTGATTAATAAGCGCAATCGCTGCGGTACGCCACTTATGCGGTCACCACGCCACAGGAGGCTCGGCAATCTTGCGGTATTTGCAGGTCTCGCCGCCTCGGGCGGGGTGCTGGGGAAGAAGTGGTGAAGAAGGCTGACTGGCGCGGTTTTCAGCGTCCTACGGCGCGAACTGTGGGAGCGAAATGCCATTTGAATGAAAGACTTTACATCTTCGCAGGCGAAGGTTTTCGCTATGGCGCGGGGGCAACCTGAAGGTTCCTTTTTTCCAACGAATTGCAGGCCGCAGAAGAACGGCACGTGGAATGCTGACATTAACGGAGGCAACGTCCTCCTGCGTAGGATCTCAGCGTGGGTGCCAGTCTGGGAATTGGAGTATGGCTGGGTCTGTCCCAATCCGGGCCGCTTGTTTTGTGATGTTGTCGGCTTGCGGGGCGCTGTGCCAGCAGCGTCAGGAGAAGGCGAGTTCGCTGCCAGACGCACCCGTGGTACAGGCTTCAGCGCAAGCGGACGTTAATGGCAGTGCGCAATTCGGCAATTTTGTTTTCTATCAAGAAGTGCCCGATCAGAATAGCCCCCGCGATTTTTTTACCAGGCACTTGTATCCGACGTTGCCGAAACGGAATTTGAATTATCATCCTGCGAACGAGGGCTTGGTGCGCCGGGCGACTTATGCGGCTTCGCGCACCCTGATCACTGGGGATGACCTCGGAAAAGCCAGGCTGAACACTTCATATCTGCTGCGAACGTTGACTTCGGTGGCCAGGGACACGGCCTCGACTCCATATTGGAGGCGGCATTTGTCAGACCCGTTCAGCGATTTTGGTTCGACGATTGGCAACGACGTTGGGATGAACGTCTGGCATGAGTTTGAACCTGGTATCGGGAAACTGCTGAAGAGCCGCACGCCGAAATTCGTAGCGGCGATGGAAGAACACAAGGTGCGTGCCCGGCAAAGATAGCCTGGATGCGGGCCTTCGCTGACCGACAGGAAGCCCTGCGCTGGGTCGGGAGCCCCGCAGTTCCCCTGCTCCAGATTCGGCTGCTTTCAGGTTCACCGCGGAACAAATTGAAAATCGCGAATGATGGCCGACTGATTCCTTGCAGGCGTCCCCTTGAAGCACCCGAGATTGATGCCTACCGGGGCGGGCGTTTGCGGAATGTCGGTCGGGTTCGAAGAATAAGTTTCGGTCTTGATGACGTCGGCCACCGATCCCATGGGATGAACGCCATTCATGAGCGTGAACACGACGCGATCGGAGCTCCAGTCCATCCTTGCGGTAGTAAGGTTTCCACCGCTGACCTGGAAGTTGTCTTCCCAGCTGGAAACGCCCTTCGGCTTGCGGTGTCCCGTGGACGGATAAACTGTAAAGTCGGCGTCACAGCCGTGACAAGTCTTGTTCCACTGGGAAAACTCAATATCAATTTCGTCCTCTGCGTCGACGCCAATGTGGTGAGTGGGCCCGTAGGTGAAGAGTCCGAGCACCGTGGTCTGATCCATGTTGTAGACGTCGCCCTGGATAACCCACTGGTACGTGCCAAATCCCATATTGTCGGTGGTAAACAACTCCGCGGCAGTCCATTTTCCCTGGCGCTTGGCGATCTGGAGATGTAGAGATCCGTCCGGGTTGAGATGGACATTGGCCGGATTCCCGCGAGCGACGCCTGCCATACCACCGCTGGTGACTTTCCAGGTATGTCCAGCCCATCGGATCGTCTGGGCCTGGACGCACTGCAACGCGGTGAGCAGAAGGCTGCAGATTGTCATTCGAATGAATCGTGGGTGCGGCATTCTTTGTTCTTTCATTGCGCGTGTGCGGCGATTTCACCTTCCACAGGCGATCGCGCTCAGTGACTGCAATGATTGTAACCGGGGATCTAACGCCAATTCTGATTCCTACCGAATCGAAATGTTTCGATGCCCTGCTGGAACACCTCGATTACTGCCAGGGATGAAATGAAATTGAGGCGACAGAGGGTTTTCCATCCTCGGAAGCGACGGCCAGATCGAAATCCGGCGGGGCAGATTCCAAGGCTGGCTCGAACGGAGCCGAGAGTTTGGGTTGGAGGCCATAGAGCGCCGCAATGTTGGCGTGAGGATTTCGTGCAATGTTGATCGCAGCAGTGGCCGTGTCGTCGGGCAATGTTCCGGAGGAACCATTTCTCCGCGCGTTGGCAAACAAGGTCGTGCAGGTGGCCGACATCGGTGAATCGGAGTTGATGCAGGCCGACAGGATGTTGGCGAGCGTGTGAATCTTGGTCTGCGGCAGCTTGCTGTCTGGTTTGAAAGGCAGAGTGGAGTTGGCGAATCCCGTGGTAATGCTGGCAAGGTCGGCGGCGTTGGCAAACCCATTCGAGGAGTTGGGGCCTTGCGAGCCGATAACGTGCGTCGCATCCGCAGCCATTCCGGACATCGCGTAAGCCGCGGCGACGGTCGTTACTTCATTCACGAAAATGAAGGGCACAGTGTTGTCGAAGTGTCCGGTATCGGGGCAGGCGCCGAGCGACGCCATCAGACCAATCGCGGAATTTGGCCCGTCACCGCCGCTGTTGCCGCCACGAACATAAACATAGACCTCGTGGCCGGCGGTGCAGGTGTAGTTTCCGGCGATGGAGAACCCGCCGTGCTCACCGCTGAGCACATAGTGGCCGATGGAGTCGGCCGGGCTGCCGGTCGCGGAAGTGAGCAGCGAAACCGATGAGTTTCCATATTCGCCGGAGTTGACCTGAAGCACATAGACCCTGGCTCCGACTACGGCACGCGATTGACCTCCGTTTACAACGCCCTGATACGGCGATGATGGGAACGCGGCAGCATAAGCACCGCCAGAGTCGGGCGTTGCGAAATTTTGCCCAGCCGGGCCCACCATCGCGCCTGCCGATCCGCCCGAACCTCCGGCCGATCCGCCCGAACCTCCACCTCCAGATGTAGTGCCTCCAGAAGTAGTGCCTCCGGAAGTAGTGCCTCCAGAAGTAGTGCCTCCAGAAGTTCCGCCTGAGATGACGCCTGAGGTGCCTCCGGAAATCACGCCCGATGTGCCGGAGCCACCGGCGCCCCCGGAGGTGACAATCCCGACCTCAGATTGATGCGATCCACAAGCGCTCAGGAAAACAACGAGAAAAGCCACCAAGACGATGGAAAAAGCGAAATAGGCCACGTGACGCATCGTAATCTCTCCCCGCGAATCACATTCCGTTTATTTGCTTCCTGCGCCGATGACGTGGTACCCAGAAGGTATTGCGAACCACGACGGATCGGGTTCTCCCCGAACAAGATTGATGACCTTGAGTGTGACTTCCCCCAATTGCGGATTGTTGCGGTCGACCGAAAGATCCATTTGCAGATCCGAGGAGAACCAAACATCCGTGTGCGTGAGGGCCAAGCGGGTGCTGTCCTGCGAATTGGTTACGGTCTCGCGCGTTCCCACCACGGGCAGACCGAACATCGTCTGCCGGCCAAGGTCCTCGTGGGTTACGTTCGAGCCAGCGTCCGAAAGCGTGCCCCCATCTTGCGACAAGTTCAGAAGCGGCTGGAAGGGGCCGGTCGCACAATTCATCGTGGACCTGGTGCAAACAGTGCGGGTGCTGGCGACCGGATCCAGGATCGTGAAGGTGCGCAGCGGAGGCTCCGCATTGGAGTCGGCGGGAATGAATTCACGGGTCTCGCGGCGCACCCGTCCCTGGGAGTCGCGGGCCACTTGCGTGAAGTATTTCTGCGACGCCGAACCGCCGCCTACCAGCGGCCGGTCCCAGGTGACGAGAACTTTGGCAGTGAATGGGGCATTGGCGATGGACGGAATTTCAATTCCGACAATATGGGTGCGAACTCCACCTGTGGCATCCTGCGAAACCGCTGGGAAAAGGCTGAAGGCAAAACAGAGGAGAAAACCGAGCAGAACAGAGGCACGCATACGCACCCTCCGCCGGACATTTGGATCATCCTACACTTATGTTTGATGTTGCCAGTGGCTCGGAAAGTGCGCCACACAGTGTAAAGATTTGTAACTCGCTGCCCTTGTTTCGCGCTATCGGGCTAGTATGTGCTTCTTAGCTTTCGGGCTTTGTTTCCTTCAAAAGTGCGCGAAGGCGACGCTGCTGTAAGGGAGGGTGAACCGTGGGTCGTCGGCGGGCTGAACTCCTCTTGCTATTAGGCACAATGTTCTTCTCAGGGTATGCGTTCGTAAGCATGCAGGCCCAAGAAAGCGAATCGGGGCCGGGAGCGCAGCGGTTTATGGAGTATTGTGCGGGCTGCCATGGCGCCGATGGCCGGGGCGGCGATAAGGCTCCGTCGCTGGTCGCTGCGCCGAACACGGCAAAACGTTCCGACTCGGAGCTGTTTCGCATTGTGCAGGATGGGACCAGGCGCGGGATGCCACCTTTTGCCCAGATTGGCGAGGCGAACATCTCCGCCGTGTTGCAGTATGTGCGGCGGCTCTCGGGAAAGGAGCCCGAGACGGGGGCTCCAGCAGAGGCAGCCGTAACCGGAGACGTCGGTGCCGGCCGGGCGCTGTATTTTGGCAAAGCACAGTGCGCCAACTGCCACTTGATGCAGGGCAAGGGCGGATTCATCGCGAGGAATTTGACGAACTATGGTCGAACCCGGGGGGCGGACGCGATTCTGCAAGCCCTCACGAATCCCGACAATCCTCTGGTGCCCTCTTCGCAGGTCGCAACCGTGACGACCAATATGGGGCAAAAGATCACGGGTGTGCTGCGCAACGAAGATGCCTTCACGGTCGCACTGCAGACGGAAGACGGGCGTTTTCATTTGTTAGCACGGAGCGACGTTGCCGATGTGCACTATACCGAGCGCTCGCTGATGCCGCGCGACTATAGCAAGCGGCTTACGTCAAAGGAATTGAACGATATTGTCAGTTTCCTGATGGTTGAGAGCAGGAGCCCGCGTCCTACCGAGCCGGCGGGCCGATGATTCACCTGGCAGGCGAGGCAGGGTCACAATGATAAGAGGGCAATCCATCGACATGCGATTCGGCAGAACTGTACGCACATGGATGTCATCCGCGTGCATATTACTTGCGCTGGACGCGGGAGTTGGGTACGGACAGGCCTCGAAATCGCGAACGCATCCGGCGGTTCAACACGCGACGGCGGCGGACGATGGCAACGGACTCATCAACGTTCAGCAGAGCGACTTACTCCAGAAGCGGGCTGCAGAGAATTGGGTTTCCTACAACGGCGACTACAGCGGCGCCCGCCACAGCAGCCTTACTCAGATCACTCCCGGCAACGTAGGTCGGCTGGCAGCGCAGTGGGTATTTCATCCCCGAGTAGTGAGCCCCCTGGAGGTAACTCCCGTGGTGGTTGCAGGCGTCATGTTCATCACGAGTGCAAATGATGCATATGCGCTCGACGCAAGAACGGGCAAGGTGCTGTGGCATCACATTCGAGCGATATCACAAGGGCTTATCGACGATCCTGGCCAGCACCGCAATCGCGGTGTGGCGATTCTGGGAACGCGCATTTACATGGAGACCGACAACGCACACTTGCTCTGTCTGGATGCGCGCTCGGGCCACCTGATCTGGGAAGTACCGTATGCAACCGGAAACAGGAACTACGGCGCCACCAGCGCGCCACTGATTGTGAAAGATAAAGTCGTCGTCGGAATTTCTGGTGGGGATGCGGGCGTGCGAGGCTTCCTGGCGGCCTTCGATGCGGAAACGGGCGAGGAAAAATGGCGGTTCTGGACGATCCCCGGACCGGGCGAGAAGGGCAACGAGAGCTGGCCTGGCGACAGCTATCTGCATGGCGGCGGGACCACCTGGATGCCCGGCACTTACGATGCGGAACTGAACACGCTCTACTGGGGTACGGGCAATCCGGCTCCAGACTTCGATGGCAGCGTGCGCCCCGGGGACGATCTCTACACAAGTTGCCTGCTCGCGCTGGATCCTGATACCGGCTCGCTGAGGTGGTACTTCCAGTTCGCCCCGCATGATTTGTATGACTACGATGCGGTGCAGACACCGGTCATCGTAGATGCAACATTCAAAGGTCAGCCGCGGAAATTGATCGTGACCGCGAATCGCAACGGATTTCTCTACATTCTCGACCGGACGAACGGGAAATTCCTTTTTGCCAAGGCGTTCATGAGCACTCAGAATTGGGCTAAGGGAATTGACGAGAACGGGCGGCCCATCTCCGCCGGGCTCATCCCCGATGAGCAAGGCGTTCGCGTTTGTCCGGCCAACGGCGGAGCGACGAACTGGTACTCGCCAAGCTACGATCCAGCCGCCCAAATATTCTATTTTCGCTCGCTGGAAGCATGCGCGACGATTCAATCGGTGCCGAAGCCTTTCGAAGAAGGGAATGCGTACTACGCAACTGGATTGCGAAACGCGGATGAGAACGGCAAGGCGTACATCAATGCCTTCAGTCTCAACACGCTCGATTTCTCGTGGCGCGAGCCGCAGATTGGCAGGAGCAAGGGTTGGAGTGGGCTGATGTCAACAGCCACAGGGCTGATTGCCTATGGAGACGACGCGCAGAATTTCGTGATCCTGGATGCGGGCACAGGCAAACCGCTGTGGCACTTCCACGTTGGGCAACTGATCCATGCCTCTCCCATGAGTTATGCAATCAACGGGAAGGAGTATTTCGCGATTGCCGCCGGAAGCGACGTATTCTCATTCGCACTTCCGTGACGCTTGGATCTTTGCCGACGCTTCTATAGGGATGACGGGCAATCTGAAACGCACTTGTCGAAATCAGGAGCTTTACAATCAGAGCCCCTGGTCCGGGCATCCTGAGGGTAGTTGGGACTTATCGTCTACCGTTGAACGCAGATTTGACGGCAAGTTCAGGACCACGTGCGGCTCACTTGTCAACGTTGGGGGGATGAGCGAT
>DASYYT010000040.1:0-10580 GCA_035949755.1 Candidatus Sulfotelmatobacter sp.
TGGGAACGCCAGCGGAATTGTGGATGGCGCGGCGGCCGTCGTGCTGATGTCGATGGAAGAAGCGCGCAAGCGAAATCTGATGCCGCTCGGCCGGATTGTGAGTTGGGCGGCCGCAGGCGTCGATCCTAAAGTGATGGGGCGTGGCCCGGTTCCGGCTTCGAAGCTGGCGCTGCAGAAAGCCGGCTTGTCGCTGGAATACATGGATCTGATTGAGGTGAACGAGGCCTTTGCCGCACAGTATCTGGCGGTGGAGAAAGAGCTGGGGTTGGATCGCCAGAAGGTGAACGTCAACGGCGGAGCGATTGCGCTGGGGCATCCGCTGGGCGCGACCGGAACGCGGCTGGTGCTGACATTACTGTATGAACTCCGGAGGCGAAAGAAGAAATATGGGCTTGCGACCGCCTGTATTGGCGGCGGGCAGGGCATCGCCATGATTGTGGAAACGCTGCTGAATTTCTAGGCGCAATCAAACCACCGAGGCACGGAGAAGCCCACTCTATACGCATGGAGAAAACGATTTACATGCCGCTGGTGGGGGATGGGACGGAGTGCTGGCGTCCGGTTCGAGCTGTACAGGTTGGTGATGACATCTTTGAGATCTCCGACAAATTGCCAGAGAACGAGAGTTGGGCTTTTTCACCGCACTGCCGCGTGCGGTGCAGGGATAAGGTCTTCGCGGACGGGCACGCAGGGATGGTCGTGTTCGCCTATGCCATTGAGAACCATCCATACTACCGCCTGTTAAAGGATCATCAGGGACGAGTTTTCCGTATCGTCCTGAGCGACGGCGAAGAGGCAGTTGGCAAAGTCAGTCATGTTGACGAGGAGCACGAGGATTTCATTCTTCACTTGCTCTCCACAAATCTCGAGCACAAGTATAGCCATACGCTAAAAGAGGCGATATATGCGGTGAAATTTACGGAGCTAGTTTCAGCGCGGCTAGAGGAGTGAATTTCTCCCGTATCTGCGGTGAAAGATTCTGATCCGCGTTAATCCGCGGCAAAGGAAGTTGCAATGGAAATCAGGAAAGTTGGCGTTCTCGGTTGTGGGTTGATGGGTTCGGGCATCGCGCAGGTCAGCGCTATGGCTGGATTCGCCGTGACGGTGCTCGAAGTGGAGCAGAAGTATCTCGACAAAGGGTTTGCCGGGATCGAGAAGTCGCTCGCCAAGTTTGCGGAACGTCCCGTCGACAAGGGCGGCATCACGGGGCAGCAGAAGGACGCGGCTCGGGCGCGCCTCAAGGGTACGACAAACAGATCCGATCTCGCCGATTGCGACATCGTGATCGAAGCCATCATCGAGAATGTCGAAGAGAAAAAGAAGATGTACGCATCTCTCGATGGCATCGTGAAGAAAGATGCGATCTTCGCTTCGAACACGTCTTCGATCTCTGTGACCGAGTTGTTAACTGCAGTTAAGCGTCCCGAACGATTTATTGGGCTGCACTTTTTTAATCCTGTGCCGCTGATGAAACTGGTCGAAGTCGTGCGCACCATCGCCACCGCCGAGGATGTTTACGACGCGGCTTATGCATTCGCGAAGAAGCTGGGCAAAGTCCCAGTGCGCACGTCGGATAAGACGGGATTCATCGTAAACCGGCTGCTGGTGCCGTATTTGCTCGATGCCATCCGGGCGTATGAAGAGGGCGTGGGCTCGATTGAAGACATCGACAGCGCCATGAAGCTGGGCTGCGGCTACCCCATGGGGCCGTTTACTTTGTTGGACTTCGTCGGCCTCGACACGACCTACTACATCACGCACGTGATGTACGACGAGTTTAAGGAGCGGCGGTTTGCCTCGCCCCCGTTATTAAAGCGCATGGTGATGGCCGGCTGGTACGGGCGCAAATCGGGACGCGGGTTCTATGACTATTCCGACCCGGAGAAGCCCAAAGCACAGAAACTTTAGCCACGGACTGCTGCAGATTCTATCTCTTGTAGATTTCGCGGCGATGGCCGATACGCAGAACGAGCACGACGAGGTGCTGGTGTTCAAGGGAACAGAGAATTCGATAGTCGCCCACGCGGTACCTCCATAACTCGCTTAAAGTTCCTTGAAGACGTTCGCCGATGCGGCGAGGATCGTCCAGTTGGGCAACCCGTTCGTAGAGAAACCTGGAAACCCGCCGAGCGATGGGCTTATCCAATTTGTCGAGTTCTTTTTGTGCGGCCGGATCGAACTCAATCGTCCACTTTGGATTTGAGACCATAGCGGCGCATCACTTTTTCAAGTGGGATGGTACGAACGCGTCCGGCGCGAATCTCTGTGAGGCGCTTCTCGGCGAGGTAGATATCCTCAAGATCTTCAAGGTGCTGAAGGATGGCTTCACGGGCGTAGTATGTCTTGGTGCGCCCGGTCCGTTTGGCGAGTCGGTCGAGGCGCTTTTCGATGCGTTCGGGAAGACGGATGGCCAGCATGATTGGCTCCTGCTATACAATTATAGCAGTTGCCCGCACTGCCGAAGCAGATGGTGACGACCGGCCTTGGTACGGGCGCAAATCAGGACGCGGGTTCTATGATTATTCCGAGCCGGAGAAGTCGAATAAGCTGTGAACTTCATGACCGCTGATCTAGCGGATGGACGCGGACCTTCCAGAGGAAGGTTTTCAATCTGAGTCATCCGCGTGCATCCGTGGCAGGCTTGAATTTATGAACTTTGAAAACATTCTTCTCGAAAAGAGAAACTCGATTGCCTACGTCACCGTCAACCGGCCGAAGGTGCTCAATGCCCTCAACATGGCCACGATGGAAGAGCTGCGGTCGGCATTTCACGATATCAAGAACGATCCAAGCGTCCGAGTCGTGATCTTTACCGGCGCGGGCGAGAAGGCGTTCATTGCCGGCGCCGATATCAGCGAACTGGCCAAGCACGACGCCGTCAGCGGCAAGGAATATACCCATCGCGGCCAGTCGGTCCTCAATCTGATCGAGAATCTGGGCAAGCCCGTGATTGCCTGCATCAACGGCTTCGCGCTCGGCGGAGGATGCGAGATCGCCATGGCCTGCACCATGCGGCTCGCCAGCGAGAACGCGAAGTTAGGGCAGCCGGAAGTGAAGCTGGGAATTATTCCCGGATACGGCGGCTCCCAGCGCCTGCCGCGGCTCGTCGGCAAAGGGCTGGCCATGCAGATGGTTTTGTCGGGCGAGATGATCACGGCCCAGGAAGCCCACCGCATCGGCCTGGTCAATGAAGTCACCACCCCGGCAGAGTTGATTCCGCGGGCAGAGGCGATTGCTGCGAAGATCATCGCCAACGCTCCCCTGGCCGTGCAGTACGCGATGGAGGCCGTCAACAAAGGCATGGAAATGACCCTGGCCGAGGGACTCTACCTGGAGGCCGTTCTGTTCGGCGTCTCCTGTGCCACCGAAGATAAAAAAGAAGGCACGACAGCATTTCTGGAAAAACGACAGGCGCAGTTCAAGGGCAAGTAGGAAGAGAGAATGCCGATTTAAGATTTCAGATTTAAGATTTCAGAATTGGAAACTTCTTTGCCGCGGCTTCACGCGGGTTTCCGCCGATTACATTCATTCCCCACAGAGGCACAGAGCCACGGAGAAGACAACAAAATTGAAAGTTGAATCTGTGCCCGAACCCGCCGTTCCAGCCTTGGAGGGGAAACTCGACGCCTCCGGCCGCCGCTTCGCGATCGTAGTGGCGCGCTTCAACGCGTTTATCACCGAGCGGCTCTTGCTGAGCGCCTGTGATGGGCTGCTGCGGACCGGGGCCCGCAAAAAAGACATTGACGTAGTGCGTGTCCCGGGAGCATTTGAGATTCCATCGGCGGCGCGGACTCTGGCCCTTACCGCAAAATATGATGCCATCATATGCCTGGGATGCCTTCTGCGCGGCGGCACGGCGCATTACGATGTCATCGTCAATGAAGTCACGCGCGGCATCGGGCAGTCGGCGCAGGAAACCGGCGTCCCCCATGCGTTCGGTGTGCTGACTTGCGACACGCTGGAGCAGGCTATCGATCGCGCCGGACTGAAGATGGGCAACAAGGGTTTCGAAGCCGCTCTGGCCGCGGTGGAGATGGCGTCGTTGAACAGAGCTATCAGCCATCAGCCGTCAACTGCCCGCGAAAAGCAGATTCCTCTCCGCGTTCGGAATGACAAGGGCAAGAACCAGCAAAAACGCACGAAGAGCAAGCACGCATAATCCCTCCTTACAGTAAACTGGCAATGAGCTGACGGCTGACAGCTTTCCCTATGGGTACTCGGCGCAAATCTCGCGAACTGGTGTTGCAGATGCTGTTTCAGTCCGATATGGGCAAGCAGGATGCTGATCATGTTCGCCGCACGTTCTGGGCTGAGCATGGAACGGCCAGCGCGGAGGTTCGCGGTTTTGCCGATGATTTGTTTCGAGTAGCCGTCACTCGCGTGGCCGAGATTGACGGCCTGATCGAGCGTCACGCGGAACACTGGCGTATGGAACGCATGGCGGCGGTGGATCGAAATCTGTTGCGCGCCGCTGTGGCCGAGTTGCTGGCCTATCCCGAGACTCCAAGAGCGGTCGTCATCAATGAAGCGCTCGAAATTGCGAGGAAGTTCTCCACGCCTGAGTCGGTGCACTTCGTCAACGGGGTTCTCGACAGTGTCGGAAAAGAACTGGAAAGTGGCCAGGGGCTAGGGGCTAGAGGCTAGGGCTAAGGGACCTGCCGCGACGATCTACTGACTCTGACTGCCAGTTACGGTTTTACCAGCACGGTGGTCAAAGTACACGGCCCCGAGTTGGGCGTAAACGTGCAGAACGGGTTCAGATAATCCGGCAAGTTGGGAAACGAGACCTGCAGCATGTCCACGCCGCCCAGGGCGGTGCTGACTTCGTGGACCATGCCATCACTGCCGGCGACCACAATGGTGCCGCCATCGACCGCCATATCCGCGCTTCTCGGAAGAGCGTTTCCCAGCAGTTCAATCCCGCCAGTTACCGCGCCGGCGCCGAAGTTGTAGATCAGAATGCTGGCACTGCTGGCGGAGACGATGTAGAGCTGCGATGCGTCGCCGGCCGCGAAAAAGTTAATCGGCTGGATCGTCCCTTGGCCCAGTTCAATGCGTTCCACCGGATGGATCGGGTCGAAGGCGAAACCTTGAGGACAGAGACTCCCCGCGGCAGGCGCAGAGACATCCGCTGTAACAAGGTCGAAGCCCGTTGCATCGAGCACCAGAACGTGGATGCCGTCAGGAATCAGGTCGCCGCTCGAGTCCTTCCCGTCAATGTGTACGTTGGGCAGCACCTTCATCAGAATAGGATTAGCGGGCAGATTAAGGCTTGCGACGGTCTGATTGTTGCAGGTGCTCACCACGGCCAGATTCGCGGGGCCGCCGCTGGCGGAGGATTCGGCCACAAAAGCGAATGCGCCGTTGGGGGAGAACGCAATTGCGTTCGCTGTTCCCGACAGTGCGATGGGCGCTTGCAGCGCCTGCAGCGGCGACTGGGCATAAAGCGAATTCCCGTTGTTGCCCGCGATGTACGCCTTTAGTCCATCGGGCGAAAATGCGGCCGTCGTGGCCCCGGCAATGCTCAGTGCGGTGCTGCCGCTCTGCGCCACCACGTACACCTGATTGGGAGTGTGAAGTGTGTCTGAGAAGATGCTCGTCGCACCATTGGCCGCGATAGCCAGAATCTTTCCCGTCACGGTACCGAGAGAAGTGATGGCGCCGCTGCTTGTGCCCAGATTCGAGGGAGCGATCGTGACTGCCCCGAAGTCGCTTCCCATGTATACCCGGTCGCCCCCAAGATCGAAGAGGAATGAATTCGGAGCAGACGGCAAAGGATTCTGATTGCCTGCCGATCCATTCGAAAAATTATAGATGGATGTGCTGCAGATGGACGGAGGTTGGTCAGTGCATCCCAAACTTGCCGCCAGCACCGAAGGGCTGCTCGTCACGCCGGTAATGACCCCGGAAATGGCGCCCGTCGGAGGCGTCAGCGCAATATTGCCTGAGGACGACACCAGAACAGGAGTGGCGTACACCGGAACAGGGATCAGTTCCTGGCAACCCGCAAATTGCGGGTACTGCGCCTGAAAGAACTGAGTGCACGCCGTGACCTGTTGGGGAGTGGCAAGCGTTGCCGGAACAATGGGGAATCCGACATTGCAAGTGGGAGGCGAGCACGAGGCCGTGATGGTACCCGCGCCCGGCGACGGGCTGGTGAGCCCGCATGTATTCGTGCAGTTAGAAGCGACATTCAACACTGCAGGCTGGGAAGCGGTCCACGTCAAAGGAATCTTCGTGAGAACGATTCCATTATCGGTGTTCGGCAGGGTGCTGTTGCCCATCACGTCCGTGATGGTGGCCACTGCGGTTTCCGAAGCTCCCTTCGGCACCACAAAGCTGGTCTGACCCGATCCGGCTTCTCCAACTTCCAGACTGATGGTCTGAACTGGACAAGTGGAAAAGAAATCGAGCATGGGCGAGGTCGCGCTCTGTGAATTCGTGTATTGCGGCTGCTGGAACGAGGTGCTAGACACTCCGTTGGCCGACGCGTAAATATTCGTGATTCCAGGAGTGACCGCGATTGCTGTGGCCTGATTGGTAGGAAAATTGTAAGCCACGTTCAGCAGCGGCTTGATTTGCACCACGCTGAAATTGTTCGCCGACCAGGTGAGTGGCCCCACGGACGACGTAATATCCGCGCCTTGGCTAAAGGCGTGGGCCTCCAAAGTCATCGATTGACCTTGCGACAGGCACGGTTCCTGGACTGGAACTCCATCCAGCAGAATGCCGGTGACCGAGATGTTATCGATCGGCGCATGAACAAATATATAAGTGGGAATGCTGGTCGCTCCCAGTGTGCTCGCCGTCACCTGAGCCACGCCGGTGGCTCCCGGAGTGCAGATAGAGAAAGTCGCGTCCCAGTGCCCGGCACACGCGACCCCGGTCGGTGACATATTCAAAACCGAGGTGTCGCTCGAGGTATACGTGAAGGGAACGGCAAGATTAACGCTCGAGGAAGTTTGCGCGGAGGAGGTGAACGAGAGAGTCCCGCCCAATGCCAGAGAAGTAGCCCCCCCGGGTGTGAGTGTGATTTTTCCCGGGAACAATGGCGTATTTTTCTTTCCACCGCCGCATCCGGCGATGCTTCCCAGTGCCAGAATGGCGACTGCCAAGCGCAGATTACCCGAACGGAACCTACCCATGCACCCCTCTTTGCGCTTGCCATGGGCCCGCAGAAAAAGAACCATGACAGGACTTTCAGATGAACTGGAAAATTTGTAGTGTAGAGGCTGGAGCCGGAATCAGCAAGTTGTGGCCAGTGGCCGGTGTTCAGTGGCCAGGTGTTCAGTCGTTCGTTGTGGTCGATGTACCGCTACAACTGGATCACCAATCACTGGCCACTTTCCTAGTCCCTGGCCCCTGAGCTTTGCCGCCACCGCGTGGGATGCAAAAACCCGAGTTGACGATGTTTGCGCGCACTTGCTATAGTAGTTGGGTTCCGCGAGTTCATCCAGGCTTGCTGTGTGCTGCTGGTTTTTTCGCGGCTGTGTGCGAACCGGCGGCTGAGCTTTAGAGAAATACGTTTCCGGATGGCAGCATGACCGGAAACTTTCCTCGCTGAAACGTTCCTGCGGCGCCTTTCGCCCTTATGTGGAAGGATATGCAGGGCAAGGCTGACGAAACGGAGTGCCCCCGCAGTTTGGCCGGGCGCCACCGTCGGCAGCGTTAAAGTCTGAACGGGAATCCAGAATCTCTCCGGCGTTTAGCCTGTCTTGCGCGGTGAGAAGGAATGGTTGGCTTCGCGCCGGCCATGTCACGGATGCGGATACGCGTCGAGAACAGCAGAATTTGAGCTGTACGCTGCCTGCGTGAACAGGCAGGTGTGCGGCTAAGGAGTGGCGAGAGTGCCTACGTTTAACCAGTTGGTGGCCCAGGGCCGCAAGCGCCCTCGGTACAAAACGGCCAGTCCCGCCTTGCAGGGATGTCCGCAGAAGCGCGGTGTCTGCACGCGCGTGTACACGCAGACCCCCAAGAAGCCGAACTCGGCTCTGCGCAAGGTGGCGCGCGTGCGGCTCACGAACGGCATTGAAGTCACCACCTATATTCCCGGAGTCGGTCATAACCTGCAGGAGCACTCGATTGTGCTGATCCGCGGTGGCCGCGTGAAGGACCTGCCGGGCGTGCGCTATCACGTGATCCGTGGAACCTTGGACGCGGTCGGTGTCGCTGGCCGCATGCAGGGACGCTCGAAGTACGGAGCCAAGAGACCAAAGAAGGGATAAGTTTCAGGTTTCGAGTTTCCAGTTCCTGGTTTTGAAACTCGAAATGTGAAACTGCGGTTGAGGAGCTAAGAGATTACATGCCTCGCAAAGGACATATCGCAAAGCGGACCGTTCCGGCCGATGCCGTGTATCAGTCGGATCTGGTGACGAAGTTCATCAACTCGATGATGTGGCAAGGCAAGCGGTCGACGGCCGAGGGCATCTTCTATGAAGCCTTGACCCGTCTGGAATCGAAGGGCGGCGACGAAGCCTTGAAGCTGTTCAAGAAGGCCGTGGAGAACGCGAAGCCGTTGCTTGAAGTCAAGACACGGCGCGTGGGCGGCGCGAACTATCAGGTGCCGGTTGAAGTCAATGCCGACCGCCGGACCTCGTTGGCCATCCGCTGGATCATCAGTTATGCCCGGGCCCGCGGCGAAAAGGGAATGATCGACAAGTTGAGCAATGAGTTGCTGGACGCGGCCAACAGCCGCGGCGCCGCCATCAAGAAGAAAGAAGACGTGCACCGCATGGCGGAAGCGAACAAGGCGTTCGCGCATTACCGCTGGTAGAAATTGAGTCATTGAGCGATCGGGTCATTGGGTGATTGAAAATCGCGTCCGGTCCTAAGTTTTAAATCGCCAAATCACTCAAGCGCTAAATCGCAAAATCAAGCAGTGAAGGTTGGAACCCTAGAAAGAGTAGATAAGAGTCGTGCCCAGAACAGTCCCATTAGAGCGTTGCAGGAACATCGGCATCATGGCCCACATCGATGCCGGTAAGACCACTACGACGGAGCGCGTCCTGTTTTATACGGGCCGGACGCACCGCATCGGAGAGGTCCACGAAGGCACTGCGACCATGGATTGGATGGAGCAGGAGCGCGGCATCACGATCACGTCCGCCGCTACGACCTGCACCTGGCGCGACATTCGCATCAACATCATCGATACCCCCGGCCACGTCGATTTCACGGCGGAAGTCGAGCGCTCGCTGCGTGTCCTCGACGGCGCAGT
Source organism: Candidatus Sulfotelmatobacter sp. (assembly GCA_035949755.1). Classification (GTDB taxonomy): domain Bacteria; phylum Acidobacteriota; class Terriglobia; order Terriglobales; family Acidobacteriaceae; genus Sulfotelmatobacter. The sequence goes on from DASYYT010000040.1 coordinate 9,218, forward strand.
CGCGGTGTTTGACGCCGTTCATGGGGTGCAGCCGCAGTCGGAAAAAGTCTGGCGGCAGGCCGATAAATACGGCGTCCCCCGCATTTGCTTCATCAATAAGATTGACAAGATGGGTGCTGACTTCGAGCATGCCGTCGACACCATCCGCAAGCGCCTCAGTGCCAAGCCCGTCGCTATTCAATTCCCCATCGGCCAGGAAGATAAGTTCAAAGGCGTCGTCGATCTGATCAACATGAAGTCGATCGTCTGGCAAGACGACACGATTGGCGCTGAGTACCTGACCGAAGAAATTCCCGCCGACCTGAAAAAGAAAGCCGAAGCATTCCACGCGCAACTGGTGGAGAGCATCGCCGAGAACGACGACGAGATCCTGCACAAGTTCTTAGAAGGCGAAGAGATCACGGCCGATGAGCTGCGCGCGTCGCTGCGCAAGTCGACCATTGCGTTGAAGGTATTCCCGGTGGTCGTCGGCACGGCGTTCAAGAACAAGGGTGTGCAACCGCTGCTCGACGCGGTGGTGGATTATCTTCCTTCTCCTCTCGACGTAGGCGAGACGCACGGAAAGAATCCCCACAACGGCCAGGAAGTGACCCGCAAGCCCGACGATAAAGAGCCGTTCTCGGCGCTGGCATTCAAGATCATGGCCGATCCGTTCGTCGGCCAGCTGACATTTATTCGCGTCTACTCCGGGCAATTGAAGACCGGCGACGGCGTGCTCAACGTGCGCACCGGCAAGACCGAGCGCATCGGCCGCCTGCTGAAGATGCATGCCAACAAGCGCGAAGAGATCAGCGAAATTCTGGCGGGCGACATCTGCGCCGCAGTGGGCTTGAAGAACGTTTCCACCGGCGACACGATCTGCAACGAAGATCATCCCATCGCACTCGAGACCATCGAATTTGCGACACCGGTCATTTCGGTTGCAGTCGAACCCAAGACCAAGGCCGACCAGGAAAAAATGGGTATGGCGCTCGGACGCCTCGCCCAGGAAGATCCCACCTTCAAGGTTCACACCGATCCCGACAGCGGGCAGACCATCATCAGCGGCATGGGCGAGTTGCATCTGGAAATCATCGTCGACCGCATGATGCGCGAGTACAAAGTTGAGGCCAACGTCGGCAAGCCGCAGGTGGCGTATCGCGAGACGATTCGCCGGCACGCCGAGGCGGAAGGCAAGTACATCCGGCAGACTGGCGGCCGCGGCCAGTACGGTCACGCGAAAATTTATCTCGATCCTCAGCCACCCGGGACCGGCTACGAATTTGTGAATGAAATCGTCGGCGGCTCGGTGCCGAAGGAATTCATCAAGCCGATCGACCAGGGCATTCAGGAAGCGCTCGAAGGCGGAGTGCTGGCCGGCTAT
>DASYYT010000041.1:0-30309 GCA_035949755.1 Candidatus Sulfotelmatobacter sp.
GCATAGAAGCGCAACCGATCCCGCTTGACCCAAGGCTCCAGGTCAACGCCGATCGAGCGCATGTTGCGAATCACTTCGTGGGTAGATTGTTCAGAAGCCATGTACAGGGCGCGTTCGCCCCGTTCACAGGCTGCCCGCACAAAATGCGCCGCCAGGCTGCTCTTGCCCGTGCCCGCCGTGCCCGAAACCAGGATGCTGGTGCCGCGGTAAAAGCCCCTTCCCCCCAACATTGTGTCCAACCGTGGAACCCCCGTCGAAATTCTTTCCGTGGGAGCTTTGTGTTCCAGCTTCAAGGAACTCAGGGGAAGCACAGACAGACCGGTCTGTCCGATCAGGAAGGGATACTCGTTGGTGCCGTGCATGGTGCCGCGATACTTCAAGACCCGCAAGCGCCGAATCGAACTCTGATCCTCCACCCGGTGGTCGAGCAGTATCACGCAATCGGCGACGTACTCTTCGATCCCGTTGCGCGTAATTGCTCCGTCGCCCGTCTCCGCCGTAACGACCGCACTGACTCCCTTTGCCTTCAGCCACCCGAACAGGCGGCGGAGTTCGGCGCGCAGAATGTTGGTATTGCTGAAGCCGGAGAACAGGGATTCGATGGTATCCAGCACCACGCGCTTGGCACCCACAGCTTGAATCGCACTCTCCAGGCGGATGAATAACCCCTCCAGATCGTATTCGCCGGTTTCTTCGATCTCGCTGCGATCAATGCGAACGTGATCCAGCACCAATTTTTTGCGGGCGACCAGCGCGGGAAGATCAAAACCCATCGAGGCGACATTCTTGCTCAACTCTTCGCTTGTCTCCTCGAAGGCCATGAACACGCCTGGCTCGTTGAACTCGGTGGCTCCGCGCACCAGAAATTCCATGGCCAGGATGGTCTTGCCGCATCCGGCTGTGCCGCAGATGAGCGTGGGACGGCCTTTGGGTAGCCCGCCTTCTGTAATTTGATCTAATCCGAAAATGCCCGTCGGACATTTTGCGATTCCATTTCTGGGGGCGGGCTTGACTTGGCTAGTTCTTGACATCCAAAACCTCCATCATTACGACCACGCTGGGACATATGCCAAACGCAGTAACTGAAATTGAGAATCCTCCGGGCAACATCTAATTTCTCAAAAGACACAACGCTAACTAGCCAGTATCGGACAGAACGATGTTTGAAGATTGTGATGGCTGGCACACGGATGGCGTAGGCGTCCCAAAATGGAACCGGAATCCCGGCGGGACCAAAACCGTTTATCTGGGTCACGCGCTGCCGACAACGCTCGTGATTTGTGCCCGCTCCTCCGGGGTGAGCCCGACGAATTCGAAGCCGGAACCGAGGTTGGAGGTGTGGCGGACGATGGCGACGGCGCTCAGGGTCTGCTCCGCTAAAGGAAGATCAACCGCTAACCGTTTCTCCCACCTCCAGGTTGCCCTGCACCAGGGCGCCGAGGCCGCCTTCGCTGATATCAAGGCTGATGCCGCGCGAGGTCCGCACGCCTCCTGCCGCCAGGTGGTGAAAGGTAACCGGCACACTAAATAATGCTCGGCGATAGCGCCGCACCACCGCATTTTCCGGAGGCGCGGGGGCTAGCGCAAATTCAAATTTCATGGCAGCCTCCTCCGAGGCGCAGCTACGCCTGCAGCGGCAAAGATGTGGCGCGAGCGCCCGGTTTCATTTCTCCTCGAGGAATGGCTGGCCTCAAGAAGGCAAAGAGTTATTTGCGGTGGCAGCCTGCGACAGGGTCGCGCGGATGACCTCCAGCAGTTCGGCGTTGTCGGCCGGCTTCTGGAAAAATGCGGCAGCGCCGGCCTGCAGCGCCCGCCGCTCGGTGCTCTGCGGATCGCGGGCCGTGAGCACCACCACCGGAATGGCCGAGAGCTTGTCATCGCGCTGCAGGCGATCGAGCACCACGAAGCCATCTCCGGCCGGCAGGCCGAGATCGAGAATGATCAGGTTGGGGTGCTCCTTATACGCCTGAGCGATGGCAGAGTAGCCGTCCGTCGCATTTACCGTCTCGTAGTGATTGGCGCGAAGCCGCAGCCTGAGCGCGTGGCGCAGGTCGGGGTCATCGTCCACAATCAGTATTTTTTGTGTTGCCATTTTCTTATCCTCTTTTCTCGTAGGTAAGCTCAATTGTTTCGTTTCGCCGTTCTGGTTCTGTGCGCTTGCGATGCCAGGACAGCCTGCGTCATTTCGGTGACCCGGTCGGCCACCCTCTGGACTTGCTGCTCCAAAGACTGGCCCGCCAGATCGGCAAGCGGGACTTCGCTGGCCGAGATGGCAAAAGTTCCCTGGGCCTTGAGGTCTTCCAGTTTTTCCATCTGGCCGCGGATGCGCGCCATCATGATGGTGGCGCGCTCCAGGTCGGTAGAAGCGACCACGAAGAGGGTCTGCCCGGAACCGGTGGCCGCCATGGGCGGCAGAACCAGATCCTTATCGAGATACACGCAGCGTTCCAGAAGCTCGCGGGCCTGCTTGCACACTTCCTTCCAGTTTCCGCGCGGCGGCTTCACGCCCGATTCCAGCTCTACTTGAACCAAAACGATGGCGGTGCGGAGCTGGGCTTCGTGGGTAATGACGGGGAACAAGAGCTTGGGCAGCGAGTACAGCGGCAGGGTGAAGGAGAAGGTGCTGCCCGAGGCGCCGTCGCTGGCCACCCAGATGCGGCCGCCGTGCAACGTCACCAGCTCTTTGGCGATGAACAATCCCAGTCCCAGTCCCTTGCGATTGTTGTCGGGGGCGTTCGGATCCTGGTAGAGGCGCTCGAAGATCAGAGCGCGGGCCTCCGGCGTAATGCCCGACCCGGTGTCGGATATCGAAATGGAAACGAAATCGGGATCGGTGGGCACGCGGCAGGCCTGCACCGTGACCGCGCCATCGGCGGGAGTGAACTTGATGGCATTCTCGATGAGGTTGATGAGCACCTCAAGGATGCGGTCGGGGTCTCCATGCACAAAGGGGATTGCGGTCTCGACTGCGACTTCCAGGCCCACACCCTTTTGCGAGGCGGTGGCCTGCATCATGGCAACCGCGTTGCGGATCAGATCTTCGATGGAGACGCAGCGCAGCTCCAAGTTGATCTTGCCCGATTCGGCGCGCGCGGCCTCGAGCAGGTCGCGCACCATGGCTCCCAGCTGGTTCACACTTTTCAGAATCGTGTTCAGGTGGCTGCGCTGCTCCAGGGTCATGTCGCCGGCGAGGCCATCCAGCAGGATGGTCACATACTGGTGAATGCAGGTGAGCGGGGTGCGCAGTTCGTGGGAAACGTGGGAGAGAAACTGGTTTTTGAACTCCAGTTGCTGTTTGCGGCTGATTTCGAGCGAGCGCAGCAACGCCTGCCGCTCGATGGCATAGCGCATCGCGCGATCCAATTCCGCCGTGGTCAGCCCGCCTTTGACCAGATAGTCTTGCGCACCCTGATGCAGGGCCTTGATGGCCAGTTCCTGATCGCTTTGCCCGGATAAAATCACGACCGGCACGTCGGGCGCCTTTTCGAGCAGCTTGCGAAAAGTTTCCGCTCCCTGGCTGTCGGGCAGGTTCAAATCGAGCAGCACCAGCGACGGAGTATTTTCCTTGAGCAAGGCAATGCCGTCGGCCAGGCGGTTGACGCAGCTCACGTCCACCATAGGATTGCTTTCCACCAGGCGCAGCCGCACCAGATCCGCATCGCCCGGGTTATCTTCAATCAGCAATACGTGGGTCGAAGAATGATTCATCGTTTTTCCTTTTGCGGCAGGCTGGCGAAACCCAGCCAGAAGTTGGCCATGGATTGCACGACGGCCGAGAAATCCGCCAGGTTCCCCGGCTTGCGCAGATAGCAGTTCGCTCCCAGTTCATAGCTCCGTGTAATGTCGGAATTCGCCTGCGAGGTGGTGAAGACGATCACAGGAATCTTCGACAATTTGGGATCAGACTTTAGTTCCTGCAGCACCGCGCGCCCATCCTTCCGCGGCAGATTCAAATCCAGCACCAGCAGGTCGGGGGCGGGCGCGTCCGTGTAAGTGCCTTCCCGGTGCAGGAAGGAGATGGCTTCCACTCCGTCCGGCACCGCGTGCACGTGGAAATGGTGTTTGCATTTGCTGAGGATGTCCCGCGTCAGATCGATATCGGCGGGATTGTCATCGACCAGCAAGACTTCCGGAGTGGTTTTCATTGGGGTGATCGTAAGTTCCTCGCTTAGGGTTGATGGGCAATGTGAATTTGAAGGTGCATCCCGGTCCGGGCGGCGATTCCACCCAGATACGGCCTCCGTGTTGCTCGACAATCTTTTTGCAAATGGCCAGACCGATGCCGCTGCCGGGGTACTCGGCGTGAGTGTGCAGGCGTTTGAAAATGACGAAAATGATTTCGGCATGCTCGGGGGCGATGCCGATTCCGTTATCGCGTACCGAGAAGGTCCATTCGGAGGTTCCTTTTTCAACCGTTACGCGGATCACCGGGTCAGAGGGGCCACGAAATTTAAGGGCGTTGGCGAGAAGATTCTGGAACAGCTGAACCAGCAGGGCGCGGTCGGCCATCACCACCGGCGGCTGGTCCCACTGCAATTGCGCCCCGCTTTCCTCCATGGCGGCGCGTAGGTTTTGCTGCACGGTTTCGAGCACCAGTTTGAGATCGACGGGCTTCAGGTCGATGCCGCCCCGGCCCACTCGTGAGAATGCCAGCAGGTCCTGGACGAGCGTCTGCATTCTGAGCGCGCCATCCACCGCGTAATGGATGTACTTGTCCGCGTTCTCGTCCAGCTTGCCCTTATAGCGCTCGGCCAGTAACTGGGTGTAGGTCGCCACCATGCGCAGCGGCTCCTGCAGATCGTGCGAGGCCACGTAGGCAAACTGCTCTAGGTCGCGGTTAGATCGCGCCAGTTCTTCCAGCACGCGGCGATTCTCGTCGCGCAGTTTCTTTTCCCCGATAGCGCGGCGTACCGACTCCGGCAAGCGCGCCAGATGATCCTTCAACACGTAATCGGCCGCTCCCTGCTTGATGCACTCCACCGCCTTAAGGTCCCCTAAGGCTCCCGAGACCATAATGACGGGAATATCGAGCCCCTCGGAATGCAGCGCGTTGAGCGCTTCCATTCCGTTCCACGCGGGCAAGCGGTAGTCTGCCAGAATCACGTCATAGCTGTTTTTTCTCACTTGCGCGAGAAAGTCTGACGACGTCTGCGCCACGTCGTTGGCGGGAACAAATCCACCGCGGCGCAGGGCGTGCATGGCCAGTTCAACATCGGAGGGATCATCTTCGACAAACAAGACGCGCAGGGCGCTCGCTGCCGGAGCGCAACCATCGGAGCCCGGAATAGATTCGGATTTTCTAATTTTGGGCCCCCGAGTGGGATCACCATCTCGCACTAGCTGCACGGCGTTGCCCGAAAAACGCTTCTCTTCAGCCGGAACTTCGGTGCTCTCGCGCTCGCAGCTCTTCATAAGACAACGCGGCCTCTTGGGTGGCCTTCGCTAGCCATCGGCCTGCAACTGGATAACTTGAGAGACCATCGTGCGCGTTGCCTATCGAAGGAACAGGACGGGGCGGGCCACTAAAAGAGGAGTGTGGTCTAACTGACCATGAACTTTCGTGCAGAAGATTCCTACCAGCCGGAGTGAGTCGCGGGCATTGATTCTTTTATCGCCGACTGCCGCGAAGCACAGTGACAGACGCCGCCGGCAACGTGTAAAGCGTTCCCGGCACAGCTTGAAGTGTCGAAGTGACAGCCGGACCATCCGGATCGGCGTATCCCTTCTTCCGGTCGGGATGCCATTGATACTGCTCTTTGCCGAATGTGATCATTGTGACCGGCCCGGCGAATGATGTTTCCTGGCTAGTGTCCGAATCCCGAAAGATTACACGCACTTCATGAGAGTGATCGTGGTCCCGGTTGACCAGCATGAGCGCCCACTGACCATCGGGACGATGTAGAGCGTAAGCGGTCAGCAGAACGTGTCCCTGGGAATCCTTTACATCGCTGGCGGCGCGATAAAGGAGATGTTCGGCCTCTCCGGGTTGTGCCCATTCCTGCGTAATCAGTTGGGTGGCAAAAAATTGTGATGTCGGCTGCACAATCTGGTAATGATCATCGACCATAAACATGTGGTACGTTCCCCAGCTGTTGGGGCAATTGGGGTGAGGAGGCGAGTAAGACAGATCGTGGTAGTAATGAGTGGACTGGCCGCCGGCGGTGAGAAACCCGGCAAAGGAATCGGCCAGCCAAAGCGCACCGAAGATGTCCACCGCGGCTTCGCCCCCGTGGGCATTCGTCTCGGTATCGAGCAGGGGGACGCCGGGCGGCAGCCCATCCTCGCGCCAGACTTGCATGATGTGCGTGATCAGTTCAGGCTCCTGATAAAGGTTTTCCCAAGGCGTTTCGCAGCCATCGTAGGGGTAATGCTCAAAAGACATGAAGGTGAAATCCTGCAGGCGATTGTGGCTTCGCAGATAATCGAGAAATCGCGTGAACCATGATGTACGGCCTTGCGCGTCGGGCCAAGCCTTGATGTCTTCGGTTACGCCCTGAAAAGCAGGTCCTCCCAGTTTGAATCCCGGGTCGACACGATGAATGGCGGCGGCGAATTGCAAGTAGAGCGCGCCGTAATCTTCGGGAAGCATGTACTGGCCATCGGCTTCCTCGCCCATTTCGATATAGGAGACGGGATAGCCGCGCTTCTTGATATAGCTCATTTGCGCGGCCGCGTCGTCGGGAGTGCTGTAAAGCATCGCAACCGGGATAATCGCAGGCAGGCTGCGGGTTATCCCACTGGTAAAGAAGAGATCGAAACCGGGTTGATCTCCCGATTCCATGCGGCCGGGAGCAAGATACAGATCGGACGGCTCATGCCAGGGATCGACCGATGAACACAGCGTCAGCGTTTGCTTCTGGTCGGGGGAGTGGTGAAGCAGATCTTGTAATGCACCTTTTTCGTCTGTCGTGCCAAGATACAGCTCGCGGATCGCATAACCCACACAGTCGCGGCGGTCTGCAGATCCATGAGTGTCACAAGTGTTGGAAGAACGAGTCATCCAGATGCGGACGAATTTCGTGGTGACGGGCGAAGGAGATAAAGGCAATGTTGAGTCTCCGCCTTTCGCATCCCTTACTACGCCGGAAGCGAAATCTTTCCACTCGCCTTTATCCTGGTCGTCCATGGCGTCGCCATCGCCAGCCCAGTACTGAACCTGGAAGTCCCGCGCAAAGGGAGCCGCCCACAGGATGCGAATCGCATTGACAGGTTCTTTTTTGTCGAGCGCGATCACTACCCATTGCGGGTGGAGCGAATCGCTCTCCCCGGTGAACTCACTTGCGAGATAGGGATTGCTCTTCCAGTAGGAGTCGGTGTTCCCGTCGTCGAGGCGGGAGTAGCCGTCGAACTCGCTTCCGCCGTTGCGCGTGAAGCCGCGGTGAGGCAGAGAGTAGCCGTAGGAGTGGCGAATCCTTTCGCGGCCCGGGGTGGCGTCTCCTGTGAAGTAACCTTTGCCCGAGGGATCGCTCCATGTGCCCTTCGGATTCCAATGCCAGGCTTGCACGAATAAATCTGTGTTCTGGCGATAGCTGATGACTCCCCACCCTGCCGAGAGAACCTTCTGGATCTGGTCGGGACGGAAGAAGACGTCGGTGGCATCGCTGGGAACCCGATCCACCGTCGATCCTAAAGCCCGCAGCGGTCTGAACTTGTTGACTACATGGCTGGGAGTCGCGTCCACAGTGACAGTCTGAGCGGCCGAGTTCAGTCCGCTGAGAAAAATACTGCTGAAAATCAGGATGGAGTACATTCGGTAAGACATATTGATCTGCGACCCCCGATCATGCACAAGAGTGATACAACAGACTACGTTTCTACCGCTATGCGCGAATGCTGCGTTTTCATGGCATGAAAGTCCAATTCAGAAAATGCAGTTTAGCGTGGAATGCTCGGTTATATAATTTGCCGTTTCCAGTAAATTGCTTTGGATCCTGACCATGCTAATTCGAGTATTCAAGGATAAGGCTACACTAGGCCCCGCCGCCGCTGAGCAGGCGGCGGATGCCATTCGCCGCGCGATTTCCGAGCGCGGGAAGGCCCGCATTATCGCAGCGACGGCTGCCTCGCAACTGGAGTTTCTGGACGCCTTGACCAAGGCACCGGGTATCGATTGGACTAAGGTCGAAGCCTTTCATCTTGATGAATATATCGGCCTGCCGATCACGCATCCGGGCAGCTTTCGCAAGATGCTGATGGAACAACTGGTCAACAAAACCGGCATCAGGCATTATCACTTGCTGGAGGGGGATGCTCGCGATCCATCGGCGGCAGTGCGGGAGGTTGGCAGGCATCTCGCCGCGGCACCGATTGACATTGCATTCCTTGGCATTGGAGAGAACGGCCACATTGCCTTCAATGACCCGCCTGCCGATTTCGATACCGAGGAGCCTTACATCATCGTCCATCTCGACGAGGCGTGCCGGCGGCAGCAGGTCGGGGAAGCATGGTTTGCGGATATCTCGCAAGTGCCGAAGCAGGCCATTTCGATGTCCGCGAAACAGATTCTCAAGGCCAAAGAAATCCTCGCCGTGGTTCCGGACCAGCGCAAAGCCCAGGCAGTGAAGGCCTGTTTCGAGGGAGAGATCAGCCCCATGGCGCCGGCATCCATTCTGCGCCGGCATCCGAACGCCACCATCTATCTGGACACGAACTCGGCTTCTTTGCTGAGTCCGAAACTACAGGCTTCTCTCCAGGCGAAATCACAGCTGAGCGTGACGTAGAGCAACGTTCTTTCAGGAGCGGATTTGGTCGAGTGCCGTGACTGCCTTGATAGGTTGGCCAGCGCTTTGCAGTCAATTTTGCCATCACGGATTTTGGATTGGAGCCTATGTCGAAAATGATTTGTGCGGCACTCCTTCTGATCTGCATGCTCGTTATGGCAACCCCCGGACAAGCGCAACTCGATCTTTTTTCCAAAGAGCAGCGAATCGAGTTCACGCCGGAGTGGCATGGCGACCGCTTTCCTGATGGACGCCCGAACGTGCCAGATTCTGTGCTGGCTCGCCTGAAAGACGTCACCGCGGATGAAGCCTGGGACGTTCTGCAGGACGCGGGCTATCGCAACCAGTTCGAAAGCGGGTGGAAAGTCATTAATCCCGGGCCGCGGCTGGTGGGACGGGTAGTGACGGCGGTTTTTATGCCGCGCCGTCCCGATGTAGATTCGGTTATTCGCGCTAACGGCAGGAAGGAAAATCGCATTGGCGACGAAAATTCCTGGATCATCGACATTCTCAAACCGGGCGATGTTCTGGTGGTCGACCTGTTTGGAAAGATACGCTACGGAACCATCATCGGAGATAATCTCGCGACCGCGATTTTTTCCAAGAGCCACAATGGCCTGATCGTCAATGGTGCGGTTCGCGACGTCACCGGGATTCAGGAAATTCCTGGATTCCAGGTCTACGCGCGCGGGGTTGATCCTTCCGCTCTAGAGAACGTGATGCTGATGGGAATCAACGTTCCCATTCGCATGGGAGAGGTGACGGTGATGCCTGGGGACGTAGTTATCGGCGATGCGGAGGGTGTGACATTCGCGCCACCCCAACTGGCTGAGAAAATCGCCGACGATACCGAAATGGATCACCTGGTGGATGAATGGGGGCACTCGATGTTGCGCGACGGAAAGTACACACCGGGGCAAATTGACGGCAAGTGGACGCCGAAAATGATTGAGGAGTTCAACGCCTGGCTCGAAAAGAAAGGCTCGAGACGGCGCATGCCCCAGCCATGATCAGTTGATTACGGTCGTGACGCCCTGGTGGCGGCTATTTTCGCCCGCGCAAACTCTTTCCGCAGTTCGTTCGTAGGGATCGCCGCTGGAGCCGAAACCGCCACACGCCCGGCTGCCGCAGATACCACGTGAGTGAAAACAATTGCGAATATCTTTGTCACGGTCCCAAGGTCACGGTCACGAGCCGGTCCCGGGGGTGTTGAAAAAGGCGCCGCTGCGGCTGAGCTTACGGCTGACGAGAGCCGCATCAAAGCGATGGTCGCCAGCGTCGATGTTCTAAACCGCAACCTTCGCAAGCGTGCCCTCCGCTTTAGCGTTTCGGTTTCGTACCATTGAATTCGGTAGAGACGCCGCCTGATATCCAAGTTCAGCGGAAATCCTCAGCCCTGCCGCCTGAATAAGCGGCGCGAGTTGGCGCAGTCGGGTTACCGGCATGCGCAACGTAGGCGCGGTAATGCTGAGGCTCGATTGCACACTTCCAGTGTGGTCCCAGATCGGCGCCGCCAAACATCGTATGTGTAACTCGTGCTCTTCCAAGTCACAGGCGTATCCGTTCTTCCGGACACGGTACAACTCGGTTTTCAACTCCTGAAGGTTCCCGACCGAATTCGGAGTCAGCCGTTTCAAGTCGAGCTCGGGCAGAACCCGATCCTGCTCGTCTTGTGGCATGTAGGCCAGCATGACCTTGCCCACGGCGGTGCAGTGCAGGGGAACCGATGCTCCAATGCGCGAATGAATGCGCAATTGCTCCGGGGAATCCAATTTTTCCACGTACACGGCGGTAAGCCCGTGGCGCATGGTGAGATGAATGGTCTCGCGGGTTTGCTGGTTCAATTCCTGCAGGTAGGGCAGGCTGAGGCGTCGAATATCAAGCTGCCCAACCGCCGCTTGCCCAATGGAGAAACAAGCGATTCCGAGATGGTGGGTTCCTTCCGCGTCGCGGTTCAGGAATCCCGCGGTCACCAGATTCGCCAGAAAACGGTGAACCGTGCTCACCGGCAGCCGCGATAGAGCGCCCACCTGTTTGGCCGTGAGTCCTCGGGGAAACTCGCTGAACAGATGGAGCAGGCGCAAACCGCGTTGAAGGGCGGCAATATCGTAGTTTCGCTTGGGACGAGCTGTCATGGTCGATAGCAAAAATGAAAGTGCTGGATTATCTGATGAAAATCGGTTTTGTGCAACTCCATCGCGCTAAAGGCGGCCGAATTTCTGGACCGCTTGCACGATCGACCTCAATTGCTCAATTACCGCGTACATGGAGTGCTCTTTGTAGTCCATCTGCTGTGCCAGCGCGAGCACCGATTGTGCCTGCGCTTTGGGCACCACGGCCACCCCGTCACTGTCAGCCACCACAATATCCCCGGGATTGACCGGAACTCCATTGCAGACGAGCGGGATCTGCGCTCCCGCAAAGCGGTAGTGATGCACGGAGGTGGAAGGAACGATCCCGGTGGCAAAGACCGGGAAGGCGATTTTGCGCAAGTAGGCCACGTCACGCACCCCGCCGTCGATCACGGCGCCCGCGTAGCCGCGCGCAGCCATTGCCGTTCCCATCAGTCCGCCCATTCCCGCAATATCGTCTCCGTCTTCCACTACCATCACGTACACCGCATCCGTCGAACCATCATCGATGGCTTGCAGCATGCCGGTGAGGGCTTGAGGATCCTTGTTGCCTTCGTCCCTCTTGAGTAGTACAGTCCGGGCATATCCGGCAAATTTGGCGGTAAAAATGGGCTGCATGCGATGGCTCATGTACATCCGCTTTCCCAGAATTTGCTCGATTGCGTCGGAAACGGAAGCGACTTCCACATGTCGAAATTCCGCGATCAGGTCGGTATCAGACAACCGAGCCATAGTTGCTGAATTGGACTGAGCGGCGCGAGCGAGATGAACTTGGGTGGCCGCTGACAGGATCAAGACCAAAGCCGCGATGATGACGAAGACGCGGGATTTCGAATACTGAGACTGGTGGTGCATTCCTTCCTCCTGGTCTGTATGTGGGCGGACTCTAACACTTCCAGTCGCCGGTTTCAAATAATGATCGAGGAAGCAGTGGTCTGGCGCTGTGAGCAGGATCAGGCCAGTTTTCCTCGGTCCGGGGTTTTGTGAAAGCGGTTCCCATTCAGTGAAAGCAGAAGAAACTCGGTTCGGGCTTCCCCGCTGGCATGCGATAGAATATGGCCGCCCACATATGCTCCGGACGCTCAGGTTATCACTCGGGATATTCCTCGTTGCCTGGCTCTTGAACCCGTACTTCTCGCGGGCACAACGCAAGCATTCCTCTGAGCCGAAAAAAGAAACCAGTTCCGCCGAGGGCCGAGGCGCTTTCAATTCTTCCTGCGCCGGATGTCACGGACTGGACGGGAAAGGAAGCGATAAAGCCATCAACATTTCGGGAAGCGCCAAGGTGCGTCGCCTTTCGGATTCTGAGCTGTCTGACATCATTGTGAACGGGGTTCCCGGAACCGGCATGCCGGCCTTTCATACGTTCAGTGAACGTCAGGTTCGCTCGGTGGTTGCTTACCTACGGTCGCTTCAGGGGAAGCTTGAGACCAGAACTCTGCCCGGAGATGCAAAACGCGGCAAGGAGATATTCTTCGGCAAGGGCGAGTGCTCCAGTTGTCACACAGTCTCTGGGCAAGGAGGATTTCTTGGCCCTGATCTCTCCGGCTATGGATCTACCAGTTCGGCAACTGCCATTCACAATGAGATTGTGAGGCCGCAAAGGATTCCACAGACAGGCTATAGACTCGCCATCATTACCACGAAAAACGGCGAGCCATTGGAAGGCTTGATACGTAATGAAGACAACTTCTCGCTCCAGGTTCAAACCAAAGACGGCAATTTCCACTTCTTCTTAAAATCTGAACTGAGCAATATCGATCGTCTCGATACTTCCCTGATGCCGACTGATTATGGCGAGCGCCTTAGCCCCGGCGAGCTCAACGATCTGGTCAGCTATTTAATGACCGCACGCCCGGACGCGAGCAAAACAACCAAAAAAGAGGAGGACGCCGAATGATCCTGGAACGAAGAATTCTTACTTTCCTGTTAGCCGTAGCGTTGCCGGCGATTTGTTCTGCTCAGAAAGATCGAACCTTCAAGCTGGAACCGCTCTCTCCCAAGTTCGGGGAATTGATTGGCAGCGACGCGAAGCTGGAAACCGTTGCCAGCGGATTCGGCTTTACGGAAGGTCCGATGTGGGATCCGGCGGGATTCGTGTACGTGAGCGACGAGACACTTAACAAGATTTTCCGGGTCTATCCGGACGGCAAGAAACAAGAAGTCATCGCGCTGGGCGACCCGGACGGCAACACCTTCGACCGCCGGCATCGCCTAATCGATTGTGCCAGCGTCTTGAGGGCGATCATCGAAGTCACACCGGACGGTAAATACAAGATTCTGACCGACCGCTACGAAGGGAAAAAATTCAACAGCCCCAACGACGTAATTGTAGGGCCGGACGGCGCGCTCTATTTCACCGACCCGACTCTCGATCTGGTCGCAGGCGAGAAGCAGGAAATTCCCTATCAAGGCGTCTACCGCCTGGATGACAAGGGCGAGGTACGCCTTCTGACCAAAGATCTGTCCCAGCCAAACGGGTTGGCTTTTTCACCCGATGGCAACAAGTTTTATGTGGACGACAGCGAGCAACGAAACCTTCGCGTGTACGACGCGGCTAGAGACGGCACGCTCAGCAACGGCCGCATCTTCGGCGAAGAGCCGGGAGCAAAGCACGACGGCGTTCCCGACGGTATGAAGGTGGATAAGAGCGGCAATATATTTGTCACCGGACCCGAAGGAATCTGGGTTTGGGATGCGAACGGGAATCACCTGGGCACGATCGTCATTCCGGAACAGCCCGCCAATCTGGCCTGGGGCGACAAGGACTATCACACGCTCTACATTACGGCCACCACTTCGGTCTATCGGCTCGAAACAAGAACGCAGGGCTACGTGCCTTACCTCGAGCACTGAGAGCGCGCGGCTGGCAGGTCAAATCAGGGTAAAGAAGCCTCCGTAAATTCCAGCACCCAATGGTCGGGACTGTCCAGGTGACAATCGAATCCATAGAAACGATGGTGGAAGACATGCTGGAACAGGCAGGCCCGTTGCCCTCGCAAAATCGGATTGCCTGACACCGGCTGAAAGTTGCCGTCGGGAGCGTCGGCTGCGAACACTTTTACTTGCCACTCGCCTGCGGGATCTTCGGTGTAGCGATGAGGATAAATCTCGGTTGCGAGGTAGTAGATACGGCTTGTCGCCTGTTGCGCCGCTGGGCCTTTCTTGAGATAGAGCAGAGTGGGAGCCGCTAACGTGTCGCTGGATTGCAGCAGGACCTTCTCCGGCCCTTTGTCGAGATCCTGTATCTTGGTTGCGCTCTTGCTGATGGTTTCGAAATGATCGTGGTCATTTCCGCGATAAAAAGTCAGATAGAAGCGTCCCGAGCGGGGATCGCGAAATAAATTTGGATTCTGGTTGCGTTGATTCGGAACTGCCTGCACCAGCTTCTTCTCCTCGGTCAGATGAATCCCATCGTCTGAACTGGCCAGGACGATGTAGCTGGCGGAGGTGTCGTAGTCTCTCGTGATGGCATAATACAGCCGCTTGGGGTGCGCCGGATCGGCATGCTGCAGCAACGTCGGCCAGCGGGCATTCGTCCAAAGGGGATTCTTCTCGTACTTGGTCCAGTTCATGAGGTCGTTGCTGCGGGCGAGCCCGATTCCTCGTCCCTCGTTGAGCCCGTACCAGCCCCAGTAGCGAAATCCGCCACGCTTGAGCTCCAGCACGCTCAAAGTGTGCGGGAACTCGTTTCCTTCCCAAGACTGAGCATCGGGTAATACCCGGCGCGGGGCGCTCAAACGTAAATACGGAATTGCAGCAGGGTTCGGAAGGGCATCCGGAGTTTGGCAGAGAGCGTATGAACCGATTGCAAACGCCAGGACAATGGTTCTTCCCCAGTGAACATTGCGCATGAAATATTCTCCACGTTCAATCCTGGCGTGGCGCTCGAGCCCCCTTAGTGCGGAAGGGCAAAGCTGAATACGTCGCTGCCGGCGGAGATTGCGACGTACTGGACGCCATCGACCGCGTACGTCATGGGCGAGGCACTGAACCCCTGCCCGGTATTGAAGTGCCACAGAGCCTTTCCGGTTTCGGCGTCCACTGCTTCCAGCGAGTCGGCATCATCGGCAAAAAAGACGAGCCCACCGGCCGTAGTGAGCGTTCCTCCCCACGAATTGCCACGGCCGGCCTGCGGGTACCGCCATACTTCCTTGCCATCCGAAACAGAAAGCGCCAGCAGAATCTTCTGGGAGTGTTCATCGGGGGGACGCTTCGTTCCGGTTCCGTAGTAAGTCTCGCCTTGATGGAACGGCCTCGATTTCGCGAAATACAGATTACAGTTCTCGAGAGCCATCACGTAAAAGAGGCCGGTGCTGGGATCATAAGAAGGAGAAAACCAGTTTGTAGCGCCCACGATGCCAGGGCAAATATAGGTGCCTTCCCTGGTGGGAATTCGGCCAGACAGTAAGGGACGACCCGAGGCATCCACACCGGTGGCCCAGTTCAACTTCTTGACGAAGGGAGTGGCGCGGAGGAATTTGCCGTTCGTACGATCGAGAACGTAGAAGAATCCGTTGCGGTCGGCCTGCACGAGCAGGTGATGGATCGTGCCCTTCTCTTCTGCATCCACCAACACCGGCGTCTCAGTGGCGTCATAGTCATATAAGTCGTGGGGAGTGAACTGGAAATACCATTTCAGTTTTCCAGTAGTGGCATCGATGGCCAAAACACAGGCGGTGTAAAGATCGTCGCCCGGCCGCGAATCTCCCACGAAATCAGGCGCTGCGTTGCTGGTCGTCCAATACAAAGTATCGAGTTCTGGATCATACGTGCCGGGCATCCAGGTGGTGCCGCCGCCATGCAGGTAGGAATCCCCCGGCCAACTGGCAGAGCCAAATTCTCCAGGCGCCGGGATGGTCCACAGGCGCCACTTTAAGGTTCCGGTCTTTGCGTCATAGGCGGCGACAAATCCGCGCACTCCGGAATCCCCGCCTGAGGTCCCGACTACGACCGTATCTTTCACCACCAGCGGAGCGCTGGTTGCGCCGTACTGCTTTACCTTATCCGCGTATTGCACGTCCCAGAGCAGGCTTCCTGAACGCGCGTCGAGGCAAAGTAAGTGGGCGTCGTCGGTTTCGGAGTAGATGAAATGTTCCCACACTGCGACCCCACGGCTTTTGTGGGCCGCGGCATCGTCGAGCAATCCCGAACTCACTGGCCGGGCATAGTGCCACAGCGTTCGTCCGGTGCGCGCATCAAGAGCGAAAACATCGTTCGCTGAAGTCAGGTACATCATGCCGCGAATGACTACCGGAGTCGCTTCCAGGCGCTGGGAGTTGCCCGGGTGAAATACCCAAGCCGCGCGCAGGTCGGAGACATTGGCGCGATTGATTTCGGCCAGGCGGCTGAAGCGGCGCCCGGAATAGTCTCCGTTATAGGACGGCCAGTTTTCGCCGACAGGGCTCGCCAGCAAATCTTCTGCGCTGACCTGCAGCCCCGAGCTGCTCGAGTTTTGCGCGGCCATTGGCAGTCCTATGCCGGTGGCGAACCAGAGGACTATGACCGCTGCAGCACCCCATTTCATCTCATTGATTCTCAGGGCCGGTCACCTGCACTTCCTGCAGCGCGCCGCGGTCGAGTCCGCTCTCATCGATCAGGTGAAGCGAGAGCCGGGCTGCTTTGGAGGCCGGCGTAATTTGCTTATCCAATGACACCGCCTCGGCGGGAGTCGCATCCATAATCGTTGTTGTACTGACACTGTGCCCGTGCTCATCGTAAAAGTGCGCAACCAGAGTTCCGGAATAGAAAACTCCGAAGGCACCGGACAGCTTGATGCTGCCATCTCCCAGAGCGATGGCGTGTAGTGGACGGATCACAATCCCGGCGTCGGTGACGCCGTGGAATTCACTTCCCGATCGCGTGGGGAACCACTCCGTTTCGAAGACGCAGCTCTCGCCTGGCCGCAGCCGGCACATGGGGCTGTTGAGCTCGGCTTCAAGATAATAAGGACTGGCATCCGGGTCGGCGCTCAGCGATGGATTGCCATCAGCGTTCATCCTGACTTCCGGGCCATTCGTCCAGAAGATCACAGAAGCTTTGCCCGGATAAGATTTGCCGGCTTGGTATTGAAAGCGTTCCACCATGGCGTACCGGCTGTTGCCGTCGACCACTGCCAGCCAGCCATCGGTCGAATCCAGCCATAACTCGGCCGCCATGTGCGCATAATGAACAGTGAAGAGACCGTCGTCTCTCACCGATGCTCCCGGATTTTGTGCCGGACCGAAACGCACGTGATAGCGATTGAGGTAGCTGCTGGAACCGTTTGCCGGAGTGAACGTCCAGAAATCGCGATTCATCTGGGCCGCTCCGTCCGAGCCGGTGGCGCCTGGAAGCGAAGTGTTATATTGCGAGACCGACTGCATCGACCACTCGAGCGTGTGCCCCGTGATGTTCTTCATGGAGGCGTGAAATGCAATGCGCGGGGAATCGCCGTCCAGACCAATTGTCCGGATGAACTGAATTCCAGTCTGCGGATCGGAGGGGCCGGTCAGTTCGATCTCACAATGCCGCCCTTCCGAAAGTTTTCGAAACGTGAATGGCCCGTCATCCAGGATGTCAGAGTTGCCCACCCAATGTTGTTCGTCGTTATTTCCCTCGGGTAAGAGCCAGAGTTTGTCACCACCGTAGTTAAACCACTGGTTGGAACTCGGCGGCAGGTACTTGCCGGCGAATTTCGGATTCACAAACAGGTAGGGGTGCCCGGCAAAAGTAACTTGCATCAACCGCCCGCCATTCTGCGGGACCACGATCAGTTGGGCCCAGCGGTTCGAAATTTGTTGCGCCTGCCAGCCCTTGTAGTCCACGGGTTCGATGCGGCACTGCGAGGCGTCCGGGGGTTTGGACTCGCTGAATGCCCATGAGCCATTCAGCAGCATCACAATGACAGCGGCCAGAAGCGCGGTCGAGCAGCCTCGCGCGCGATTCAGAAACCCGGCATGAAGCGGTTTGGATCGTTGTTCCATGGTGACGACACTCGCGAGGCATGAGGGTAACACGCAGCTCCTTCCGGGCCGAACGTTTTCTGAGTAAACGAAATGAATCCTAATCAAACGAAAGATTTCGATTTGCGTCAAGAAGATTCTGTGGTATACCGTTCGCAAGCGGAAAAGAAATTCTGAAAGCACTTCTCCTGGGAATGAACTTTAGGATAGCCCTATTCCTGCTGTTGATCTCGGCGACTCTCTCGGCCCAGGATCGTAAGGTTGACCCCACGTGGCTGCATCGCTACGTGCCAGGCCTGAGCGAGACGAAGTCTGATCTATCCTCAGCAACTTGCCATTACAAGCCGATCTTCGGCGCAGGGGATACGGACGCTCGAATTTTGCGGAGCGTATCTCGTTTCGCCGAAATTTCCGTTGATGCCAGGGGCAAGTGTGAGAATGTTTCGTACGACCGCGAAGAAGAGATTGATTTTGTTCTGCAGGGCACGGGTACTCTGCAATACGGCGAACAGGCGCACCCCCTACGCGCGAATGACTTCGTGTATTTGGCTCCCGGAAGCAAGCATTTGATCGCCAACAATTCCAGCCAGGCTTTGCGAGTCCTGATTATGGACTTCAAGATACCGGCGCGCATCGCGCTGGTCCCGCCGTCGCCTCCTAAAATCATCAATCTCGACGAGGTGAAAGAGGAGACTGTCGAAGGTCACCCTGACTCGGTGTTGTACAAGTTGCTGGTCGGTCCACGAAACGGCAAGCGGGATGCGATCGATGAAGCGTACGTAGTGACCAGCCTTTTTTGGATGGACTTTGCGCCCGGCGGTACAAACTTTCCGCATCACCACGAAACCGCGGAAGAGATTTATTTCGTCGTTGACGGCGAGGGCGAAATGGTCGCAGGCAGCGGAATGGATGGAGTCGAGGGCCGCTATCCAGCCAAAGCGGGGGATGCCTACTACTTCCGGCCAAACTGCACGGTAGGTTTCTACAACCAGAACAAGCCGGGAGCCAAGGCCTACATCCTGGCCGTACGATCCCGGATTCCGGTGAGGGGTGAGGAAGATTAAGACTTCCGCTCCACCGCGAATGCTCGGAAGATTGCTCGACATTTTCACAAATGAAATTTTGCTCTAGGAGGCATTGATGCTTACCCGGAATTCCAGCCGGAGATCGTTCGTGAAACTGCTGGCGGCTGCCCCGCTGCTGAGCCAGATTGCAGCCCGCGACCTCTACGCGCAGGCCGCCACGGCGGTGGGCAGAGATCCGCGGCAAAACGTATACACGCGGCTCGGGGTAAAGACTGTGATCAATTGCCGCGGCACATGGACCTATCTGAGCGGGTCGCTCGAATTCCCCGAGGTTCGCCAGGCACAGGTGGAAGCGGCGCAGCATTTCGTGAATGTGATTGATCTGCAGCGCGCAGTGGGCCGGCGCTTGTCGGAATTAACCGGTGCTGAATCGGGCATCATCACTTCCGGCGCCGCCGGCGCGATGGCGGTTGCGACCGCCGGATGCATGGCGGGGAGCAACGACAAATTTATCTGGCAGCTTCCGGATACGACCGGACTGAAGCACGAGGTCGTCATGGTGGGCGGACGGAGCGCCTTCGATAGTGCCATCCGGCTCGCCGGAGCAAAGCTGGTTCTCGCGTACTCGCCGGAAGAACTCGCCAACGCCATCAACGACAATACCGCGATGATTTACACGACGGATCTCGGCGACAAACTTCAGCAGGAACTGGCCATCGCCAAGAGCCGCAAGGTTCCGATGTTGCTCGACGATGCCGCGGGCATACCTCCCGCCGACAATGCCAAACTGTACGCTCGCATGGGCATCGATCTTTACTGCTTCTCAGGCGGGAAGGGACTCTGCGGTCCACAATGCAGCGGCTTGCTGCTGGGCCGCAAAGATCTGATCGAAGCGGCATTGATGAATTCCAATCCCCGCGAGGGCGCCGTGTGCCGCCCCATGAAAGTCGGCAAGGAAGAAATTATTGGCTGCCTGACCGCGCTGGAGGTCTGGCTTTCCGCCGATGAGAAAAAACTCTACAGTGCATGGAATACCCGGCTGGATCGCATTCGGAAGCTGGTGGAGACCGTCCCTGGTGTGAAGACTGCAACCTACGTTCCCGATGATGGCAACCGCTTCCCCACCTTGAAGGTTTCATGGGATCAGCAAGCCTGGGGATTCACGATTTCCGATTGCGTGGAGAAACTGCGGGCGGGCGATCCTGTCATTGAAGTGCTGGGCGCTGATAATCCGAGTCTGGTCACGGCGGTGCGCGAAGGCAACCCGAACCACAAAGAGCGCAAGGGGCCGGACCACATCGAACTGGTGTCGATGACCATTCAGCCGGGAGAAGAAATCATTGTTGGGCAAAGACTGCGCGCCGTTCTGAACGCGGCACAGAAAAAATCCGCAGCGTAGCGTTACAGCGGGGGAATCCGGTGATGACGATCCGACAGAATGGGTTATGCAACGCCCTGGGGATGGCAGTTTTGCTTTGCTCAGCGTTGGGCTCACAGGGGCAAGTACGAGCCGTAGTTCCTTCGCAGATGCCGGCTGCTCGGTACTACTCACCTGGTGTGGACACCGGAGACTACTTATATATCTCGGCGCAAGGTCCTCATCGGGTAGACGGCACTTTACCGTCGAGCTTTGATGCGCAAGTTCGCCAGGCGCTGGATAACGTCAAGGCCATTGTCGAAGCTGCAGGCTTGACGATGGAACATGTGGTGTATACGCAAGTCTATCTGGAGGACACCAGTAAGTATGGCGAAATGAACAAGGTCTTCGCCGAATACTTCCCGAAGACCCCGCCCGCTCGCGCCGTGTTGGGTGTGGCTCGCACTCCCGACCCAGGTATTGAGATCAGTGCAGTGGCCGTGCACGACTTGGCCGATAAGAAACCGGTTTATCCACCACGCTACGATGCCAACGATGCGGCTTCTCCGGGCATTCTCACGCGCGACCGCTTGTTCATCTCCGGGATGCCGGGCAGCGATCCTGTAAGCGGAAAGATTCCTGACGATCCGGCAGCGCAGGTCGATCTGGCGCTCGACCGCATGCAAGCCGTGGCGAAAGCCGCCGGACTCGAACTCAGCAACATGGTTTTTGTGAATCCATACCTTACAACCGACATTCCGTCGCGAGTCATGAATCAGCATTACGCGCAGCGCTTTGAGTTTGGCAATACGCCGGCGCGCGCCACGATCGAAGTTTCGAGCCTGCCCGGCGGCGCCCATATCGAATACACGGGTGTGGCCGTGCGCGATCTCAAGCAGCGAAAAGCGGTGCGTCCCAAGAATATGCCTCCCAGCCCCACCGCCAGCCCCTGTGTTTTTGCGGGCAACACTCTATATTGCTCTGCCAAAGATGGCTTCATTCCGGGGCCGCACGGAGGTGTCTATGCCACCTCTACGCAACATCAATTGCGGCAGACCATGCGCAACCTGCTCGACAACCTTGAAGAGGCAGACATGCGCTTCGACCAGGTCGTGAGCACCAATGTCTACCTCGACGACTTGTCGGATCTGGACGTCTTCGACCCGATTTACACGCAATATTTCGGAGCAGTTCTTCCGGCGCGAACCGTAATCCAGCAGATTGCTCCCACCGAGCGCAAACCCGACAAAGAGGATCACTTCCCCGGGCTGGAACAAGTTTCGTTCATCGCGGTTCGCAGCGGAGAGAGTCACTAACCGGCCCGTTCCCCGCGCCCCGGGATGCATCGGCTCGGACCCTACTGCGTGTCGGTTTCCTTGATCGCATCATTCTTTTGCGTGGGGAAACGCCCTCCCCCGCACCGATCGCGTGTGTTTGCCCCCGAGTGCCGTGAGTGCTCAGCAAGTCGAAGCACTCACCCACTCGAGCCCTCGCTATTCCCTTTGTGAACCGGTTCCACCGGCTGGCATTTGCTAGACTATCGGGTCACACACGAACATTCCGGGGATAACTTTGCCGACTGATCCGGTTCTGGTGGTACATGGCGGAGCCTGGGCCATGCCCGATGACATGGTCGAGGCTCACATACGCGGCGTCAACCACGCGCTGGCGGCGGGATGGCGAGTACTCGAGGGCGGCGGTTCGGCTCTCGATGCCGTCGAGGAGGCCGTCGTCATCATGGAAGACGACGAGACCTTCGACGCCGGTCGGGGCAGCTTTCTCAATCGCGACGGACGCGTGCAGCTCGACGCCCTCATCATGGACGGAGCCACGTTGCGGGCGGGGGGCGTGGGATGCGTCGAGCATCTCCGCAATCCCGTGCGTGCCGCGCGCAAGATTCTGAGCGAGAGCCCTCATGTGTACTTCGTTGGCGAAGGCGCCGAGAAGTTCGCCGCTACCCATGGCATTCCGCTTTGCAGGAACGAAGATCTGATCATCCCGCGCGAGATTGAGCGCCTGCGCGTTTACCAGTCTGATAGCGCGCAACACGGAAATGATCTGTTTGCGCCGGAATCGGACGATTCGACCATCTCCCATGACACGGTGGGGGCTATCGCGCTCGACCGCCATGGCAATATCGCCGCAGCCACATCCACGGGCGGCACGCTGAACAAGGCTCCGGGACGTTTGGGCGATTCGTCGCTGATCGGGTGCGGCTGCTACGCCGACAACCAGAGCGCCGCGGCCTCGACCACCGGGTGGGGCGAGCCGATCATGAAGCTGGTGCTGGCCAAGTGGACCACCGACCGCATCGCCGCCGGCAACCTGCCGGAGTGGGCGGCGCAGGAGGCGATGAATTACCTGAAGCAGCGTGTCAACGGCCATGGCGGAATTATCGTTCTGAACCCCGAAGGCCACATCGGTATCGCCCACAACACTCCGCGCATGGCTTGGGCGTATAAGACGGTCAAGAAGCAGGAGGCGGGGATCGTGCGGGAGAGCTAGCTCGGAATGCAGATTGTAGATTTTATATTGTAGATTTTCACATCCACCGCTCCGCGTCTCCCGTCCCTCCTCCGAAGTCACCAACCCCCAAGCCTTCAATCTGAAATCTCCAATCTGAAATCAGCAATCTCACCTCTGAGGTTACCTTGGTCAATTGTTCCTGCCTCATGGGCATGCTGTAATCGGCGCGAATGGCGACGACCGCAAAATGTCCGAAATGCGGGCAGGAGGTCACGATCACGGCTGCATCGGCGTGTCCGATGTGCGGCGCGAAAATGGTGAGGCCGCTGGCGCCGAAGATCTGGGTGGCGGGGCTGGTTCAGGTTGCCATCTCGACGATCTTTATGCTGTTGTGCGGATTTCCGAAGGTCATGATTCTGCCCTTCGTCACGCTGATCCTGATCGGCACGGCGCTTTCGGCACGGTTCAAGATCAAGCCCGCAGTCGTCCGGCAGCCGATCCCGCAGCGGCCGGTGGCGCATCCGATCGTGTTTGGCATCGTGAACCTCCTCACGGTACTGAGCGCCTTCGGGCTGGTTGCGTTCTTGCTGCTGGGGTCTGTGATTTTCCTGAATTCGTGGAACACCTGGCATCAGTATGAAGGGCAGCCGCACCACGAGAGCGATTTTGTGGTGAAGCGGGCTTATTACCAGGCGCACCGAAAGGGGAGTGCCAGTATTTATGCCAGCGGGACGGTTGAGGGTAATCAGGAATGGATGAGCCTGAGGCCGTATGTCGATCCGCTTCCGCGAAATCAGGATGAGCTCGACTCGCAGGTGTCGGCGGGAACGTCGATTCATATCTATTTTTATCCGCATCTCAAGGGATGGGACCGGATTGTCGTCTATGAGCAGGGACCGCCAGACGAGGACGCACGCCGCACGGCGATGAATACGCTCAAGTACGCACCCCTCGGAGCCTTGCTGGCGGCGGGACTGATATTCCTGCTGGCCCGCGTGCGGCGATTGTGTTTCGCAGAAGAGCCCATGGCGATGGCAGCTGCCAATTCCTCTTCTTAAAAACCCTTCCCGAGATTCACAGCCAGCCTTTGTTTCTCGCGATGCGCGCTGCCTCGACGCGATTGCTCGCCCCCAGCTTGCTGATAGCTTCGGAGAGATAGTTGCGGACCGTGCCGTCCGACAGGCCGAGTTCGCTGGCGATGTCGCCGCTGGGTTTGCCTTCGCCGGCCAGGCGCAGGACCTGGCGCTCGCGATCGGTCAGCGGATCCATCTCGCCCCAAGCTTCCGTGGCCAGTTCGGGATGGATGACGCGCAAGCCTTGATGGACGCGGCGGACGGCGTCCGCCAATTCTTTAGCGGGCATGTCTTTGAGCAGGTAGCCGGATGCTCCCGCTTCGAGCGCGCGACGCAGGTACCCGGAGCGGGCGAAGGTGGTCACGATAACCACGCGGATTCCAGTTTTTCTGCGCTTGAGTTCCGCAGCCACATCGAGGCCGCTCATGTGCGGCATTTCGATGTCCGTGATGAAAACGTCGGGCTTGTGCGCGAGCACGGCCTCAAGCGCCTCATCCCCGTTCCGCGCCTGGGCAATTACAGAAATGTCACCCTCAATATCCAGCAATGCTGCGAGTGCGCCCAGCACCATCCCCTGATCTTCCGCCAGCACTACACGAATGGTTTTGCGGTTGGCTTTGAGGTTGTCGCGCAGGCTCTCTTTTTGCTGAGGATTCACGGTTGGCCGCTTTCGTTATCGACGGCAGCTTCTTTCAATGGAAGCGTGATGATCAGCGTGGTTCCCGAGCGGTTGGTGCGTTCGAGTGAGCCGCCCAGCATCTCCACTCGTTCGCGCATGCCGCGCAGACCGTTGCCTTCGAGGCTGGAGAATCCCAGCCCGTCATCGGCAATCTCTAGGCGGCAGGAGCCATTTTGTTGTTCCAGACGCAAGCGGCAAGTTCTGGCTTGCGCGTGGCGAACTACATTCGTCACGCCTTCGCGCACCGCCAGCGAGAGCACACTCTCTTGCACGGCGGGAATCTTCAACCTCGTTGCTGCATCGCACTGCACCGCTAACCCCGCGGTTTCCAGCGTGGCCTTGGCCTGAGCCAGTTCGGCAGCGAGTCCCTTCGAGCGATAGCCGCGGATCGCGTCGCGAACATCCGAGAGCGCCTGCCGCGAGATTTCCTCCACTTCCCGGATTTCTTTTCCCGCACGCTCGGGATCGCGTTCCATCAACTTGCCTGCAAGTTCTGATTTCAGAGTGATCACTGAAAGTGTGTGCCCAAGCACGTCGTGCAGATCGCGCGCAATCCGCTCGCGCTCGGCGACTTTGGCGAGATGCTCGATTTCTTCGTGGGCTTTGCGCAACTTGCGATTCATGCGGTTGCGCTCGGCGAAGAACGTATTTCCGGCGCCGATAATCACAGGAAAGAGCGCGGAGTAAAACAACGTCCAGCGATTGATGTGCAGCAGGAGTCCTTCAGCAGCGCCAACGCTTCCAATCGCAGCCAATCCCCACACGGCGGCGCGTTGAGTGTTGACGCAAAACGGCAGCATCGCGGCGGCGAAAATGAAGAACGTGCAGGCGCCCTGATTGATCGGCATAAACAACATGCCCAGCAGCATCATCCCGCCAATGTGCAGATCAGCCCGCGGATTCTCAAGAAAGAACAGGCCAAAATAGAAAACCAGAAATGCGGCGGCCCCAGAGAGGTCGAGCAGCCAGATTCGCAGGCTGGCGTGACTGACTATCGGATCAACGAAAAAGAAGCCGAGGTAAACCACCCAGAGCAGGGGGCTCCATCCGTGGTCCTTATCCTTGGATATTACGTTCCAAGGCTTCAGCTTCAACGGCCCGGCGGTTGAGCCCTGAAAATTATCTTTGAATGCCATCAGTGGCATATGTTTATTGTCGCCCCTGTAGTCAATTCCGGCTACTCCCCAGCATGGGGCCGGCGCCGTACCAGATCAGCATGGCCGCCGGAATTAACAATGCGAGCCATTTTGTTCCGCCGACAATTGCAATGATGCCGAGGAAGACCAGCACCACTGCCCAGAGTAACGATTTGTTATTCGTGTGCATCTCAAAAATCCTTGCTGCCCGTTTGCGGCAGGTGGTCAGCCATACATTTTTTCCTGATCGCGCTGGAAGCCGATGCGTGCGATGCCCAGACAAATCATGGTGAACCCCAGCAGGACTTCCCAATGTGTAACTGCTGCTTGATGCTGCCCCGCTCCAACCACCCCCAGCGCCAGTTGCGACAAATGATAGGGAGGCAGCACGAGAGCAATTTGCTTCACCACCTTAGGCAGGAACATGAACGGCACCCACAGCCCGCTGCAAAACGACATCGGCAGATAAATCAGATTGATCACCGAAGGCGCCGAATTCGGCCCGGCAAAATATCCCACCGCCAACCCCATCGCCGAAAAGGGCAGCGAGCCGGCCACCAACGTCCCCAGCAGCCGCGCGAAATCCGCGATCGGCATGCGCACCCCACCGAGCGTGATGCCCAACGCGAATAAAGCCAGCACGATGACCGCACTGAACGTCATGCTGGTAATCACCTTGGCCGCGAAGTAAGCAAATGGCGGCATGGGGCTTGCCCGCTTCACTTGCAGCCATCCCAGGCCGCGATCCGACGCTAGCCCCGCCGCCGTTCCAAACAGCGACGCCCCCATCACGCCAAACGTTCCGTAGGTCGCGATCAGATACGTGGGCACGCCCATACCGCCGATCGCCTGTTTCGCGTTGAGTACCAGCCCAAACAAAACGTAGAACATGATTGGAAAGCTCAACACCGACGCGGTATACACGCGCATCCGCAGGTTCTTCAGAAATTCGTATTTGGTTTCCTTCAGATAAATCGTCGCCGTATGGCGTGGCGAGCGCTGCATCTGCTGATTGGTAAGTGCGATGGTAGCGGTGCTCATGGCGTCTCCTTCCGTCACTGGTTGATAGCCGGCCCGGTTCTCGAACCGTCCTGGGTTAACGCCAGAAAGGCTTCTTCCAATCCTGCGCTGCTGACTTCCAGTCCGGACAGGTTCGCGTCACGAGCCAGCAACTCGCGTACAACCGGCTCTGCCTCTATGGTGTGAAGTTCGATCGCCTCGCGGTCCTCTTTTGCGGCAGTGACCCCGCGAATTCCACGCAATGCGCCGATGCTTAAACTCGTAACGCAGCGGATCCGTTTCCCGGCGGTCTGGGCTTTGATGGTGGCGGGTGTTCCCTCCGCGATAATTTCACCCTGGTTGATTACAGCGATTCGATCGGCGAGAGCATCAGCCTCCTGCAGGTAGTGCGTGGTGAGCAGGACGGTTTTGCCGCGGCGGACGAGCTGGCGAATTTCGTCCCATAACATGCGGCGGGCTTCCACATCGAGCCCCACAGTGGGCTCGTCCAGGAAGAGCAGATCGGGGTCTCCGCAGATGGCCAGCGCGAACAGCACCCGCTGCCGCTGTCCTCCGGAAAGATCGCCGAATATCCTATCTCCCAGATTCTCCAATCCTGCCGCAGCCAGAATCTGCTGCGCTGGCATTGGCGACTGGTAATACGAGGAGAACAGATCGATATGTTCGCGAACCCGTAACGTTTCCGGAACTTTTCCAACTTGTAACATGGCTCCGGTTCTCATCCGGTTTTCCGGATTCGTAGGGTCACTCCCGAAAACCCGCACTTTTCCGGAATTCGGCTGCAATAGACCGAGCAGCAGCTTGACCGCGGTGGTTTTGCCGGCTCCGTTAGGTCCAAGCAGGGCAACGACCTCCCCGGCACGCACACGGAAATCAACTTGTCGCAAGGCCTGAATGTTTCCATAATTCTTGTTTACGGATTCCAGGCTGGCGACGATCCGTTCCGAAGTTACTGTGCTGTCTGTGTAAGTTTGCGCGAGGGTTGTAGGCATTTGCGGCCTCCTGACTGCGGTTCTAGTGCTCCCCATTCCAGAATCGTCTTGTCCTTCCGTGATTGAATGATCGCGGAATAGGAGATGGCGTGCCAGTGCCATCCATCACGAAAAAGGCGTGACAAATGTCATCCATTTCGGGAGAATTCAGCGGAAAGCGGGCGGGCTTTAGCGCCGGGGGCACCGCCCAGTGCAAGCGGAAAACTCGATTTGCCCCCTCCCCGCATAGGGTGTGTTACGAAATGCGAACAAGTTTGAAACTTTAGCGGCTCCGGAAGCCCTGGCGAGCGCTCCTCAGCTGGAGCAAGGAAGGCTCGCATCACCGTATCTGACAAGGACCAGCGCGTGTTCTGAATTCGTAACAAGAAAACCTGAATATTTTTTTCGCAATAGACGGCCCCAGTTTGACCCTGGCTTTGATATCATTCCCGCACTCGTTAAGGAGGCATTTGTGTTGCCTGCTGGCAAGAGCCTTCGCACCTTGCGCGAAAAACTCGGACTGACCATGCGCGATGTGGAAAACTCCAGTGCGCGCATTGCCGAACGTTATCGCAACGAAGAATTTTCCATTCCCCCCAGTCGCCTGTCTGACATCGAGACCAAAGGTATTTTGCCCAGCATTTATCGCCTCTACACGCTATCGGTCATCTATCGCCGTGACCTGCGCGAGTTGATAGCGTGGTACGGCGTCGACCTTAACAACGTGGCCGCTGATCTGGGGCTGGTTTCTCCGCCCAAATCGCATCTCTCCGATGCGCTGGCCGGACTCGCCTCGGTGCAAGTTCCGGTGCGCATGGATCCTGGTTTCGACGAGCGCCGCACCACGAATCTCGGGCGCATGGTCGAGCAGTGGGGATTGGTTCCCTTTGCCTACCTGGCGCAATTTGCCAACAGCGATTTCACCTACGGTTATGTCGGCACGCAGGATTTCACCATGTATCCAATTCTGCCGCCGGGCAGCTTTATTCAAGTGGATGAGGCGCGCAACCGCGTCATGGAAGGCTCCTGGCGTTCGGAATATGAGCGCCCGATTTATTTCGTGGAGACGCGCGAAGGGCACACTTGCTGCTGGTGCAGCATGCGCCGGGAGGAACTCATTCTGCAACCGCACCCGCTGTCTCCTGTTCCGGTGCGAATCCTGCGTCATCCCCAGGAGGCCGAGGTGCTGGGACAAGTGGTGGGCGTGGCTATGAAGTTGACCGAGTGGCGCGCTCTCGATTCTGCTCCAAATGCGAAAGCGCCAGCAGCACTGAATTGAGATGGGTGGTGGTTGGCGTGTCTTGACGGCCTTCCGGCAACAGCGCGTTCGCCTGATCGCGCATTCGCTCGACGTAGTCCTGGGGCGCAACCCCGCAGCCCTGGCTTGATTCCTTAAGATCCTGCAGCAGTTCACCCAAAGGCGTCTGCAGGACGCACGCCACGACCTCTGCGTGTGCCGCTTTCAGCGCGCGCTCGGAAGCCTCCTCCCCGTGCACGATCTGCATCCCCCAATGTTCGTAGCGCCCCTGTCCCCGTCGCAACGACGCAAGGTAAGACAGTTTTCCGAGCAGGCCTGAGATGGCCGAAAGCGTGGTTTCCTTGATGTCCTGTAGTGCAGATTTCAGTGTCATCTTGTTACAAATTCCGAACAGTTAAAGATTCTCGAACCTCTTTGCGGAGAGCACCGAGGCATGAAACTATCACGGTCCAACTTGCAGTCACAAGGAGAAAACAATTGAAACGTATCCTACTCGTGCTCGGAGCAGCTGTGCTATTTCTTAACACCCTAGTAATCCCCACTGCCGTTCGAGCTGACGGTGGAGGAGGGGGCAGCACCAATTGCGGCGGCAGCGGCCAGATCTGCAAGCCCTAGCTTCAGGCCGTAATTGAATTGTGCACGGAAGATCGAGGAATTGTCCGGGAAATTCATTGATCTTACGAAAGCCGAACAAGAATTACCCCAACGTTGCGACCTGCAGCCAATCGCGGTATAGTGCCTAACCGCAATGCTGCAGGCGCATTCATTACTTTGGAATTACCTCTGGATTGCGCCCAACATTCTCCTCCTGGGCCTTGGGCTCCTGATCTGGAAGCGCGGGCTTGCGCGTCAGGTCCCCGCGTTTCTCGTCTTCGCTATTGCCAGCGCAGTGGGAGATCTCGCAGCCTTTATCGCCGATATCGCCCCGTCTGTGTCGGCGGTGGATTTCTGGCGCGTCTTCTGGGCGAGCGTCCTGGTCGAAAGCCTCCTGAAGTTCCTCGTCATCGGCGAGGTTTTCTCCCGCGTTCTTAAACCCTACCCCTCAGTCGGCCGGTTCGGCCGTGTCTTGATCAGTGGATTCGGCGCCGCATTGGTGTTTGTGGCGGCGCTGCTAGCTGCATATGCGCGCACGGGCAACACCGCCCACCTCATCTCGGGGTTTCACCTCCTTGAGCAAACTGTATTTATCGTTGAATTGGGCCTGGTGATCTTTGTCTTCTTGTTTGCTTCGTACTTCGGACTGTCTTTGGATCGGATGTCGTTTGGGGTCTTGTTGGGCTTCGGATTTTCCGCGTGTGGATATTTAGCGGCCTGGGCGATTGTCAGTAATGCGGACCCGTCTACCCAAGGACGTACCCTGCTCGACTTCCTCGAAATGGGTGTTTATCACTGTTGCGTGCTGATCTGGTGCTACTACCTGCTGGTGCCCCAAACGGCTTCGTCTCCGAAACCTGCCCCCCCGTTGCCCGAGCACAACCTCGAACTGTGGAACCGCGAACTCGAGAGGCTTTTACAACAATGACACTTG
>DASYYT010000042.1:0-23720 GCA_035949755.1 Candidatus Sulfotelmatobacter sp.
GGTGAGCCGTCCGCCGAATTCAGAGAGGCGCCATCCGGACATTCCCAGCGCTGCCTGAAGTTTTTCACAATATCGATGATGTTATAGCCGCCTTAGATACACACTTCTCTGTATTGTTGCTTCCCGCTTAGTGGCGTTAAACCTTGGGGAAGATTCGTTACCCGTGCTCCATTCGGCAGGTCCAATGGCGGAAACTCCGCAGGATTTTTGTCATGCGTTCTGCAACATCCAATCCGGTTGAGTCCAGCACACCGGCCTGGTATCGCAGCTATTTCTTCGCAGTCGTGGAAAGCGACCGCAACCGGGCCTTGCCTCAAATCGACCTCGCCCAGAAAGCCATTCACGATCGCGTCGCCGAATTGCGCGCCAATCCTTCCAGCAACCCGAGGGAATTGCAGGATTTGAACAGCGCCCTCGTTTACCTCGGCATTCTTCTTCAGTACATCGGCGCTGAAACTGGCAATCTGTTATGGGACTAGACGCGAGCTATCATTCCGAACCTCGTCCGAAGGCCGCTTCCCCGACACCGCTTTACCGGTCGCAGCCTTGGTACGACGCCTATATGGCTGCTCTGTTTGAGTCGGATCGAGGACGGATAGGACAAAGGATTCGCGAGGCCCAGCAACTCATCCTTAAACGCGAACGACTGCTGATGGGCCAACGCGACGACCTGTCCGAGCACCGTGCTCTCAATACCGCGCTGCATGCCTTGCGCGCCCTGCATAGTTGCATGAAGACAACAAGTTAGCGGTGACACGGCTGCCGCGGCTCAGGTCTACTCCATAAGCCGCTCCTCACAACCTCCTGCGCGCTAAGCCGAACAGCTCCGCAAACGCCGCTTGGAATGTTTTCCGCAAACCAATCATCTCGCTCTCATCGCCCGCGCCCGGCCGAACCGCTGTTGTCCGCCGCTATCAAGCTGGTTGCCTGACCATATGCCCAAAGCCAAAACAAGAACCGTCCGTGGCTGGAAACGCGGTGAGGTTTTGCTGCTTGTTCGGGATTCGTAACACCAACACGATCTTCGCGAAACTTTGCCCCAGCGTGCTGGACAATGCCGTTAATCATGAGGGGGAGAGGAGTGAATCCGGAAGATTGTCCGAGCTGCAGCGGCACAGGATT
The DNA here is from genome assembly GCA_035949755.1 of Candidatus Sulfotelmatobacter sp. Classification (GTDB taxonomy): domain Bacteria; phylum Acidobacteriota; class Terriglobia; order Terriglobales; family Acidobacteriaceae; genus Sulfotelmatobacter. Next base: position 1,123 of record DASYYT010000042.1, read on the forward strand.
CATCGCGAAGCCGGTGGACTTGAATGGTAAGTCCGAAGGCGTCGCATTTATCCGAATCAAATGTCCCGCCTGCGGCGGCACCGGCCGGAAACGCACCATCTCACCTACGACCGCCGGCTGACCGCACGGCCCGCGGTGCTTGCGAAAACGTACGGAGCCGGACCGTTCTACTTCCCGTCTAACGGTTAACGGTCCGGCCGCACGTTCGTCATCCACTCCAGGATGCTAGGCAATTCCCGCAGCTTTCACGCGTCCCCGGCGCTGCGGTGACGCAGTTTCCACGCGATTCCGCCCGTTCTCTTTGGCCCGGTAGAGAGCTTTGTCGGCCGATTTCAGCACGATCTCAGGATCGGCATTTTCCCGCAAGGCCGTGGCCACTCCGATGCTCACTGTTACCGAAAGCGCGGCCGGACTCTTAGCCTGCGCCAGTTCCCGAATGGCCTGCGCTTTTCTGCCGCGGCCGCGCACGCGCTCGTTGCGGCGCTCGGGGCCGCGCGGATTCTGCCGCCGGTCTCCCGCTCGCAATTGGAATCTGGACGACTCGATGGTTCGCCGCAATTTCTCCAGGTGCTCGACCACGTCCGCGGTTGTCTTTCCGGGAAACAGGATGTTGAACTCTTCGCCGCCGCAACGGTACGCCTGCCCTCCGCCGGTCACGCGCGCCAGATTCGCGGCCACCAGCCGCAGCACCTGATCTCCGGTGTCGTGCCCGTAAGTATCGTTGAATTTCTTGAAGTGATCGATGTCGACGACCGCGATGGAATACGGCGCCTGCAGCCTCAGCACGGCATCATTGAAGGCGCGCCGCGACGGCAGCGTGGTTAGCTCGTCATGGTAGGCGAGCAGGTACGAGTTCTCAATGATCGAGGCCGCCAGAATCCAACCCGCCGTCGCCGCATACAGCGTCGAAAGACGCGTGCTCGCTGCAAAACGTAACGACAGGAAAAATGCCAGGAGCGACCAGAACAACGCACTGTCCGCCGGCTTGCGGGTGAGCAGAAACCTGCCCAGCAGAAAAATCCCGCCGGCGGCAAACATGAAAATCGCAAACTCCGGAAGCAACAGGGTCCCTGCCGCATGATGAGGGCGCGCAACTGGCGGAGCACCTATGCACAATGTGGTTACCACCACGCATTGCGCAAACAGAAAAATCGCGGCCGGCGCCATGGACTCGCTGCCGAAACCGCGCTCGTGCATCAGCGCGACCAGAACGAAATCCAGAGGCAGCAGCACCGCAACCGCCTCCGCGGCCAAAGCAAGATGTTTTTCTCCGAAAAACCCGATCGCTTGTCCGGCCAGCAGCAGCACGATCAAGGATAAAAATACACGGCTGGAATGAAATCGCCAGGCCAGCAGCATCCCGCCGGCGAGCCCGCAGTAATATAGAAAACTAAGCGCCGGCACAGCCGGCGTCATCCAGCCGGAGTACGCCAGCAGGGTCACCCCAGCCAGCAGCAGCCCGCCCGGCGCCAGCGACTTCAACGTGGTTTTGCTCCAAATCCTCAATACCCGCTCCGGCCGCAAAGCTCCATTCGAAATTATGCGCATTGCGCAGGCGCTGGGGAATTGGCCGCCAAGGTTCTGAGTCGATAAAAGGACAGGTGAGATGAGGCCGTGAAAAGATGAGATCCGAAGTCGGAGGTCTAAGGTCTGAGGTCCAAGGTCGAAGGTCTGAGGTCCGAGGTCCGAGGTCCGAAGTCCGTTTTTTTGGTGCGCAAGGCCGAGGCAGGTTCTCCATCGGCGTTTGCACAATTTGTTCGATGCGCGGAGTTACGGCAGGGATTGCGCCTACAGCACCAACGAGGGCTACCTACGGAAAGAACACCAGAAAAAGCAAGACGGGCACCCCTCGCGGGATGCCCGTTTCGTCATAGCCAAAACTCGATTGCCCAGCGATCTAGGCGCGGGCGCCGACTGCAGCCGGCTCGCTCGCCACCACGGGTTTTTCTTCCCCGTTGGGCTTCGTCTGCGGCTGTTGCGGCTGTCCGCCCTTGCGGATGTCAATGCCGCCCTTGAAGAACGCGCCGTCTTCAATGGAGATGCGGGCCGCGATCACGTCGCCGGTCAGCGAGCCATCGCTGCGGATATCGACCCGGTCGCTCGCCGTCAAATTGCCGCGCACCTTGCCCAGCACTACGATCTCGCGCGCATTGATGTTGGCCGAAACCACGCCATTGCGCCCGACCGTCACGCGATTGCCGGACAAATTGATGGAACCCTCGACTCGGCCATCAATATAAAGCGACTCCGAACCGGTCACCTCGCCCTTGATCACGAGCGACTTGCCGATAGTGGCCTGGTCCGCGGTCGTCGTTGCCACCGGACGCGCTGCGACTGCGGGTTCACTCGCCGCCATGGCAGGTGCACTCGGGGTAGACGTTGTGGGGCGCTCCGGCTCGGCAGGCCGGCCAGGGGTCTGAGGTTGATTCGTGGGCTTCCACATGGGGTAAAAGCTTCCTTTCCTTTTTGGGATTAGGGGATCACTGGCCGCACTTTCGTGACCAAAACGAATTGTACTCCTCAGTCTCAAGGTGAGAGCTGTGGAAAACCCTTTATTTTCAATCGGAGTTCCTCATTTGCTAAGTCTGCCAAACCCGATCCTTCATTCTTTCGACAGCCCTACCCGACCAGTACTTTTCTACCCTGTTTCATGTAACGATTCCGTAAAATCCTGTAACCACCGTACCCTTCCACAGCAATCGCGAGTTATCCTTCTGAATCGAAGATTTATCGAAAACGAACTCACCATGGATACGTCAAAAAACTGCAGGCGTTAAAATATCGGGCATTGGATTTCGTTTTCAGTATTGGAGCCAACATGTCAGAGCCAGCCGTGGTCAATCCTTCCCTATCCATCGCGCGCCCAGAGGCGGGCGAATATGCGCCGTATTATGAACGTTATATCTCCTTAGTACCGGGCGATGACATCCTTGCTGCCCTGGACTCCCAGCGCCGCCAGATGATGTTGCTGCTTTCCAGCCGCGACGATGCCGAGGGCGACTTCCGCTATGCGCCCGATAAATGGTCCGCCAAGGAAGTGCTGGGACACGTTTGCGATGCCGAGCGTATCTTCGCCTATCGCGCCCTGCGAATCGCTCGCGGCGACCGCACGCCCCTGGCCGGCTTCGAGCAGGACGATTACGTCCGCAACGGCCCGTTTCTGCGGCTTCCGCTCGCCGAAATCATCGACGACTACATCGCCATCCGCCGCGCCACGCTAACTCTATTCCGGAATCTCAACGAATCCGACTGGACGCGCCGCGGCATTGCCAGCAATCACGAGGTGAGCGTGCGCGCCCTCGCCTACATGATCGCCGGCCACGAACTCCACCACCGCCGCATTCTGGAGGAGAAATACTTCGCCGAGTAGGTGCAGTTGAAGGTTTTGCGCTCCACGCCCGGGGCGAAGAGGGTACAATAGCAAAACGTCGTTGGTAACGGTTTTTTGCACGATCTGACCGGCCTCCATCCGGCCGCCGATCCAAGGGACCCGATCCGGGTCCGCGCCACGTCGAAATCTCCTCTGGCCATCCATAAGAGGTGCCCCTTGTATCCTCCCGACCCGACTCAGGGAGATAAAAAAATTCGCTGCGCGCTGGTGCACGATCACCTGCTGCTGCGGCAGGGATTGCGCCGCCTGCTGGAAGACGAGCCCGACATGCAGGTAGTTGTCGAGGCGGGCAACGCCGGGGAAGCGTTGCGAAAAATTTCCCAGGAGCGCCCCGCTGTGGTGATCGCGGATGCACAGATTTTCCAGTACCCCGCCGACGAAACCGAGCGCATGATTCTGCGGGAATCTCCCCATAGCAAGGTTTTGTTTTTAACCCATGAGGGGGAGCGTCCCGCGCCGGCGGCCACCGACGTGTCGCGATGTGCGGTACGGCACACGTCAGCGAAAGAACTGGTGGAGATGGTGCGGAGCACGGCGGCCGACCGGAGATCAGTGTGCCGGGTCCCCGGCGACTGGCCGGCAAAGGAGATTCTGCCGCGCAATCGCGCTCTGACCGACCGCGAACGCCAGGTCCTGAAACTGCTGGCCGAGGGCAGAACGGTGCGCTCGGCGGCCACCGTTCTCGGACTCAGCATCAAGACCGTGGACGCGCATAAATTCAATCTCATGCGGAAGCTCGGAATTCACAACAAAGCAGAGCTGGTGATGTGGGCGATTCAGAAACGCGTGGTGAAGCTGCCAGTGATTTTATAGGGATCAACCTGGAAGAGCGGCGCTTCAGCGCCGCCTCCAGCGTCCTTGATGATTAGGCTTTACCCCCGTGCGACCTCCACACCCGAAATCCTGAAACGTACCTCAACGTTGAACGGCAACTGCAGCCAATTCTTCCAGGCTGCGGACGGTCAAATCCGCATCGGCTGCGGCCGATTTCACGGCGCCCACTCCCGGCCGCGCCGAAGGGCGATTCACCCAAACCGTGGCCAAGCCCAGCGCTTGGGCCGGAACCACATCGTGATAGATGCTCTGGGCAACGTGCAGAACGCGATGCGCGGGTGCATGCACGCGGCGGAGCGCCAGTGCAAAAAATTCCCGCGAGGGTTTGTAGGCTTGCGCCTGCTGGGCGGTTATGACTTCGTCGAAATCTACGCCGAGTTGGGGGCGGGTCGCGGCGAACAGATCGTCATCCACATTGGAGAGGATGGCAAGACGGAAATGCGATTTCAGCCGGCGCAGCGCAACCACAGTATCGGGCCACGGCTGCCATCCGGCCAGAGAGTCAGCGAGCGAGCGGACTTCCTCGGGAGCAGGCGTGAAGCCGAATTCGTTGCCGAATTGCTGAACCACCGAGGCCAGAACTTCGCGATACGCCTGGAATCCTCCCTGCTCGAAGCGGTGCTCGAATTCTCCGTAGAGCTTCAGCAGCGTTGCATCGTCAGCCTTCTTTCCATGGGCGTCGAAGATACGATGGAGTACCGGGAGGATGCCGGCTTCCCAGTTGATCAAGGTTCCATAACAATCGAACGTGAGGATCTCGAAGCGGGAAAAGTCGAGCATGGGCGTGACTATTATTTCAGAAGCGAGTGCGCAGGCTCCGGGTCGATCGGAAAACATTCTCTGTCATGCTGAGCGGAGAAGCACCCCTCCCGCGACTGCACCGCCGGGGAGAGGAGCTGCACATTGAGCCCTCGCTTGACCACGGTGCGTAAGTCATTGAACCTGCGTGGAAGTTGTTGAGCCTTCGTGGAAGTGATTGAAAATTCGTAGAAGGCGCTGGGATGCTCCAGGACGCACGATCGATACGGCGCGATGCGTTTCCCTGTCCGCGTCACCGATCATCGCTGCCAGGCCCCTTTCCGGCCCCGCAAAGGGCATTGTAGCTGCGGACCGGGGGTACATTTTCACAGATCGACACCACTCAATAGAAACTTGCGATCAGCGAATTTGTACAAATTTGTACATACAAAAAGGCCCCGGTACAATCTAAACTTAGCCCTTGCAGTAACTTAGGGATATCGCCGGGCGCCTGCGCCCGCCCATTTTGTGGGGCGAGGCGCCCAAGACAGAGACTTGCCCTACATCCGTTCCAGTTGAAGCTCTTTGGTGAGCTCGAAAGTGACGTCGGATTCGGCGGGCAGAACGATTTCCTTGTTGCCGGTAAAGGCGGAGCCGCCTGCGCCCGCTCCCGCGCCGGCCGCGGCCCCAATCGCCGCGCCCTTGCCGCCTCCAGCCAGCGCTCCGATGATGCCCCCGAGGGCGGCGCCTCCTCCGGTAGCAATCGCAGTGCGCTTGCCTTTGCCTTTTTCCGTGAAGCTGCGGGCGGCCGTCTCGACGTTCATATCATAGCCGTTGAGGTTGATCGAATCGAGGCGGATGTTCAGCACCGCACCGCCCTTGAACCGGCCCAACGCCTTGGCATCAGTGACGGTCCCGGAAACGGCCGAACCCTTGGGAATGACCACGTCGTTGCCGACGACAACATCCTTGGCGACGCTGCCCTGGAAAGTGTCGCCCGAATTGCTGAGCTTGGAGCCGAGAGCCGAGCCGAGGCTTACCGTGATGCTGGTCCCGGCGGGCACAATCACCGGTTCTTTCTTCTTTTCCCGCCGGGCTTCTTTATGTGGTTTCCCTTCGCTGCCGGGCGCGGCGGCATTGCTCGAAGAGCTGGAATCGTCAGCGTTGTCGGCGGGAGGCTTGCTGGTACATCCGAGCACGGCGAATAGAAGATACACGGTGATGACAAGCGGAGCCAGACGCGAGCGCATAAGAGCCTCCATTGAGTTGTTGGTGTAATGTCCACTCTAATGAAAAGGGCGGCGAGGTTCAACCACAACCAGGCACGGGCGGAATCAAGAGTGCATCGGCCGATGGAGTAACGACCGGGTTATTCCGCGGCCAGGCCCGGCGCGGGCGATTCCGCGGGGGATTCGTGGTGATCGCTGACGGGCTCGGCTTCTGGTGGGGCGGCCGGTTTTTTCGGAGCCAGAAATTTCTCCGTGTTGAGCAGCGGGCGCCCGAGAGAGGCGTTATAGCTGGTCCATGGGCCGTCCAGACTGGACTCGCGCTCGAACTGGGCGCGCATGGCTTCCATCTTGGAATCGAGATCGTCGAGATAATGCAGCATGAGCGCTTCGGGAAACATGGGCAGCTTGGGTGAACCGAAGTCGTACTGCCCGTGATGGCTGATGATGAGGTGCTCCACCAGGGTTTTGAGCGCTTCGGGAAAATCGGGCTGCAGCGCAAGCTTGGCCTGCAGCATTTCCAGTTCGATGATCATGTGGCCGAGAAGCTGGCCCTTGCTGGTATAGGAGAACGAGCGGTTGTAAGTCAGCTCGTGAATCTTGCCGATATCGTGCAGAAAAGCGCCGGTCAGGAGAAGGTCGCGATTGATCTGCGGATAGTTCCTGCAAATCAGATCGCAGGAGCGGAATAGAGATACCACGTGATCGAGCAGCCCACCAATATAGGCGTGGTGCAGCGTCTTGGCCGCGGGGGCATTGCGGTAGGCTGCGGCGATTTCCGGATCGGCCATGAAGGCCTGAACCAGCGTCCTCAAATGCGCGTTTTGAATACTCTGCACGAAGCCGGTCAGAGCTTGCCAGAGCTCGTCGATATCTTTGGTGGTTTTCGGCAGGTAATCCGCAAATTCGATTTCCGCATCGCCCAGCTTGCGCAGCTTGTGAATGGTGAGCTGAAAGCGCTGCTTGTACTTGTTGATCAGGCCTTTGATTTTCAGGAAGTCATCCTGTTCGAAGGCCTCCAGCACTTCTTCGACGTTATCCCACATCTTGGCTTCGAGCTGGCCGCTGCGGTCGCCGAGAGTAAGCGCGAGATAGGGCTCCCCCGTTTTCTTGGGCTTGATCTGCTTGGCCACCACCACGAAGGTCGAGGTGATGACCTTGTTCTCGTGGCGGACGCAGTCGCAGATATAGAAGTCTTTCATCGGTGGTCTGAGTATAAAGCAAAGATGCGGTGGTTATTTCTGCATACTTTGCGGCCGCTTCGAGTGCGCGGGCCACGCCCTGGCGACAGCGGCGGGATGCCGTCACCACCGCAAAGGACGATCCCGGCGCCGTGAATTAGAGAATGCCTAGTTTCTTGTGTTTCTTCTTGAGTTTCTTGGCGTTGGCTTCGGCCACAGTGGTTTCAACCGGCTTGGTCTGATTGGGGCTGGCGCCGGTATCAACGTAGCCGGGCTTAATGTCGATATAGGCGTCTTCGCGCAGCTTGGTGAGATATGTGCGCAGAGCGGGCTGGAGCTTTTCGTAGTACAGCGCGTCTTGAATTTTCGGCAGGACGTCTTTCATGGCGGGAACGCCCGCCATCTCGTGATCGTCGACTCGAAGAATGGTGTATCCCTGTTTGACGCGGATCACATCGGTGATGTCGCCGGCTTTCATGGCGAAAGTCTTATCTTCAAGTTCCTTGGCGAGTTTGCCGCGCTCGAAGGTGCCGAGTGCGCCGCCATCGGCTGCCGACGGCCCGTCGGAATATTTCTTGGCGATTTCGTCGAACTTGGCGCCCGCCCGGAGCTGCTTGAGCAGGTCCTCGGCTTTGGCTTTGGCGGCGGCGAGAGCGGCAGCGTCTTCGGCCTGTTTGGCAGCTTCGTCGGCTGCTTCCTGCCCGGAGTCGTTGGGTCCCATCGCGGCCGGGCCTGAGGCAGAAGTGATCGCGGGCGCAACCGGTTTGGGAGTGATCAGAATTTCACTCAGCTTGATGAATTCCGGGTGCTGCATTTCAGTTTTGTGCTCGTTGTAAAACTTCTCCTCCTCATCCTTGGTCATGGAGAGATGTCCGCCAACTTCCTCCCCAATCACTTTCTGGGTGAGGATCTGGTTCTTCATATTCTGCTGGAAGTCCTCCCACGAGACGCCTTGTTTTTCGGCTTCTTTCTGCAGCGCCTCCATGGAATCGAGCTTCATATCCTTGCGCATCTGGTCGAGGCGCTTGATCACGTCGGTGTCGGCGGAGAGGCCAAGATCCTTGGCTTTTTCAATCAGCAACTGCTGATCGATCAGATCGCGCAATACGTCTTTCTCGCGGTCGGCGTAAAGCTTGTCGGCGTTGGCGGGGTCCTGCGTCTTTACTTCATCGCGGAGCTGATCTTTGCTGCGCGCGAATTCGGAGCGGGTAATGATCTGGTTGTTCACCCGGGCAATGATTTCTTCGACGACTTGTGCCGAGGCAAATACCGGCACGCACGCCAATGCAAGAAGGATCGCGAAAAGCTTTTTCATAAGTAGTAGGGCCACATTTCCAGGGCTTGCGGGTGGGTTTGGCCGATGTTTCATTTTACTACTTCAGAACCGAACCTGCTGTTTGGTTCGACGCTGGTCTTTATCCTTCGAGTTGGCCGGCCCGGCTGCTGGACCGGGGATGATCAGGCCGTGCGTAGCAGGGCCAGCGCGGTGCGATCGTCGCAGAGGGGGACGTTTCCACCGAAGTCGTTGACCGATCTGAGGATAGCTTCGCAGAGGGCTCGCGCTCCCAGGCCCGCAGCATGCTGAAAGAAATCTTTGACCCGATCGAGGCCGAACTCGTCGGACGAGCCATTGCTCCTGCCCTCGCAGGCGATCAGGCCCCGGGAAACCAGCAGCAGAGCGGCGCCTTTTTCGAGTCCGACGATGCGGGCGTCCGCGGTGGCGTGGGAAAAAAGGCCGAGGGGCAGTCCGGTAGAGTCAAGTTCGGTAATGCCGGTGCTGTCGCGCAATAGACCGGGAAGGTGGCCGGCATTGGTGTAGCAGAGCGTGCCGAAGACTTCGTGATAGCAGGCGATGAACGCGGGGCAGGAGCGAACCCCGCAGCAGGCGTCGATCAGGCCGCGATTGAGACGATGATTCAGTTCGGTCATGGCGTCGGACTCGTTCACGTCGGTGACAGAGAACAGTTCGCGGCCGGCACTACGGAAGATGTCCTGGGCGGCATTGAGGAGATGACGGCTGTCGTCGCGGCGTCCGGCAACATCAAGCAGACCAATGAGCACGCGCTGCGGGCTGACGCGGATGGAATCGTAGAAATCCCCGGCAACGCGTTTGCCGGCGAAGACCGCGGCAATATCGGCTCCTGCCATCGACGGAAAAACCGTCGGAACCGGCTCGACGATGACGGCCGGTTCGGCATCGCGGGAGCGGAACAGCGAACGCATAGTACGCGAAGCTAGCACAGGAATGGTTCCCCGGGCAACGAGGAAAGGAGAAACCAACTGCGGGTTCGTCAGAGCATCAGCGAGCGCTAGTCGCCGTATCGGTCAGCCAGGTAGCGGGCGAGGTCGGCTTCGAACTGGCCGTAGTCGGAATGGATGGTCTCGCGCAAGGCGGCTTCGGTGGACTTGCCCTGGCTGAGGCGTTCCAGAATGCGCTGCACGTCGCTCAAACCATAAGAATCGTTGATATAAGAGACCGCCGCCAGGCTTTCGGCATAGGCGATCGCCGCCTTGGGACCAGAAAACTGGTTGAAGCTGCCTTCCAATTCGTTGAGCGGGATCTGCTGCTGACTTTTGTACAGCAAAGCCAGCATGTGTCCGTTGCCGCCCAGGTTGCGAGGCTCGAGAAACTGGGCGATGCCTTCGTTGAGCCAGGGCGGACAGCGTCCCCCGGAGAGCTTGGTGATGAAAGCGTGAGAAAGCTCATGCTTGAGAACACGGGCGAGTTCGGGGGTGACGGAAGTCAGGCCGCTGATGGGGATGCGGAGCTTGCCATCGTAGATGGCTCCTGCCCAGTTGGGAGCATGGGTAACGTCGAAGAAAGCAGTTTGCGTATAAAGAGTGACCAGGATGTTATCGCGCGGAGGCGTGCCGAGATCGCGAACCAGATCTTCATAATCGGATTCCAGGGCAGAGAGAATCTGGGTGCGCAGTGCGCCGGACGTTTGCTCGCCTTCATAGTGCAGGATGAAGTGGCTGCTCTCGTTCTCGACGAAGTCGGTTTCGGCGCTTTGCTCGCGCCGGGCCTTGTCCAACAGGCGTTGCACGGCGGGATCGGGACGCAGTTCGAGGGAGCGCTTCCACGAAACAATCGCGTCTTTAGTGTGATCGGAAGTGAACTGGGCAAAACCGAGCATGGCGTAAGCGTCAGGCGAAGTGGGGGACGCCTGCACGGCTCTCTGCGCATAGGTTAACGCCTGGCTGGCATTGCCGGTGCGAATAAGAAGAGCCGCGTAATAAGTAAGGATGGTGGAACTTGCCGGCTGGAAGCGAAGAGCATTCTCAAAATAGAGACGGGACTGGGCGATGTTGCCGTGTTCGAGTTCGAATTTGCCGGCAATAAAGTCGGCAGTGCCGCTCAATTCCGCATTGCCCTTGGCTTCCAGGATGGCCAGGGCGTCCACGTTCACTTTACCTTCGGTGATGATTTTGCCGGTCAGATCGCCTTCATTGGCAAGACTGTCGGAAGGGGTGAATGCGGGAAGATCGGCGAGTTGGGACGAAAGTGAACTATGAGCCGGCATGCCGCCGGTCTCAACCCTGTCTACCGCGGACTTAGGAATCGCATAAGAGTCATCCCCGATGTCGTACTCGTAGCGATTTCCGTTTTCGCGAACCTGATCGGCGACAATGGTGCGGCCATTCTTCAAATGGATGGTGTCGGCCCTCGCGCTCAGAGCCGGCGCCAGACACAATAAGACCAAGGTGACACGCAGCCGCATTCAGGCGCATTCTAGCAATCGGGGAGCCTCGAACCCACGTGACGAAGGTACTACGGAAAAACCTGGTTCTGCGGTTTGGCGCAGCCTGCCTGGCAGCGTGGACGTGGGCTGCGCCTTGCCCTGCCGCCGACGATGGGCCGCAGAAGCCGGCGGAAGCGCTTTACCTGCAGCTGGGCAAACTGGGACTGGACCCGAGTCGGGTCTATCAGGTGAGAGGCGCCGCCCTGAGCCGGCCGGCGGTGCAAATCAGCCTCGAAGACGGGACCATCGCGTTTACCCAGGATGTGATGGGGCGGATTACGGGAGCGTTTTTCGAAGGAGAGGGTGAAGTCCTGATCACTCCGCCCAACGAAGTCGAGCGCCGGTCGATGAGCTTATTCACGGGAATGGCGATTCTGGAGGAACGATTTTCGACGGCTTACTTTCGATTCAACGACGACGTACCGATGGAGTTAAGACCCGATCTGCGGGCCCCCATCGACCCGGCGGCATTTGTACAGCGCTGGGATGCAACGGTGAAAAATCTCGCCTTTTCCGATGCGATGCGCTTATTGATGACCTTCAGCAAGAGACTGCCGGTTGCTGGTATGCCCGCTTCGGACGATGGAATGGGAACCGGGCCCGGAGCGCCGGACCGCTATCTGCACGCGCGTTTGCAAGGAACCGGACTCGGCGTGTTCGATGTGTTCTACGACTCGACTGCGCAGGAGCAAGTTCAGGCAGGCCAGGGCAAGACGGCGGACGACGGACAGAACTATTACAACGTATGGACCTCGTTCTCGCCAGCGGAAACCCGGGCCGCGCCAGGCAAGGGTTTGAGCACCGAGCCCGAAGGAGAACAAGAGCAGGACAAGCGCGTTGTGGTTCGACAATACACGATTACCACCGAGGTCCTGCCGCCCCGGCAGATTCATGCCCGGGCGGAAATCCAGTGCGAGGCGAAACAAGGAGGCGCGCGCATTCTGCTGTTTGAATTGTCGCGAAACTTGCAAATCGAGAGCGTCAAGGCGAACGGAAGGGCGGTGGAGTTCATCCACAATCCGGCGCTGGAGGGCAGCCAGCTTTCGCGCCGGGGAAACGACCTGGTCGCGGTGGTGCTTCCCGAGCCAACCTGGCTGGGCCAAAAATTCGAGCTGGAGTTCGTTTACGGCGGCGACGTTCTCGCCGAAGCCGGAGGCGGACTGCTCTACGTCGGCGAGCGCGGCACCTGGTATCCCAACCGCGGCATCGAGATGGCGAACTTCGATCTGCAGTTCAGCTACCCGCAAGGATGGGAACTGGTCGCGACCGGAAAATCCACTCCGGTCGATGAGCTGCGCTCCACCAGCAAGGCAGAACAAAGTTCCCGCTGGGTTTCGGAGAGGCCGATCCCACTGGCGGGATTCAATCTGGGCAAATATCGGGAAGCCATCGCCAAGGCCGGGAGCGTAGCCGTCGAAACCTATGCCACGCAAGGAGTGGAGCGGAATTTTCCCAATGCTCCGATTCAGGTGATCGCGCCACAGCCGACACAACTGGCGCCCCAATCGCCGCAAATGATCGTTCCGCATCGCCCGTCGCCGGCGCAGATGGAAGTCACGGTCGGCGAAACGGCGGCCCGTGCCATCCAATATTATGCCGCGCGCTTCGGCCCGTTTCCTTACAGCCATCTGGCTTTAACGCAGATGCCCGGAGGGGAAAGCCAGGGCTGGCCGGGGCTGATATTTTTATCCTCCTATGCGTTCCTGAACCAGCAGGATCGCGAGCAGTTGCACTTCGATCCCTATAACATTTTGCTACAGCAGATCGTTCCCGCCCATGAAGTGGCGCATCAATGGTGGGGGGATCTGGTCACCTGGAGCAGCTATCGAGATCAGTGGTTTTCCGAAGCCCTGGCCACATACTGCTCGCTGCTGCTGCTGCAGGAGAGGAATCCGGCGGGATTCCGGGATGTCATGGACCACTACCGCAGCGACCTGATGCAAAAAAATAAGGATGGAATATCGCCGATGGATGCGGGCCCGGTCACTTTAGGGACGCGGCTGCTGTCATCGCAATTTCCCGATGGCTATGAGGCCATCAGTTACGGCCGGGGAGCCTGGCTGTTCCACATGCTGCGAGCCATGTTGAAGGACGGGGCGGAACAGGATGGTCATAAATTTGAGAACGACAGCCCCGACGAGCCCTTTATGCGGGCGTTAAAGCGACTGCGCGAAAAATATGAAGGCAAAGCCGTGACTACCCGAGAGATCCTCGACGTGTTTGCCGAACAGCTTCCGCCATCGTTGCGTTACGAGGGCAAGAATTCTCTGGAGTGGTTCTTCGAGGGATGGATTAACGGCACTTCCCTGCCCAGGCTGGAGCTTAAGAATGTGAAGATCGCGCCCAGGGGCAAAAGCATGCTGGCCAGTGGAACGATTCTGCAGAAGGAAGCTCCAGAAGGCCTGGTGACGTCAGTTCCGGTATACGCGGCGCTGGCGGGCAAGCAACTGGTGCTGCTGGGAAGAGTTTTCGCGGACGGAGAGGAAACTCCGTTTCATCTTTCAGCGCCAGCCGGGTCGCGGAAGATTGTGCTCGATCCGTACGAGACAGTATTAACCGCGCCCAGGTAGAGAACGTGCTCCGGTTCCCGAATTGGGTTCGGTGCTAGGCCAATTCCCAGATATGCACGTGAACCGTCCCGGCTAACACAGCTCCGCCATTCTCCTCGTGAATAACTCCTTTGTTCCTGCGATTTGACTCGATTGCGATGCGGACACTTCGAGCCGCTGCTCTGGTTATCCATTTGCTCCACGACGTGGCAGGAGCAGGTTATGAATCACTCAGAAATCTGTGGAAGCTCAATCCAGGAAGACACCATCTGCCTGACCATCGACCGGTTCGCCGGCGACCGGCGACCGCAATGGGAGGAGCCACAACTTCTACCTGAGCCGCGAACGATTCTGCTGGTGGAGGACGAGGAGTTCGTGCGCGAAGTTGCCATCGAGGTTTTGCGCACCGCAGGCTATCGCGTATTGAGCGCCAAGAACGCGGCAGAGGCGCTGCAGCTTTACGACGATGCCGGTCATGACATTGATCTGCTCCTCACCGACGTGATTTTGCCGGGAGAGAACGGCCGCGCCCTGGCCGAGAGATTGCGCCGGGAAAATCCGTTGCTTCCTGTGCTGCTGGAGACCGGGTATGCGGAGCAGATGGTGCGGGAAACCGGAGAGCAGTGTCTGGCCAAGCCATTTTCCAGCGATGATTTGCTGGGCAGGGTGCGGGAACTGGTGGACACGGAACCAGTTCAAACCGCGCGGTTTCATGCCGGCATGCGCCGGCGTGTGGCTTGCAGGATCTGAGCTGGAATATCGTTTAAGGGCACGATGCGGGCGAGGATGCCGAGTTCGGCGCAGGCGCGGGGCATCCCGTAAACCGTGCAGCTGGCTTCATCCTGGCCGATGGTGAGACCTCCGGCGCTGTAAATAGCCTTCATTCCTTCGGCGCCATCCGAACCCATTCCGGTCATGATCACGCCCAAGGCGTTGGTCCCGTAGAAAGCGGCGACCGATTTCATTAAAACGTCGACCGAAGGTATGTGAAGAACGTCATCGGGCTGCGGGTCGAGCGCAATGATGGCGCGCGAGTCAGAAAGCCGGCGCTCCACGCGCATGTGCAGTCCGGCAGGTGCGATGTAGGCAGTGGCGGGCTGGATGAGTTCACGGGCAGAGGCTTCCCGCACCGCGATCGCGCACAGTGCGTCGAGACGCTGCGCGTAAGGTCCGGTAAAGCCAGCGGGCATGTGCTGCACGATCAGGATGGGAACGGGAAAGTCCCGCGGAAAGCGCGGCAGGATTTCCTGCAGAGCTTTGGGACCTCCGGTGGAGACCCCGATCGCGACCACCGCGGGAGCAACAGCAGAAACCACCGCCGCTGCTTTGAGGCCGACCGATTGGGCAGGTTTACGAGTGCTTGCCCAGGCGGCGCGCTGTCGCCGTGCCGCTGCCGCGGCGCGAATTTTCGCAATCAGATCGGAACGAATATGGCCAATATCGAGAGAGGCCTGGGACAACTGTTTGGGCACGTAATCGAAAGCTCCGGCGCTCAGGGCATTGAAGGTGATCTCTGCGTCCTTGTCGGTGACGGCGCTGACCATGATGACGGGCCGGGGGAAGCGCTGCATAATGCAGCGCAAAGTTGCCAGCCCGTCGAGGCCGGGCATCTGGACGTCCAGGGTGACTACATCAGGATCGTGAGCGGCAATTATTTCCAGCGCCTCGGTGCCGGAGGAGGCGGTCGCGACCACTTCGAAGCCAGCCTCGGAGGCGATCATCCGAGCCAGCGCAGTGCGCATGAACGCGCTGTCGTCGACGATCAGAACGCGAACCGGCCGGGCTGAGGCAGTTTCATTCATGGGTTCACGTGCGGTAGATGGCGTGGACCAGCGTATGCACCTCGTCCATGTAGGAATCCAGTTCAAAGGTGAGGCGTGCCCAATCGAAATCTTTCAACCGGGGACATTCCTTGGACAACACGGCGAACGACTTTCGTTCCAGCAGGTTGACTTCGCGGTTTTCCGCGTAGCCGTAGCCGAGGCCGCTCATCCGGCAAAGCAAGTCGCTCAATTCCACCAGCGCGATCAAGCCCGCATGTTCATGCGATTCCGGCGCGGAGTGGTGCAGCGAGACCACTTCGCAAAGATCTTTGGAAAGCTCCCAGTGATCGGCCAGCAGGCGGCCGCTTTCGCAGTGCGTGAACCCGAGCTGGGCCTGTTCTCCTTCGCAGAGCGGAATCCCCTCGCGGCGGACAAACTCGTAGGTGGCGCGAAACTCCTTGGGCAGCATCCAGAGATTCACGATGATGCCGAGATCGTGAAGCAGCCCCGCCAGATAAGCCTTGCCCGGATCGGGATAGGCGATTTTACGGGCGAAGTGCCGGGAAACCAGCGCGCACCCAAGGGAATGCTCCCAGAAAACCACCGGGTCGATGCCGGTTTCTTTGGGCGTCATGTTGAGCACGCCGCAGGACATGACGATATCGCTGACCCGTTGGAACCCGAGGCCGAGAATGGCGCCCCGCAGGGAATCGATCTTTTGCCATCTGCCAAACAGCGGACTGTTGGCCATCTGCAGGCACTGCGCCGCCAGCGATTTGTCCTGCGCGATCATGTCCGTGACTTTCTGCACGTCCAGATCTTCCAAAGGCTTCTCCAGGTAGCGCAGCAGCGGAGCCAGCACCGCGGGGATGGTCGGGATGTGTTCCAGTCCCTCAATCTTCTGCAGCAAGTTCTTCGTCCTTGAAGGCGCACTCATGGTTCCTGCTTTCTCGCCGGAGAACGTTCACCCTTGACATAAGCGGTGGTGCGCGGCAGGTGAACCAGGCGAAACTCGTCGTTCACTCCATAAAGCGACTCGGCGTGCCCGAGGAACAGATATCCGTGAGGGAGAAGATTGTTGTAGAAGTGCTGGATGACCCGCTGCTTGGAAGCAAGATCAAAATAGATCAGCACATTGCAGCAGAAAATCAGGTCGAGACTCTTCATGAAGATCATGCGCGAGTCATCGCAAAGATTCACGCGGCTGAAGCTGACGCCGCTGCGCACCGCCGCCTGCAGTTGCAGTTGATCTTCTACCGGAGTGAAGTATTTCTGCCGGTAATAAGGCGTGAGATTGCGCGTGCTGTAGCCGTTGTAGAGGCCGGCTTTGGCGTGGTCGAGCGAATTCTGGTTGAGGTCGGAGGCCAGGATCTCTACGCTCCAGTCCTTGAGACGGCGCTGGGCTTCCTCGAGCATCAGGATTTTCAGCGTGTACGGCTCTTCCCCGGTCGAGCAGCCGGCGCTCCAGATGCGCAAACGGCGAAAGGGAACCTTGGCCTTGGCCTCGATGATTTTGGGCAGCACCACCTGCCGCAAGGCATCCAGCTGATGCTGATTGCGGAAAAAACAGGTCTCCCCAATCGTGATTTCGTTCAATAGCGCGACCAGTTCGACATGGCGGGTGGGACGGCTGGTGAGGCATTCGTGGTACTCGCGAAGAGTTTGCGCCCCCGCTTCTTTCATCCTCCGCTGGCAGCGATCCTGCAGCAGGCGAAGCTTGTTGTCGGGATGAAAGATTCCGGCAACCTGGTAGACCAGATCGCGGATGCGGATCAGTTCCGGGTCAGCCGGAGCGTCGATCGCCGCTGCGGATTGTGCCATGGCGGCACTCATGGAGTAACCCCTGAGAGAATCAGGTGAGAACAGAACTGCAAGCACATACCCATGCCGAGGAGTTGCATGGCTCCCCACAGAACTCATCGGCGGACGAAAGGCTTAACTTTAGCGGCGGAGAAAGACGGTATTAGATTCTGCAAAACTAGGGCACCGCCGCTGAAGGCTTCCCAGCATCGGAACTGGAGGCGCCTGCGACCTCGGCGCGGATGATGTGCTCGCTGAGAATGACGATATCCACGCGCCGGTTCTGGGCGCGCCCTTGCGCGGTGTCATTGCTGGCAATGGGATGGTATTCGGCAAAGCCCGCGGCCGATAAGCGGCCGGGAGAAAAGCGGTAGCGCACGATCAGGAGGCGGACCAGTTCGGTGGCGCGGGCGGTCGACAGTTCCCAGTTCGAAGCCATCCGCGCAGTGTGAATCGGAACGTTGTCGGTGTGGCCTTCGATGCGCAGACGGCAGGCGCGAACCGAAAGAATCGAGGCAATGCGGTCGAGGGCGGGCATGGCGGATGGCCGCAGCGTGGCCGAGCCGCTTTCGAAGAATCCAAACTCGCGCAGGCTGATGATCAATCCTTCGCTCTCGCGGTGCAGGGCGACAGCATGCATTCTGATTTCACGTTGCAGGGCTTGCTGCAGTTCGGTCTGGAGAGTGGTGAGGTTGGCCTCTTCCGAGGCTGCGCTCAGCGAATCGGTGGGAGGGGACGCAATACGTCCCAACTCCGTGGCATGCTTGGCATTTTCGATGGACTGCACGACGCTGAAGGGCATCGGTTCATTTCCGTTGATCGGGATCTGGGTGGTGGAAGCGGGAAAGACTCCGAGCTCCTGAAACGCGACCTGGATGGCCAGCGCCAGCTTGCCGACTTTGCGCTGGTCGACCTGGGAGGACGCGTAGAGCACCACAAAAAATGCGAACAGGAGGGTGATGAAATCGGCGTAGGAAACCAGCCAGCGTTCGTGATTGGCATGGTGAGCGGCTCGTTTGCGGCGGCTCATAACATGCGTTCTCCGGCAGGTTCCTTCTCTTTATTCTCTGCATTCTCTGCCGGCTTTTCCGCGTCGACCAGGAACCCCAGCAGCTTGGTTTCGAGCATGCGAGGATTCATGCCTTCGAGGATGGAAGCGACGCCTTCCAGAGTCATCTCGCGGGTAATCTGCTCTTCGCGGATGCGCAGCTTCATCTTTCCCGCGACCGGCAGATATAAGAGGTTGGCGGAGCCGACGCCGTAGATGGTAGCCACGAAGGCGACGGCAATGCCGCGGCCCACTTCATCAATTTTATCGAGATGCTGCATCACCTGAATCAGGCCGAGGACGGCTCCGATGATGCCGATCGTGGGGGCGAAGCCTCCGGCCGACTCAAACACCTGCGGCACCTGGTCTTCGTACTCGGCCTGGTTGTCGAGTTCCAGTTCCATAATCTTGCGCAGCTCATCGGGTTCGGTGCCGTCGACGGCGAGCATCAGAGACTTCTTGAGAAAAGGCTCTTCGATGGCGGCGAGTTCGGCATCGAGGGAAACAATCCCTTCGCGGCGGGCTTTTTGCGCGTACTGGACCAGCCGGTGAACCGTCTGCTGGGGATTGGCTTTAGGGCTGGCAAAGACCGATCGCATGCGGCGTATGGCGTGCATCAGAACGGGCAGAGGAAACTGCAGCATGACCGCTCCCAAGGTGCCGCCAAAAACGATCATGGCGGCGGTGGGCTGCAGGATCTGGCCGAGATTGCCGCCTTCGAGCAGCAGGCCAGCCAGGATTCCTCCCACTGCCAGAACGATGCCGGTGACACTAGCCTTGTCCACGCTTACCTTTCCGGCTCATGGGCGCTGCGGTCGGCAGTGCGCGAAACATGGGCAGAAGCCGCGTCCCAGGTAAAAGACAATCCTTCCAGCACCGAGCGGCGGAATTCGATGATGCGGGCCAGAACCTCACTCACCTTTTCGAGCACAACAATCTTCTCCCCGTTGAGGAGGGTCACCAGCGTGTCGGGAGCCTGCTCGACGAATTTGATCAGGTCCGAGTTCACGAGCAGCGGCTTGTTATTCAGGCGCGTGAGCTGAATCATGGCGGTTCACTCTCGAAGCCGCGGAAAGACATTCGCCGAGGTATACGGCTTCCTGAGAGGAAGGATCGGCAGAGCGTGCGGATGGTTTATGGGGTGCGCGGATTTCCCATTACTGGCGTATTACGAAGGGGAGCGCACGTGGCTAAAGCGGAACCGCAAGCCGCCGATGAACAGGAAAGACAAATTCGGGGTTCAGCGAGGGCACAGTAAGCAAGCTTCGCAGAACATCCTGAGAAAAACTTCAGGACAACCGAACAAATTCAACGAGAAGGAGCGGCTTACCATGCCTATTGGAATCCTGAATAACATCGCATCCCTGTCCGCAGAAAACCAGTTGTCCATCACCAATACCAGCCTGCAAAGCGTGCTGTACCAGCTTTCGTCAGGTTCTCGCATCAACACTGGAGCCGACGATGCCGCAGGCCTGGCGATCGCCAATGGCTTGCAGGCTAATATCACCGCCTTGACGCAGTCAGCGCGCAATGCCAATGACGGTGTAGGGTCGTTGCAAGTGGCTGACGGCGCGCTCGCGCAGGTCACCACGCTGCTGAACCGCGCAGTCACCCTGGCAACCGAGTCGGCCACCGGCACGGTTGGCAACACCCAGCGAGTCGCACTGAACGCCGAGTATACGGCCATCCAGAATGAAATTGACCGGATCGGCACCACGACCACCTACAACGGAACCGCGGTGTTCAACGGCTCGTCGCAGAACATCTTCCTGAGCGATTCCAACTTGAGCAGCCAGATCAACCTGAGCCCGATCGCGCTGTCGTCGGCGGGCCTGTTGGGAGCCGGCGGCGCAAGTGCAAGCCTGGCGGCCAATGGCGCGATCACGGCGGGCGATAAACTCACGATTGGCGGCACGACCTACAGTTTTGTGGCCGGACCGCTTGCCGGGGCAGCCAAGTCGGGAGCTACGGCGGCGGCAGTCAACGTCGTGATCGATGGCAGCACGGATCCGGTCATGGCGCTGCAGAACACATTGGTGAACTTGGCCGCAGCCATCAATGGCGGGGCCGGCGCAGGCACGCTGTACCAGGCTGGAGGCGGCGCCAACGCATCCGCGACGGCATCCGCGTCGGGGAATATGGTGAGTTTGGCAGCGACCCCGACCGGGCAGGCTGCAATCGCGGCGGGCGGAACGATTGCTTCCACAGTGGGAACGGGCGCGGAATTCGGATTCCTCAACGGCGCGACTTTCACGGCCGCTGCGGGAACGGATCTGCTGACCGCAACCAGCGCGCAAGCCGCTCTGACCAACATCAATGCGGCGATTCAGGCGATTGCCGGAGAGCGAGGCGCGATCGGCGCTGTGGTCAACCGGCTGCAGAGTGCCAGCAACGTCATCAGCAACCAGGTGCAGAACCTCACGTCAGCGCAAAACGGCATCATCGCGGCCGACATTCCGACGACGGTGGCAAACCTGACGAAGTACTCGATCCTGGAACAGACCGGCATCTCCTCTCTGGCCCAGGCCAACCAGCAGCAGCAGCTCGTGCTGAAACTGTTGCAATAAGTCTGAAGCGCAAGGGAGGCGGGCAACCGCCTCCCTTGCCGTATTCCGGAGGGGCTCACCATGAGCATCAATCCGGTACAAGGAGTGGAAGCAAGTCAGGTGTTGCTGGTGGAAGCCCGTGCTCGCCAGGAGCAGCCGCCATCGCCTGTCAGGGCAAGAGCGCAGCAGCCCGATTCGGGAACTCTGCCAAAACAAAACATCCGCGTCCCTGGGAACGCCGCTGCCTCCTTTGAAATGCACCAAGATGAAGTCCAAGTGCAGCGAGATAGCGAGACCAACGGAGTGATTGTGATCAAGTACCTGGACCACTCCGGGAGCGTCGTCTTACAAGTCCCAAGCCCGCAAGTGCTCGGGATAATGCGCGCTATCGATCAGGACTTCGCGGAAAAGGCGAAAGCCCGTTTGGAGCAAGCGGACAACGAAGGAGCAAACCTACATGGGCATTAGCCTGAATCCAGCCGGTTTATTGAATGGGCAGGGGATCGACGTCAACAGCCTGGTAAATCAGATACTGAGTCAGAAGACTGGGCAACTAATGCAATGGCAGAACGAGCAGAGCACGCTGCAATCGCAGGCCGGGCTGCTGACCAACATCAATAGCGACCTGACGAACCTGGCGAATGCGGTGAACGCGCTGGCCGACCCTGTGGGCGCGCTCACCGCGCAGGCGGCCAGTTCGTCGGACCCGAGCGTTCTGACGGCGACGGCGCAGACCTCGGCTGTGGCCGGGGTGCATCAGATTGTGGTGACGAATCTGGCGACGGCGGGAACGATCTACACCGGCGCGCTGGCGGATGGCAATACTTCGTTTCTGGCCTCGGGAGTAACTTCCGGGAATATCACGTTGCAGGTGGGAGGCAATGCGGGGGCGAGCCACTCGATCGCGATCGCGGCGGGCAGCAACGATACTCTGAGTACGCTGGCGGGTTATATCAACCAGCAGGGCTGGGGCGTGACAGCCAGCGTGGTCACCGACGCAACTGGGGCGCGGCTGGCTCTGTACAGCCAGGCGATGGGGACTACAGGATCGCTGGCGATTACCAGCAACGACACGACACTGAGCTTCAGTGCGCCCAGCGGGGGAACGAATGCGTCGATGACCATTGATGGGATTCCGTATTCGAGCGCGAGCAATACGATTACCGGCGCGATTCCGGGCCTAACCCTGAATCTGGCGGGCGCAGCGCCCAACGAAGCGGTGCAGCTGACGGTAGGCCTGGACACGGCGCAGGCGTCGCAAGCCATCAACACCTTCGTTTCCGCGTACAACCAGGTGATGCAGGACATCAACGGGCAGTTCACGGTGAACGCGGCCACCAACGCCGAAGGGCCGCTGGGCTCAGATACCTCGCTGCGTTCCCTGCAGACCAGCCTGATGAGCGATATCACTTATGCGATCTCGGGGAACAGCGGGCTGGTGAACCTGGAATCGCTGGGCATCAACATGAACAACGACGGCACGCTCACGATGGGGACGAACGCGAACGGGCAAACCGTCGATGAGGTGCTGGCGGCGAATCCGACAGCATTTCAGAATTTCTTCCAAAACGCCTCCGCAACCGGGTTTGCCAACAACTTCCATGCGGACCTGCTGAATTTGACCGACACAACGCAGGGCATCCTCTACGTGGACCTGGCGCAGAACAAGGCCCAACAGCAGAGCTTGTCGGACAGCATCAACAATTTTGAGGATCAACTGGCGGTGCAGCAAAAGCAGCTCACCGACCAGTTCAGCAAGCTGAACGCCTCGTTGCAGGC